>CAITND010000206.1 GCA_903893625.1 uncultured Oscillatoriales cyanobacterium
GTTCATCCTGAGCCAGGATCAAACTCTCCATTTTGAAGAATCTGTTAGCTCTTGATCTTGACTAGACTTGCTAGTCATGTTATCTTTTTGGAGTCTTCAGTCTTTTAACTGATTTCTCTCTTAGTTTTTTGACTAGGATTTTGTTAATTCGACTTTCAAACGTATTCTTTTTTCTAGGTTCGGTCGCGCTTTCGTTTCTTTCGTCTCTCAAGCGCATTTACCAATGTATCTAACCTCCACGGGTTTGTCAACCCCTTTTGGGAATTTTTTTTTACGGATTTTTAAACCCTTATTTAATGGGGGTTTCAGCCGTTCCCTTCTCTCTTGAGATGGCAGGGCTGGGAAAAATTCTGTTTGGAATTGGCCAGACCCAGGGGCAATTATAAAAAATGGTAAGGAGGTAGAGCCTCCCCAAGACTTAACTGCCAATAAGTGTATTGGCTGTGCCAGTGGTTGAGTTGCTGTTTGAGTTTGAGATCGTTAGTCAGGGGTATCAATATATAGATTCGTTCTCGGTTGGGTTGACTATCGGCAAGACGAGTTTCTGGATAGGTCTGGCTAATCATGTCAATTAGCTGTTGCCATTGTTGGCTTTGCTGCTGCTGATGTTCTAATTGACGCTGATGTAATTGTTTTTTGGCTAAAAAGTAGTCTCGTCCTCGCAGGGGGGGTGAATCTGTGGGGTTGGGTTGATTGGGGGGATTTTGGGGGGGGGCAAGGGGAACTCCCTGCAAGCAATACTCGGCTTTTCCTTGAAGTTGTTCTAATTTTCGGATGTAGTTCTGTTGATTTAGGGCTAAATGCTCGAAAAGGGCTATCTCGGAATGGAAACAAGTTCCGAAACGGACGGGTAATAGGGAAGTTTGGTGAAAAACTGCACAGGTGATTTGATCATGAATTACAACGAATTGCATTAACTGTTCGTCGGTGTCGGGGAGATCTTCAGCTTGTAAATCCGGTTCTACAAGAGCAGATAACCCTTGAGAACTGATAATTTCTAAACTACCCTTAATTCCAGGAGGAAGATTGAGGGGTGATGTTGGTGTTTTCAAAAAAGCGTAAATATACATTGAGATAATATCTACAAAGAAGATAAGTGATCTGATTCTGGGAAATTGGTCTGCTCAGGAATCCATTCAAAATCGAGACTGAGTTGAGCTAATCCAGATTGCCAATTAATAGACAATTCTAAATTCTCATTATAATTTCCCCAATCTACTTTGACTCCTTTCATCCAGCTTTTGAGTTCGGGAATAGTTTCTAATAAATTGATGATTTGCATCTTTAAAAATTCCAGGGATTGAGGAAATCGACACCATTCGCTCCCATCAGATTGAATAATAGATTCTGGAGCAAGGGGGTGTAAGTCAAATTTTAGAGGTTGGCTGCTCGCAATATCCACTTCCCAAGCATCGCTTAAAAATTCTGCATTTAAAACGGCTAATAATCTCAATGTTCCTGTTTGCCAAACTAATCCTGGTTGTAAGACTTTAGCTTTTACCCCACTGATCATTTGCATGACATTGTAACTGCTTTTAACCATTTGCCATAATAATCTTAGGGATAATTCTATTAATGGCATTTCGGGTTGAAGACGAATCAGGCTAGAAGGAGATTTGGGACTGTAAATCACATCAACTAATTCATCGGCAATTTGGATCAACTCGATTAAATAGGACGATTCAGTTGGAGAATCAATCGTTAACAATGTCTCTTGGTAAGGGTTGAGATTATTAGATTGTTGTTGATTGATCTGTTGTAAATATTTCTTTTGTTTGAGCCAAGGTGACCAATAGTGCTGAATTTGGCTTTGAATATAAGGTTGAATAATACCGGGATCAATGAGTCGAATTTGTGTTGTTAATAAACAGGCTTGAGAAACGGAAGCTAAAATAGAATATTCGACATCTTGAATGGGTGTATTTGAGAAAAAATCTGCTTCTATATGAGCATTGTCTAAAAAATAATTGCAGGGGATGACTTCTGATGTTTTAGGATCGGGAATAAATTGAAATCCCATCTCTATACTGATTTGACTAGGTTCCCATTGACTTTTAGGATAGAGAAGTTCAGCTTTGATAGGATGAGTAAAGAAGTTAATCTGATTAAAATTATCCTGAAGGTGATTAATGATTTGCTGTAAGAAAAATTGAGATTCTAAAGGATGCTGACAAAAAGAACAGTCGTTAGATTGAAGATAAGCTTCTGAATTAATCAAGGGAGGGGGTGAAAAACTGGTTGCTAAATCAATTGAACTTTGTAGATTTTCTGTTTTAATGATCAGACTAGCAACTAATCTTAATTTTCCCGGAGTCCAATCTTGATGAGGTAATAAAATTTCAGCATTAATTCCGGTTAAAAGTCGCAGGAATTCATAGGACGTTTGTGCTAAATTCCATAACAGTTTAGGAATTAAAGTATTAAGGAATAAAATAACTGGAGGTTGAATGTTTGAGTCTTTCCTCTCTGGGGAATTGGGTAAAATCTCAGAGACAGAAATATAGTGAGTTTGATAATCTGCTAAAACTTCAGAGACTTCTTCGGTAACATAAGGAATTAGATTTTCAGGTGTTTGGGGTAAATTGGGAGGCCATGCTCCATTGGGCGATCGCAAATGAGCAATAATTTGAACTAATCCTTGCATAGCTTGGACTAAAGGAGCGGGAATTTCAGCAGAGTCAGGAACTGAATTGAGGGCAACCGGATCAATAAACTTAATGAGGGTTTGATCGAGAAAATCATCTAAGCTCTGAAGATGAGTTGTTGATGATTTTTCGATAATATTTGTTGTGATTTCTGGAGAATCAATTGATGGCATTAATGGATTGTTATTCATAAGTCTTGCTCAAAATTAATAGATTTTACAAAATGTAAATAACCCTGTTGATCGGTATGATTGACAATGGCTAAACCTGTTTCTCCCCAAGAAGTCATGGCTTGAGGATTAACAGGGCCAAGATAATTCTCTAAAAAATTCCCTTCTAAATTGAAGCAGGTGTATTTTCCCTGTTGATCCGCTATAACATATCCCCAAGGAGTGGCGCAAGCGAGGGTTGGTGGAGAATTTAAAGGAATCCGAATGACACTGAGAGGTTTTAAATGTAATAGAACAAGGTGGGGTTGATCATTTTGTCCTATGCCTAATAAAGTATAGGGTTGGGGAGTCGGAAGGATCTGTTTTAAAGGAATTGATAATTTCAGGTTTCCAATGGGTATTCCTCGGCGAGTATATACCCGGAACATATTAAAATTTTGGTTCTTAAAGTTTAACCAAATTGCCAGTAAATGTCGGCGATCTAAAAACATAATTTCTGGAACTTGGGGAACAGAAAATGATAATTTCTTGAGCGGTTTGATGCAAGTAGAACCAAATTTTTCTGTTAATGAATAAAATCGTAATTGTCCCGAAAATGCTAAAGCCATATAGTGACTCTCAGGTTCAATTGCTATTCTATACCGTAAATCCTGAGATGATGCTAATTTTAAAGCCGTTAACTGATCATCTTTTCCCCCAGAGTTATCGATAGTCGATTTTTGATGATAAGATTTTAGCGATTCAATGGTACTCAAATTTAACAAAAATTTAGGATTTCTTTGAAAAGGGGTAAAGTGATGAATTCGATTTTGGGTGAGAATGCAACAGCCATTTGCCGTGGGAAGCATCGCTAGAATGGGTTCGGAGAATTGAATTTGCTCTTGAGGAGAAACATCAACTTGCTGAACTGAGGGAGAGGAATTTTGAGGCGTAGACCAAATTTCTAAAGTTTGACCAAAGGCTGTATAAAGATAAGGAAAATTCGCAATACAACTGAGAGGAAATCTGGAATGCTGAACCGATGGTAAAGAAATAGAGTGATCAAGTAATAAAGGAACACTAGGAGGATTAACTTCCGACAATTTGGAAGGATTTTTAGGGGGAGAATCAGGGATTTTCCAAACAATAATAGAGTCAGCAAGAGTTTGAATTTGGGGATTAACCATGACTTTCCGCAATGCTTCTGCCATTTCGTCTGCGGTGCTGTAGCGACGAGCCGGGAGCTTTTCTAAAGCTTTTTGAATCACGGTTTGTAAGACTTCTGGAATCTCTGGGGGGATCTGCAACCGTTGATTTAAGTGCGCCCACATCAACTCCCCAGGTAAACCATGAAAAGGGCGATCGCCCACTAAGAGTTCAAATAATACAATCCCAACAGCATAAATATCTGATCGGGGCGAATAAAGACCATAAAACCGTTCTGGAGCCATGTAAGCGGGAGATCCCCCGGTAAACGTGGAGGGTTTTTCAGAGGGTGACAATTTTCCAGCCTTATGAAGACGGCGAGCAATCCCAAAGTCTGATAATTTTGAATGCCATCCTTGGGATTGTAGGGTGAGTAGGATATTTTCAGGTTTAATGTCACAATGAATAATACCCCGTTGATGAACGTAGTGTAAACCGTCTAAAACGCCAATGATCAGGTTTAACACTTCTTGTAGCCGCAGAGAATCCTGTTGTTCGAGAAGATGACGCAGTGTTCCCCCCTCGCAATAGTCCATCACCAAATAGCGTCCTGTCTGGATATGTTCAAGGCCTAGACAGGCAGCAATGTGGGGATGTTGTAGACTAATAATAAACCACAGTTCCTGCAAAAACTGGTGAGTGGGTGCGCGCTGATGACTCAGTTCCTTCAGAGCCACCAGTTGTCCCGTGCGACGATCACTGGCACAGTAAACCTTCCCAAATTGGCCTTGTCCTACTAATCCCAAAATTCGGTATCGAGAAGCCTGCATGGTTTATTTTCGACCGCCTCATTAACGGTATTTCCGATAGTATTAAAGTATACCTAAAATCTAGGCATTACTGACAAATCATCAAGTTATCCAGCGATGACGAACACTTATGTTTTCTTCAGTTGAATCGGAATCCCCAAAACGACAGCAGGGGCCTGCCCCTACTAAAATCATACAATCTAAAAACCAATATCGAACCTGTCAGATCAAAGTACCGGACTTAGAGAAACCTGTGGTTGCGGTTTGTGTTGATCAGGAATACTACAGTTTTTTTAAAGCGGTAGAGTGTGGGGATAAAACGTTAGAAATCATTGCTAAACTGGCAAATGGAGGAGACAGCACCGTGATTATAAAAACCCCAAAAGGGTATGCAATTTGGGTAAAAGAGCCTGATGCTGAACTGCATCGTTCTAAAACCTAAATCTAGTATTATGATTCGATTTCGCGGAGTTAACGCCCCTGTTATCCAGAATCTAACGGTTTGATTGTGCAATCTATATTTTTATGTCCATTGCTGATCTAATTTAATTTTTACTCCAAATGGCTAAAATACTTCGACTAGAACCAATTGCCGAAGAAATGGCAGTTAAGACTAATTCTAATTTGCTTTCGGCATTAATGACCAAGGAACTTCACGTCCTGAAAGAATGTGGGGGGCGAGGAATGTGTGCAACCTGCCATGTTTTTATTAAAGATGGCATGGATGGTTTATCTAAAGTTAGCCGTCGTGAACAAAGAACATTAGAAGTGATCACAACAGCCAAACCCAATTCCCGTTTAGCTTGTCAAGCTCACGTTATTGGGGAAGGAATTATTGTTGAATTACCTTCTGGGATGTATATTGATGCCATTGAAGATATAGAATCGTTAGTTGGGCGACGAGCAGAACAAGAACTTCTGCATCCGATTACAGGGCAAGTTGTGGTGGAATCTGGAAAATTGATTACTCGCTCAATTCTGAGTCAGTTGAAAGAAACTCGTGTGCAAGTGGGCGAATATCTAGCTCGAACTCGTAACGCTAAAGATGACGGGAATCAGTAATCAGTAATCAGTCATCAGTCATCAGTCATCAGTTATGAGCCAGTTTACAGTTCTTTTAATCAACAAAATCTTGGTTTTATCTGTTTCACTGATAACTGATAACTGATAACTGATAACTGATTATATTGGTGACATTTAGACCTTGGTAATACTTATGTTGACTCAGTTACAACGTTTGAGTGTTGAAGTCGATGGTCGTTATGCAACACCGGAAGAATTAGACTTTTTAAAGTCCTATTTAGAGACGTTAAAATATCGCGTCAGTGCCTATCAAAAAATTAAAAAGAATGAATCTGTAATTATTGATCAAATTCAAGACAAACTTCAACAGATGAACCAGGCAATTTTTATCCAGGGTTCTGTTGATTTTACCTCAAAATGGCGTTTAGATACCATCAGAGTTTTACGATATTCAGCAATGGCTTTATTAATAGATGATCCTGATTACTTACGGGAACGCTTATTAATTTGGTTTGCAACAATTTTAAAAGCGTTTAAAGTCCAAAATTTAACTCAATTAACTTATCAAGAGATGTCTGATGTGATTGAAAGCTATTTAACGCCGGAAGAAAATGATTTATTTTTACCTCTAATTAAACTTGATTTAACCATTTTATCTAAAAAAAGATTTTCATAAACTTCCCCTGCTCTGATCATGTATGAACTTTTCCATTGGGTAATATAGCACCCTGTAACAGTGCACCCTTAACTTCAGCATTGGCTAAAATAGCCCCTTTTAAATTAGCCCCTCTTAAATCAGCCTTGCTTAAATTGGCTCCCATTAAATTCGCTTCTGTTAAATTAACATTACCCAGATGAGTATTTCTTAAATCGGCATTAATCAGACAAGCTTTACTCAAGTTACTAGAACTTAAGTTACTAGAACTTAAGTTCGCATCCATGAGTAATGCCCCTTCCAAATTAGATTCGCTTAAATAAGCCCCTGCTAAATTAATTCCCGTTAATAATTTTTGCCTTAAATCAATTCCACCTAAGTCAGCACCACTTAAATTAATCCCACTTAAATGAGCACCATTTAAACACACATTCCTAAGATAAGTTTTACTCAAATTGGCTTTACTCAGATTGGCTCGACTTAAGTTTGCCTCATTGAGATCCGCTTCTAATAAACTGGCAGAATTGAGAAAAGCATCTGTTAAATCAGCGTGTCTTAAATTTGCTTTTAACATTTGGGCTTGACTCAAATCAGCCCCTATCAAATTAGCACCACTTAAATTAGCGCGGACAATTATAGCTTGACTCAAATCTGCTCCTGATAAGTCTACATCTTTCAAATTAGCTTGCGTTAAATCCGTGTTTTTTAAGATGGCTTGACGGAGATTCGCTTTAATTAAATAGGCTTTGATCAAACAGGCTTGACTCAAAACAGCTTCTAGGAGAATTGCAGAACTAAAATCAGCACTTTTGAGATTACCATGATTAAGATCGGCCTCTTGCAAATTTGCCCAATTGAGGTGAGCCCCTTCCAGGTTAACCCGACTCAGGTTAGCCCCGGTTAAAATTGTGCCACTCAGACTGGCTCCACTAAGATTAGCCCCGGTTAAATTGGCTCCGGTTAAATTGGCTTTACTCAGGTTAACCAGACTGAGATGGGCTTCGGTTAAGTCAGCATTGCTTAAATCTGCACCAATTAGATGCGGTCGATTTTGAGGTTCTCGAATATTAGCTAAACCCAGAGTTGGTACCGTATTGGGTCGATAAGAATTGCTACTCAGAATAATACCTCGTAGACTGACGCCTTTAAAATCCCGTTCTCCGTCTGCATATCGACTCAGCAGTTCAATAGCGTCCATGGGTTTAACCTAAAATAACTCGCCTATCAACGGGGAACTTCTCAATCACGATGTTTCACAGAGTTCCTTAAGAATAGTTTCATGATTTTTTCCTTGATCAACTAAGGCTTCTGCGGATTGTAAACGATTACTTAAACCGAGAATAAATCGATTACAATCTGCGCCCATAGATTCACAGGAGGTTTGAACACAATGGAGTTCTCGCCCTGTTAATCGACTAAAAAAGGAACTAAAAACTCCAGCTTCCAAAAAACAAACAGGTCGATTCCAGGGAGGGGCAACACTGGCAAAGGGGGAATTTTTTGTAATTATAATTAGGAATCCAGCGTTAACATACTGGGGATCAAAATCAAATGTTCCCCAACCATGAGTTTTCCAACATTGTTGTAAACACTGGATTAATTCAATCATTTCCATTTGAGCTACAGCTTTGTCATAATATTCACTAATTTCTTCACAAAAACGGACATAAAAATTCTTTCCCCACCAACGACCGCAATTGAATAAGACTAAGCGGGTTGCTTGACCCGTTTCTTGTTCTAACCCGGCATAAATCGCTTGGAGCAGGGTTGAGGGAAGACCAAGTAGACGCCCACCGAGGCGATTTTCTAGCAAACCTAATTCTAAATCTCCTTTCACATAAGCATTATATGCGAAATAGTTGCCTGGAAGTTGGGGTTTCGTGAGTAAATTGGTAATTTCAATCATAATTTAGACAGGTTGTATTGACGGTTGATAGTTAACCGTTAACGGTTGATGAACAAAGAGGTTAATTGTGAACAATGGCTCCTGAAAAAGCACTAATTATTACCGTTCAAGCTTCTGTGTTCGGTGGCTCTAGCAATTGAGTTTTAACCTGTTCCAAGAAGGGTTGTAAGAAAATCAGTGCTTTTGGCGAGAGTAATTCATTTAAACGCGCATTGAGCAATTGATAAACTTGAGTATCAATTACTTGGCTATTATGGGCTTGAACTAAACCCGATAACCAATCAATGACTCGTTCCTGAAGGTATTTGGAATCATTCAATAACATCGCCATCGCACTATGGCGAAAAATCAGAATCCATTGTTGTAGAATCTGTTCTAAGCGTTCTTGCTTTTCTTGAGGAAATATGGTTTGAATTTGATCCGCAATCGGCTGAAATATAACAATTTCCCGATCCCGAAGAAATTCATAAATTTTTAATCGTTGGGCTAAAGTCTCTGCATAGCTTTTAAAACCCAGCAATTCTTCAGTTTGAAGATAGCGATTTTCCGCTTGAACTAATAATTCATTTAATTCGGCTTGCATAGAAATTCAAGATGTTCATGAAACAGTAAACAGTAATCAGTAAACAGTAATCAGTAAACAGTAATCAGTAATCAGTTTTGGGTTTTGTAGTGTTAGTGTCCTTGCTGGCTAACAATTGACAATTGACAACTACTAACTATTAATTAATTACTGATTACTGTTGGCTGATTCGGTGATTTAAAATAAACCCATTAGATCATCGATGGTGACATCGAGTTCATTCGAGTTATCGGACGCAGAAGAAGCAGAAATAACAGGCATAACTCCCACTTGGGGAACTCCTTCCCAATCAATATTTTGAAAAAAATCGGCGACGGATAGAGTTAAATTCACCTTTGAGGGAGTCGGATGACCATTTTGCACCCGTGAGGGTATACCCAACCAATTGAGATTACTGTTAGAGTCGATTAGGAGGTTGCCCTCCTAACCTCTCCTTCAGAACCGTGCGTGAGACTTTCACCTCACACGGCTCCTTGATAATTCCATCCTTGTTATGGATACGATTCAAAACGGTTTTATTATCGTGATTCTTGATTAAAGAACCATCATTTGCCGTCTTTGTGTCGTGACAATGTTTGTGTAGAAGTTGAAGGTTATCATAGATGTCTTTTCCACCTAATGATGTTGGTTTAATATGGTCAACTTCTACACTGTCTGTAATTGTGAAATACAGACCACATTGAGGACAAATACCCTTTTGCTTTTTGATAAGTGTTGCCACTCTTTTTGGAGTTTCAGGATATTCGCCTCGTCGTTTACTCCAATAAGTCCAGTCTCCATTAAACGGACTAGCTTCACCTTTAACCTTTGTATGCCTTACGATTAGTGTACTGGCATGGGTGACTAATTCTAATCCGTTTTCTGTACTGAAACACCAATTTTTGTCGCCTACTGTTCTCCAGTATTTGTCTTTATTGATGTTCCCTTTTCCCCTCTTTTTTGCCCAGGCTCTTAACTTGTCATACGTTAGTTTATCAACCTTTGAGAAGATTTCTTTACTAACCACTGTTGAATAATAGTTTGACCAGCCTCTTATAATTGGGTTTAGCTTGCTTATTAAAGCAGCTTGCGAGGCGTTCTTATGGGTGTCTATTACTTCAGCTATTTTGACGAGATGAGTCTTAATTTTGGTTTTTGAGGGTGTGATTAATGTACTAAAACCTAGTGGAATTCCTTTTGTGTTATTAGCACATCTGTATTTTCCTGTTTTGTGCTGTTGTATATGGAATCCTAAAAATTCAAACCCTACCTTTCCGTCAATTTCATTGAGGGTGTGGGTTATTTTTGTTTTACTTGGTTTTAATTCCAATCCCAAATCATTTAACCATTTGATAATTATCTCTTGACACTTTTTGACAACGTTTAAATCCTCGTGGATTATTACAAAGTCATCAGCGTATCGGATTAAACTAAGTGACCAACGGTTATCCCGTTTTCTTCCTTTTAGAGTTTCTGCATATTGCATGACTCTTTCTTCCATACCATGTAGGGCAATATTCGCAAGTAAGGGTGAAATTACCCCTCCTTGTGGTGTACCATCATTGGTAGGAAAGAGTTCTTTTCCGACGCAGTACCCTGCCTTAAGCCATGTTTTAATCAGACGGCTTAATGTAGGGTATGTGTGTATTTTGGAGAGTAACGCTTTATGGTCTATGCGGTCAAAGCATTTTGAGATATCAGCATCAAGCACATATTTGGCTTTTAAGCTAACACTGTTAAATATTGCTTCAATTGCATCGTGACAGGAACGTCCTGGTCTGAAACCATAACTGTTAGGCTCGAATTTAGCCTCCCATTCTGGTTCTAACGCTAGTTTAACTAACGCTTGTAGTGCGCGGTCGTCCCCCCCAACCCCCCGTGCACGGGGGGCAGGGGGGGTGGGTATTCCTAATGAACGGGTTTCTGTTGAACCAGGTTTAGGTATGTCAACTCTACGAGTTGGTTTTACTTTATTGGTTAACTTTAATCGTCCTACAAGGTTCATACGTTGCTTCGGTGTTAGAGATTTAATTCCATCCACTCCCGCCGTATTTTTGCCTTGGTTGTCCTGTGTTACCTTACGAACCGCGATACATTTTGCACTCCAGGAATTAATCAGGGTCTTCTGAAGTTTACGAACTGCTTTAACATCGCCTCGTTCACTCGCTCGAAATATTCGCTTTTGCAACTTGAACGTCAATCTTTCAGCTTTACGCCAATTGATTTCGCTCCATTCCACCGTCAGATTGTTCTGCGTTTTAGACATATAAATTGCTACTTGTTCTATTTCTTTGGAATTACCGGGCATCTGTCAGCATATCTTTGCCATTACAGCAAAGCATTCGCTTTTGACACCATCCCCTCCCTACATATCATTCGTTAGCTACTTACTGGGTTTTCGACCTTTTCCAGAGATATATAGGGATTACTTCGTTCCGATTACACATTGATTGAAGTCTTTAGCGTGATGCTATCCACCGGGTTTATTGGGCGGTGCTGATAAGTCGGTTTTTCATCCGCTTATGCCCTATCCTTACCTTTTGGCTTGGTGTTAATCAAGTTTTATCTTGATTTAGCCATTACACCATTGCAAGTCACGATGGTTCAGACACATCTTTGCTTTCGCTACGCATGGACTTCTTGCTCGATAGTTACCAGATTTGGCTTCCAGTAGTTCTACCTTTTAACCCCGCTTTAGTCTGTTAGTTGCTACCCAAGCAAACTAGGGGTTATGCTTTCACCTTAGCACTTGAGGGATGGGACTTAACTCACGGAGTTTCACCCATAAATGTAATCAGTTATCACCAGTCTTAATAACTGGGTTAACCGTCCCATAAGCCCTTCAGCTTATTTTAGGTTAAACGAATCGCACGAAAAAGTCTTGAACGGACTCACTCAGCCAAGGCTTTTGATTGTTCATCGCAACACAACTCCATCTTGTAATTTCCGTTGAATGTCTCTAGCTGTTGCACCTTCATTTAACCAGAAACCCGCAGCATCGATGCGATCGGGATTTCCTAAAAGAAATTTACAATAGGTTTCTCCCATCGAATAACATTGCAGTTCAATACAACTTAGACTTTTCTTGACCAAATTGCTAAAAAATCCGGCAAATAATCCCGCATAAATATGACAAACGGGTTTTCCCACATCTCCGAGACTTCGAGCAACAGCCGAATCAAATAAATTAATAAAGATACAGCCGTGTTTGCGATCGCTCATGTCTACTTCCCAACGTCCCCAACCTTGGGAGGTAAAAGGCCACCACCAGGTTTCTAATAAAAACATCAGGTTAGACTGTCGAATACTTTGACCAAACTCGGCTTCATACCACTGTTGGAAAAACGCGGCATCCTTAACGCCCCATTCTTTACCAATTGTGTACATAATCACGGATGAGGCATTGCCAACTTCTTCTTCTAATCCCTCAACCAAACCAATAATAAAATCTTCACTGGTAAAGATATTTCGCATTTGATTCCAGTCTGTCACCGTGCCCATTGACGAGTCAAAGCTGAAAAAATCTTGAAATCGATAATGATTATGGGCTTTAGGATTGGTTTGTTTTAGTTTAGATTGATTCTGAATAAGATTTTGGGTTGCGGTGGTTAAGACCATCGGCTGCATACTCCTTTTTGATCAACAAGGTTTAAAATCAAGTTCAAATTTCTCTCCTCTGGACTGACATTAAGTATTTTTCAGACTTATAGATGTTCACCGGGAATTGAATCTGCCTGTCTGGTTCAGTCTACCCAGGTTGTCGGCAAGTTTAACGGATGCACCCCTGTATTTAATTTAACAAGATCGGAGCCAGAAGTCCCAGATGATTAGGAACATTGGTGTTGGACTTGTCAAGAGCGGATGCGGGGAATGAATGGCGGGACATTACAAACACAATTTACCATGCAGATGCTATAGTGGTAAACAGGAGGTGAGACCAGTGAAACATCAAGCAGTCAAAGTCAGAATCTACCCCAGTGATCAGCAGAAACAGGTGTTATCCCAACACTTCGGATGCTCTCGCTGGTGGTGGAATTTTGCCCTGAATCTTTGCATTGAAACCTACAAAGCCACAGGTAAAGGATTGACTCGCGCTGCGTTGAATACTTATCTCCCTCAACTCAAGAAGAATCAAGAAACTGAATGGTTAAAAGATTGTTATTCTCAAGTCCTCCAGTCAACAACTTTGAATTTGGTAACCGCTTATAAAAACTTCTTTGAAGGTCAGGCCAGATATCCCCGATTCAAATCCAAGAAGAATAAGCAATCCATTCAATTCCCTCAAAATGTTAAGGTAACAGACAAGGGTGAGTTAAGCTTCCCTGGAAAAGTCGGTGTGATTAAATCAAACATTCACAGACCCATCGAAGGGAAAATAAAAACGGTCACCATCTCAATGAACCCATCGGGGAAATACTTTGCTTCTATCTTAACCGAAATCGAAGGAGATTACCCTAAGAAATCAGACAAAGGAAAAGTTGCCGGAGTTGATTGGGGAATTCAGGAATTTGCTATCGTTCACGATGGCAAGAGAACCTCTAAGTTTGAAAACCCCAAACATTTCCAAAAACATCAGAAAAATTTAGCCAGAAAACAAGCTAAGTTAGCCAGAAAACAAAAAGGCTCTCATTCAAGAAATCGAGCGCAAAAATTAGTCGCTAGGGTTCATGAACGATTATCAAATGCTCGTCAAGACTACTTACATAAGCTATCGAGAAAGCTAGTTGACGATAATCAAGTCATCGTAGTCGAAAACCTCAATATTAAGGGCATGGTTCGGAATCATAAACTAGCAAAAGTCATCTCTGATGGGGGATGGGGAATATTTGTCAATTTCCTTTCTTATAAGCTGGAAAAAGAAGGTAAGATTTTAGTCGAAATTGACCGATTCTTCCCCTGTTCAAAAATCTGCTCTAATTGTCATTATCAAATCGGTGAGATGCCACGGTCAGTTCGAGATTGGACTTGTCCGAATTGTGGAACTGATCACGATCGAGATGAAAACGCTGCTATCAATATTAGAGCAGAAGGAATCAGAGTCCTGAGCGTAACGAAGGATCTGGTCTTGGGAACCAGGACTGCTGCTGATGGAGGGGATATAAGTCCTAAACACGGGCGTAAGTCTATGTTGAGGCAGTCCCCAGTGAAATCAGAAGCCCACACTATTAGCGATAGCTTTGGTGTTGGGTAGTTCACCTCGATTCTTGGCGGTGGAAAATCATATTTACAAGAGTAAGAATATGTTATCGTTTTTGCAGGTTTATTAAAATTTTATGGGGCATAAGTGATGAAACATCACGTTTGCATTGCCGTTGGCATTAATCAATATCAATATCTGCAACCCTTAAATTATGCCCAAAAGGATGCAGAAGCTATCTATAAATTTTTGGTAGATGATGCTGGATTTCCTCAAGATCAGAGTTTATTGATTACCGATAACTCACCCCAGGTGTCGAGGATGTCCACCTATCCCAGCCAAGAAAATATTTTAGATTGGGTTGAATCCTTCTGCAAAGAGCAATTGGGCCATGAGGATGTCCTTTGGTTTTTCTTTAGTGGCTATGGGTTTAGTCGAGAGGGACAGGATTACTTACTTCCCATCGATGGCAACCCAGCGCAGTTAGAAACAACGGGGATTCCAATTCAAAAGTTGTTTGATGGTTTTAAGGCTGCTCCAACGGATAAAATTTTAGTATTGTTGGATATTAACCGCAGTCAGGGATCGCACGCTGGGGAAAGTGTGGGAATTCAAACGGTCGAACTCGCCCGCCAGTTACAAATTCCTACGATTTTATCTTGTCAGCCCGATGAGTTATCACGGGAAACGTCGGCTCTGCGGCAAGGATTTTTTACGGCGGCGTTATTGGAAGGGTTAAAAGCGGGAGAAGCTTCAACCTTAGACCAATTAATCCATTTTTTAGAGAAACGTTTGCCAGAACTGACCGAACAACATATCAGACCCAGACAAAATCCAGTATGCGCTGTGTATCCAGCCACTAAACTTCAACAGGTGATTTTACCTGAAAATCGTCAGGTAGCGAGTGTTAGTTTTTCCAATGGTATGAGGGAAATGAATATGGCGACTGTAGAACCCTACCAGAATGGTAATGTTCCTCTATCCGAAGATCCTCTGAAAGTGTCTACCTCCTTGAATCGAGGGAATGGAGATCTGGGTTCTCAGACGAATGAACCTGCCCAGAAAGAGGATTTGCCTTTAAATTCTGCAACTTCTGTACAGCAGACGAACCCCGAACCTTCTGCACATTCAACAGAGGATACTATGACAGACAGTTCATTTTTACAACGGTTAATTCTTTGGAGTGGAGCAACGGCTCTGGTACTGTTACTGGGTGTTTTCCTGACCAATAAGCCTGTATTTTTAGGTCAAAAAACGGCTAAGTCTTCACTGGAAACTTCAACGGTGGTTCCCGCCTCAAAACCGACATCAACACCCGTCGCCACGGAAACAGCACCTCCACCCCAAACTCCTCCCACTCCTGATGAGTTATTAATTCAATCAAAACTACTTTTAAAAGATACTTCGGCTTCGGGTTTTAGTAGAGCGATTGCTGTAGCACGAGAAATTCCTGATGGTGATCCTAAGTTTAAGGAAGCACAAGCTGATATTGAACAATGGAGTCAAACGATTCTGGATATTGCGGAAGGACGCGCTCAAAGTCAAAATTTACAAGGCGCAGTCGATGCTCTTAATTTGCTCCCTAATGCTAATCCAGCGATTTATCAACAGGGACAAAAACAGCTTGAACAGTGGAATACTCAATTAACTCTACTGAACAATAATCAAGGGATTCTAAGCCAAGCTAAAGCTTTAATTAAGCCCGGTCAAGCTTCATCTTATAGTGATGCGATCGCCAAAGCTGAACAAATTTCTGCGGATCAACCGGGATATTCAGAAGCTCAAAAATTAATTGATCAATGGGGAAATGAAATCTGGGAAATTGCTCAATCTCGTGCTCAGAAAAAACAATATACTAATGCCATTGAAGCGGCTGAATTAGTACCCCAAAATGCCTCTGCTTACCCCGCAGCCCAAAAAGCGATTCCAGAGTGGAAAGCGAAAGCAAAACAGAAGAAATAATCAGTAGGGAATAGGGGGAGCAGGGGGAGCAGGGGGAGCAGGGGAGGCAGGTGGAGCATCCTCGCTTTCCAACAGCCAACAGTCGTAGGGGCGGGGTTCCCCCGCCCGTACCCGTCAACAGTCAACGGTCAACAGTCAACCGTCGATTCTGGAAGTTTTACCTGAGTTCCACCTAAACCACAATAACCATTAGGATTTTTGGCTAAATATTGTTGATGGTAGCTTTCGGCGTAATAAAATTCGGGTGCTTCCAGAATTTCTGTTGTGATTGTGTCATGACCTGCTTGTTTAAGGGGGGTTTGATAAGCATCCCGTGAGGCTGCGGCTAATTGACGTTGTTTATCGGTATAAGTATAAATTCCTGAACGGTATTGTGTCCCCACATCGTTACCCTGGCGCATTCCCTGAGTCGGGTTATGGCTTTCCCAAAAGACTTTAAGCAATTGTTCATAACTGATAATTTTGGGATCATAGACGACTCGCACCACTTCGTTATGTCCCGTTAACCCGCTACAAACTTCTTCATAGGTGGGGTTAGGGGTAATTCCGGCTGCATAACCAACGGCGGTACTAAAGACCCCTTCCTGTTGCCAAAACCGACGTTCTGCACCCCAAAAACAACCCATACCAAATATCACCATTTCTAAGCCTGCGGGAAAGGGCGGTTTGAGGGGATTGCCGTTAACATAATGTTTATCGGGTACAGGCATCACTTCCGTCCGTCCAGGTAAGGCATCGGAGGGGGAAGGCATTTTCAGCTTTTTACCGAGTCCAAAGATGTACATGATTGAATAGATTTGTGAAGAATAGCTTTACGTTCCTTAATATTAGCGTTTTTATCGGGGTTGTTGCTGAACGAGAAACCGGTTTTTTCAAGATTGATGATTGATTTTATAATTTGTTCTTCCTCCGGGGTGATAACTCCCTCTAAATTGGCAATTTTATGATATTTGGCTAAAAGTGCAACGGCAAAATCTGGATTAATTTGTTCTAGTAAAGTGTTTAAATCCGGCGTATATTTAGGGAAATTTTTAAAGTTTGATACAATAAGTTAGAAAAATATTAAATTGTTTGAAGAATGATGTGGGATCAAATTGCGGAACAGATTAGTCAAGCCACAGGAGAACGGTTTCAAATTAGCGATCGCCGTTCCGTTATCGGCGGCTGTATTAATCAAGGATATCAGATTAGTAATGGTTCACGCCATTATTTTATTAAACTTAATCAAGCTTCTGAATTTGCCATGTTTGAAGCCGAAGCTTTAGGCGTTCAACAAATGTGGGAAACCCAGACTATTCGAGTTCCTCAACCGATTTGTTGGGGAACCGTTAACAATTCCGCTTATTTAGTATTAGAATGGCTAGACTTAGGAGGAAAAAATCATCCTTCAGCTTGGGAAGAAATGGGACAAAAATTAGCGTTACTACATCAGTGGACACCTGCGCCAAATTACCCTGGTTCTCAAAAATTTGGATGGGAAATTAATAATACAATTGGCTCTACACCTCAAATTAATATTTGGAAAAATAATTGGGCTGAATTTTGGGAAGAACATCGAATTAGCTATCAATTAAAACTAGCTCAACGGCGGGGAGGCTATTTTGA
Organism: uncultured Oscillatoriales cyanobacterium; assembly: GCA_903893625.1. Lineage (GTDB taxonomy): Bacteria > Cyanobacteriota > Cyanobacteriia > Cyanobacteriales > Microcoleaceae > Planktothrix. Next base: position 17,600 of record CAITND010000206.1, read on the forward strand.
ACAAGGAGAAAAATTATTGGGTAAAATTCAAGATATTTTAGCAGATTATCATCCCAAACCTTCTCTCGTTCATGGGGATTTATGGGGAGGAAATGCTGCCGTTACAACCGAGGGAGAACCTGTTATTTTTGATCCGGCTACTTATTTTGGAGATCGAGAAGTTGATTTAGCAATGACTGAATTATTTGGTGGTTTTCCAGCTTCCTTTTATCGGGGTTATGATCAAGTCTTTCCCTTAGAGGTGGGTTATGAACGGCGGAAAATGCTATACAATCTCTACCATATCTTAAATCATTTTAACCTCTTTGGAGGTGGCTATGCTGCCCAAGCAAATCAGATAATTCGGGAGATTTTACGGTAAAATGTTGGTATACTAACTGAATAAGCCGAATTCATTATTTTAGAAAAGGTTTATGAAAGTAACAACTCTTTGATTTAATGAATGACGTTCAACTTGATAGCCCAATTGCTAATATTTTGATTGTTGATGATACACCTGATAATTTATATCTGTTGTCAGCGATGTTAACAGAACAGGGGTATGATGTTCGCTGTGTTATTAATGGTTCTGCCGCGATTATGGGAGCAATTGCTGACCCACCGGATTTAATTTTGTTAGATATTCGTATGCCTCAAATGAGTGGATATGATGTTTGTACACAATTGAAAGCCTCAGAACGTACCCGTGATATTCCCGTCATTTTTTTAAGTGCCTTAAATGAAGTTTTTGATAAAATTCAAGCTTTTGAAGTCGGAGGTGTAGACTATATTACTAAACCCTTTAAAATTCGAGAAGTTTTAGCCAGAATTAAAAATCAACTGAATTTACAAACGGCAAAATCAGAAATTCAAAAGTTAAATACTGAACTGGAAGAACGAGTCCGAGAACGCACAAAGGAACTAGAACGAGCCAATTTGAGATTGCTACACATGGCCTCCCATGATGCACTCACTGGCTTACCCAATCGAGTGTTATTTATGGAACGATTGATGGCAGTTTTGGCTTATACCCACACCCATCCTAAGTCTCAGTTTGGGGTTTTATTTCTCGATTGCGATGACTTTAAAATGGTGAATGATTCTTTAGGTCATTTAGCCGGAGACCAATTATTAAAGGCTGTGGCGCGACGATTATCCGCTTGCATTCATCCGAATTATACGTTAGCTCGATTTGAAGGAGATGAGTTTACCGTCCTGTTAGAACAGATTGAATCGATTGATGAAGCTACGTTTTTAGCGCAAGCCATTCAACTCGCTTTAAGTCAGCCATTTTTACTCCATCAACATGAAGTTTTTATTAATACCAGTATTGGCATTGTTTTAGGAACCGTAGACTATCAACAGCCGGAACATTTACTGCGAGATGCAGATACAGCCATGTATCAAGCCAAAGCATTAGGAAAAGCCCGTTATGAAGTCTTTAATCGGGAAATGCACATTCGCGCTTTAACTCGTTTAAAGTTAGAAAATGACCTAAGACGTGCTATTGACCGTCAAGAATTTATTGTTTATTATCAACCTATTATTTGTTTGTCAACGGGTCAAATCAGCAGTTTAGAAGCCTTAGTTCGTTGGAAACATCCCCAACGGGGGTTAGTTCGACCCAATCATTTTATTCCGATTGCCGAAGCAACAGGTTTAATTATTCCCTTGGGATTATGGGTTTTAGAAAAGTCCTGCAACCAACTAAAGTTTTGGCAACAACAAGCGATACAACGAGGAGAAATATTTGACATAACAATCAGTGTTAATTTATCCGTAAAACAATTTTCTGAACCCGGTTTAATTGAACAAATTGATCGAGTTCTCGAAAGTTTGGAATTGGATAGTAAAAATTTAAAATTAGAAATTACAGAAAGTGCGATTATGGATAATCCTATCTTAGCATCAGAGATATTTGAACAACTCAAAGCCCGCAAAATTCAATTAAGTTTAGATGACTTTGGAACCGGATATTCTTCCTTAAGTTATTTACACCGCTTTCCTTTAGATATCCTGAAAATTGATCGATCTTTTATTAGCAATTTGGATTCTATGGAAAAAAATTTAGAAGTTGTTCAAGCCATTCTCAACCTCGCCCATCATTTAGGCATGAGTGTGGTGGCTGAAGGCATTGAAACCCAGGAACAATTATCCTTACTTCGGCTTTTAGGTTGTGAATTGGGTCAAGGTTACTTGTTCGCTCAACCTTTAGACCCACAAGCTATAGAAACGCTGTTTTTATCTCATCCCCAATGGTAATCTTGAAGAAAAAAATTGAGTGAGGGAAAAAAATTTTACCCTCAAATTTTTTCTTAAGGTAAACATTGCCAAGCTTGGGTGACTAATTCACTCAGCCAAAGCCGTTGTTCTCTGTTGAGTAGACTATCATCAGCCAGAACCTCAGCTTTGAGATCTTCTAAAGATTGTTGACGGGAACGGGCAATTTTAATCACACCTGCGAGCGCCGTCGCTACTAACTCATCGCTAACAGGTTGCTGCCGCAGGGCAATCATTTCTTGAGGACTTGTGGGAATTGGATAGTTCATAGTGTGAGGGGGAGGGTTAAACAAAGGATACAGAATAAGTTGGGATCACCAATAGAGTCTACAGGTTGGGAAGTGGTAGTTAAAACAAAAATAACAAGTTTCTACAAATTATAGACTTTTTGAAAAAATTCTTAGCATAAATACCAGGGAGACTGATCCCTGATCCTATCGGGGATCAGCTACGTTACACTAATTAATCAGTAGATTTAATCTAAGAGGAGGGGAAAAAAATATAGCAACCCTAAATAGGTTGTAACATTTTAATACTGATATGAAACAACCAGAAGTATTACCCCTGTTCCCTGTTCCCTGTTCCCGGCTATAACAGTATGCCAATCATAATCGCCTTGAGAGTTATTTTATTAAGAATCCTGCGGCTTTTAGTCTCGATTATGATTGAAGCCTGGATTTTCAAGAAAAGCTTTAATATATCCCCGAAGTTGAGCGTACAATATGCTATGGCTCTCAATTTACTGGCGAATTCCTGTGAATGGATTATCTTTTTAAATGCGGAAACTCTGTTTCCAGCAGAAGCCCGAAAAGAATTAATTTATTATTTACTGGTAGAACAAATTCAGGAAACATCCCCTTCAATTTTTTTATTAACGGCTTTTAATTTTACTTTATTACTCTTTATTAAATGGATGGGATTTGAAACCTTAAAAATTTTATTAAGTAAAGATATTCCTAAAATTACCCAAGTCTTTCAAGGCATTCCCGAAGAAAATCTTAAAATCACTGAGAAATATAAAGATTTTAGAGTCATCTTAATTGCCCATACCTTAAGTTATTCGCTATTTTTGGGATTAGTATTTGCCTTGTTGATTTTAGAATAATTAAATAAAATTATATTTTTTTATGAATAAACTAATTAATATTCTCAATCTTCTTAAACCTTCTAAACCCCTAGACTGGAGAACCTTTCTCCTCATCAGTCTTACGATTTGGATAGCATCTATTGTCGGAACAACTGATCAAAATATTAGAGATAATTTAGCACTTCTGAGTTGGTTGGCGTTAATCATTGCCGTTGGGTTGAAAACCAGTCAACCCCCTTTTATTGTTGGAGGTATTCCCTTAAGTCCTTGGACAACTTCATTGTTACTGTGTTTGATGATTTATCAAAAAACAGAAATCACTAGACCTTATTTTGCCTTGAAGTCCTGGCCAATTATCGCAGCTTGTTTACTGTTTATTTTTGAATTTATTCGGGATAAATTTAAAATCCAGTCTCCTCCTCCTTTAGTCCGCATAGAGTTTATCATTATTTTACTCATACACATTAATATTTACTGTTTTATAGAATTTTCGATCCGAGTGGAGAATTGGTTGGAAAGGGTTCCAGAAATTATTCCCAGACGCGAGATTTTTAAACCGGATTCTGCTAAAATTGGTCAGGAGTTTCACTCCTATTTCTTTAAGGAAATTGATCGAGGCTGAGACCATTCATGATCCTCTGTCAACCCTGCTCAAAATTAAGACTTTGGAGATCAAAGATGAATTTGAAGCGAATTGTTGCGATCGCTAGTAACGTTTTTTTTGAAGTTGTCCGCGATCGCATTCTGTATATTATTGGTATTTTTGCTTTATTTTTGATGGCTTCCGTCCGTTTACTTCCTGAAATAGCCGCCGGGTTAGAAAATAAAATTATTCTCGATTTTGGCATGGCGATGATCAGTTTTCTCGGCTTACTAATTACTGTTTTTGTGAGTGCCAATCTCGTCAATAAAGAAATTGAAAAACGCACTGTTTATTTGTTAGTTTCTAAACCCGTGAGTCGATCTGAACTCATTATTGGCAAACATTTTGGAATCTCAGCGTTTATTGCCGTTTTAGTCCTAGTGATGACGCTGCTGTATTTTGGAATTCTCAGTTTTAACAAAATTTCCTACCCCTTTACCAGTCTGAGTGTAGCTGTTTTATTTCTGTGGCTACAATTGTCTTTAATTGCGGCGGTGGGGATTTTATTAGGGGTATTTACCAGTTCCCTGCTCGCCAGTTTATTAACCTTTGGTGTTTATGTAATGGGAAGTTTAAGCCGTGACTTACTAGCATTAGGAAAATATAGTGAAAACCCCACAATAGAACAATTTATGAGAGGGTTATATGTAGTTTTACCCGATTTAGCGCGACTGGATTTAAAAAATGAAGCCGTTTATGGTTACTTACCCGCTCCCCCCTTATTAATGATGAATGTGGCTTATGCTATCCTTTATATAATTCTATTATTATCTCTGTCGATTGCAGTTTTTTGGCGACGAGAATTTTAGCTAAATTAGAAAAATAGGTTTAATCCAAACTATGATAGTCACAGAAAAATTACAACAACTCCAAGCTCTATTCCAACAAATGGAACGGGCATTAATCGCTTATTCTGGAGGGATAGATAGTACCCTAGTTGCTAAAATCGCTTATGATGTATTAGGAGATCAGGCTTTAGCAGTAACAGCCGTTTCTCCGTCTTTGTTACCCGAAGACTTAGAAGATGCTCGCATTCAAGCCGCCGAAATTGGGATTAAACATCAGGAAATTCAAACCCAAGAAATGGCTAATCCTAACTATACATCAAACCCGGTTAATCGGTGCTATTTTTGCAAAAGTGAACTCCATGATAGCCTAAAACCCTTAGCTGAAAACTGGGGTTATCTTTATATTGTTGATGGAGTTAATGCCGATGATTTACGCGACTATCGCCCTGGAATTAAAGCCGCAAAAGAACGAGGAGTCCGTTCACCTTTAGCCGAATTGGGAGTTAGTAAAACTGAAGTTCGAGAAATTTCTAAATATCTGGGTTTAAAATCTTGGGATAAACCCGCCCAACCCTGCTTAAGTTCACGGTTTCCATATACAGAAGAAATCACGATTACTAAGTTACAACGGGTTGGTAGGGCGGAAGTTTATTTGAGAAAATTAGGCTGGAAAAACCTGCGAGTTCGTTCCGAGGGAGATACCGCCCGTATAGAATTATCCCCCGAACAAATTAAAGACTTTGTATTAATCACTGAATTACCCAAATTAGTGCAAGCATTTCAAGAATTTGGGTTTGTTTATGTTACTTTAGATTTGGAGGGATATCGAAGCGGAAAATTAAATCAAGTCTTGCCTTCCGAATTAATTAGTAATTAAATAACCTCTTTCTATTAGAATTTAGGAGTTAACAAAATGATCAATAGTTTTGACAAAAATCCTAGTGATAAAAAGCATTTATTGAGTCAGTTTAAGCTCAGAACTCAGATGCTTTTTGGTTATGGTATCCCCGTTTTTATGTTTGCAGTTTCTACCTACATTGTTTATACCAATGCCAATAAGGTATTTGAGGCATTTAATCAAGTTGAAAGCGTCCAAAAAAATATTATTGAAACGGATAACATGGCGTTATCGGGGAGTAATATGGTCGCCAATAGTCGGGGTTATCTTATTGCTGAAGAACCACAATATTTAGACTTATATCAACAAAGTTGGCAGGGTTTCCAAGATGCTAGTAATAGTCTGGATAATACGATTACTGTTGACGAACAAATAAAACGATTTGAACAAATGAAAGAAATCGCTAAAAACTATAATCAATATCAAAATCAGTTAGTTAGTTTGTTAGGACAGGGAAAGAGAAAAGAAGCTTTGGAGCTTTTTAAAACTGGTGTGGGTAGTAAACTTCTTTTAGATTTTTTAACCATTAATTCTGAATTCAACGACACAGAAATCAAAAGACTCAATACAGAAAATACTCAAGCCAAAAATACCCTACAAAATGCGATTAACCTATTGATTTTTGGTTCAATAATTTCGGCGTTGACGGCTTTTATTATTGCCTGGTTAATTTCTTCCTTAGTCAGCCGTAAAATTAGTCAAGCAATTGAAGCAATTGATAATTCTTCCTTAGAAATTAATGTAGCCGTTGACCAACAGGAAAAAATTACCAGTAGTCAAGCGAGTTCGGTTAATGAAACTACCAGCACTATGGATGAATTAGAATTTTCGGCAAAACAGGCCAGCGAACAAGCAGAAACTTCAACTTTAGGAGCAAGACAGGTTTTAAACTTAGCAGAAAATGGTAATCAATTAGTTCAGCAAACTTTGACAGAAATTAACCAAACGAAAGAGAAAGTTGAAGCAATTGCTGAACAAATATTGCGTCTGAGTGAACAAACCAATCAAATTGGGAATATCTCTCAATTGGTGGGTGATTTAGCCAATCAAACTAATATGTTAGCGCTGAATGCGGCTGTAGAAGCAGTGAGAGCCGGAGAATATGGAAAAGGGTTTTCTGTTGTGGCTTCAGAGATTAGAAAATTAGCCGATGAAAGCCAAAAATCTGCCCATCAAATTAATAACTTAGTTATGGGAATTAAACAATCCAATAATTCAACCGGAGTGGTCACTGAAGCCGGAATTAAAAGTGTGGAAAATACCGTAGATAGGGATTCAAAAACTCAATGATGCCGCCTTTGATTTAAAAGATATTGTCCAAGAAACATCACGATAATCAGTTATCAGTTGAAAAAGATGATTATTAAAGAAACAGCCTCTCTAATTACCCGGGATGGAATTCGACTGGATGCGGATATTTACCGACCTGATACAGAGGAAAAATTGCCCGTTTTATTAATGCGACAACCCTATGGGAGAGCGATCGCATCTACCGTTGTTTACGCACATCCTAAATGGTATGCTCAACAGGGGTATATTGTAGTCATTCAAGATGTGAGAGGACGAGGAACCTCAGAAGGAGAATTTAAACTTTTTATTAATGAAATAGAAGATGGTTTAGATACAATTAATTGGGTTGCTAATCTTTCCTGTAGTAACGGTCAGGTGGGAATGTATGGCTTTTCCTATCAAGGAATGACTCAAATTTATGCCGCCTCTACCCATCCAAAGGCATTAAAAACCTTATGTCCAGCGATGATGAGTCATGATTTATATCGAGATTGGGCCTATGAAGGGGGAGCCTTTTGTTTATATGCTAATTTAGGATGGGCGATCCAAATTTCAGCAGAAACGGCGCGATTAAAAGGGGATGAAACGGCTTATAATTCTCTTTATCAAACATCTCGAAACTTACCATTTTTTGATGCTATTCCTGCTAGTCCAGATCTGTTAAAAATTCATGATCCCGCATCATTTTATCATGAATGGTTAGCCCATGATCAACCCGATGAATATTGGCAAAATCTATCCCCAAAATTAGAGAATTTAGATTTACCCATGCTGCATATTGGTGGCTGGTTTGATACCTATTTAAAAGGAACTGTTAATTTCTATCAAGAAATGGTCAATCTTAGCCAACACCCCCAACATTTAATTATTGGCCCTTGGTCGCATCTTCCCTGGGGTAGAAAAGTGGGGACACTCAATTATGGGTTAACCGCATCAACCTTTATTGATACTTTGCAAATTCAATGGTTTGATACATTTTTAAAAGGCAAAGAAAATCCCATTTTTAATCAAAATCGGGTGTGTTTATTTGAAATGGGAAGTCAAGACTGGAAAGAATTTAAACAATGGCCATCATCCTCATCCCAAGTTTATTATTTATCAACAAATGGACTTGCTAATTTACGAGAAGATGCCGGAATTTTAACCCCAAATTGTCCTAAAAATCCTGAAGAAGATGTCTTTGTTCATGACCCTTGGCGCCCAGTTCCCGCCCTCGGAGGTCATGCCATGTATCCAACAGGTTCCTTTGACCGTTCTAGCTTAGACTGTCGCAGTGATATTGTTACTTATACCTCTGAACCTTTGAGTCAAGATTTGCATTTAGCTGGAGATTTAGCAGTAGAACTTTATTGTACAGCAGACACGCCCAGTTTTGATTTATGTGCAATTTTATCGGAAGTAAAACCCGATGGCAGTGTCTATAATTTTAGTCAAGGTTATCAACGAATTAGTCTAACTAAATCTAACATAAACTCTGTTTTAAGTCAAGAAAAAATAATTGATTTATATCAAATTCAACTACAACCCACTTGTATTAAAATTCTGCAAGGGCATTGTTTACGTTTAAGCATAAGTGCGGCTTGTTTTCCTGCCTATCCGGTTAACCCAGGAATCGAAAAACCTGCTAATCAAACCCGTTTAATTGATCATCAAATTATCACGTTAAACATTAACTCTGGGGGTAATTTCCCCTCAAAAGTTATATTATCAACTCAAGATTAAATGTAGGTTGATCCCCTTGATAATCATTCTCCCTTTCTTCGTGTCTTAGTGCCTTTGTGGTTTCTTCTTTTTAAAAGATTTCACTGATGAAGTCAACCGTTAACCGTTAACACCTTAATATTTTGATACAGTTGATTCAGATATTTTTCAACCTCTGGAGGTTTAGCCGTAAAGCTAATATAAAAGGTTCCGGGTTCAGCCGTTTTTTCTAGGGATTTTGCATAAATATCATCACTCCATTGTTCTGATTCTAATTGGATATTAATCTTTAAATTCGCTAACACCCCAGGAATAATATCATTATTGGCTTTTGTAACAATTAAACCACTTTTTTCTGATAATTCCACTAAACTCCCCATCAATAGACTTTCACCAATATGTTTACCTTCTAAAATTGAATATTGTAAAACGATGGGTATCGAAAGCGGATAAAAATGTTCTTCTTCCTTAGAAACAAATAAATTATATTGTCCTGCAATTCCTCCGACTTCATAAATTGTAATCGGCTTTTTCACTCCTTTAGGTTGAACTAATTTGTGATTTTCAATTTTAATTAAATCTTGACCTGCTTCCTTTAAAGTCATTTCAGAAATTAAAATTTGTCCTCCCGTTGTATAAGATTCAACGCGATAGGCTAAATTCACTTGATTACCCACAACACCGTATTTTGTGCGTTTTTCTGAACCAATATTTCCGACTACAACTTCCCCCGTATTAATCCCAATTCCCATATCTAAAGCAGACAAATCCCACTGTTGTAATTTTTCATTCACCTTCTGCATCGCTAATTGCATCGCAACCGCACAAGCAATTGCCCGTTGAGCATCATCTTCTCGCAAGGTTGGGGCACCAAATAACACTAAAATTCCATCCCCCATAAACTCATCAATGGTTCCTTGATAGGTAGTAATTACATCAGCCATTGAGGATAAATAGAAGTTTAAAATTTTGACCACTTCTTCAGGTTGTAAACGTTCAGAGAGAGCCGTAAATCCTCGTAAATCCGAGGTTAAAATCGTGATTTTTCGGCGTTCTCCTCCCAGTTTTAAACCTTCGGGTTTTTCGAGTAAATTAGAGACAATTTCAGCACTTAAATAACGCCCAAAAATATTGCGAATATCCGCCGCAGAACGGGCAATATAAGCGGTAATAGCGATCGCTGAACCTGCTAAGGCTAAAAAAGGAGGAACAACGGGAATCCACCATCCTTGAATAAACAAAAGATAGGTACTTCCGAGTAAAACTCCCGTTGCTAAGAGCGAAATTAAAACCTGTCGGACAATTAATAATTTAACTTTAGCAGTCCCTCGAAATTTCCAAGTTAAAATTGCCCCAGTTCCCGACCATAGAAATATCCAAATCCATTCTAAGGGATCAGAAATAGTTTGAATTAAAGGACGATGATCTAAGGCTGTACTAATAATTTGACTGGCTATATTGGCATGAATTTCTACCCCAGACATTCTTTCATTGGCTGATAATGTGTAAGGCGTTGAGATTAAATCTTTGAAGCTTTCACCGACAGAGCCGATTAAAATAATCCGATTCTTTGCCCAATCTTTAGGAAGTTTATCTGTTAAAATATCTTCAAAAGAAACAGTTTCAAAACTTTGATTAGACCCTCGATAATTTAAAAAAACTTGATACCCTCCGGCATCTGCCCGAATATAACCGCCATCATTTTTAGCCAAGGGTTTAAATACAATATTGTTAAATTTCCACCAATTATTTGTTCCGGGTACTATTTCAGGTGCAATTCCTTGAGAATCTAAATAAAACATCGCCAAGAATAACCCTAAACTGTAAACAGGTTGTTCTTGATCATTTTTAACTACTAACAACGCTCGCCGAATAATATTATCTTCATCTAAAATTAAATCATTAGCAGCGACTCGATTTTTTTCTTTTAAAATTGGAGGAGCCGCCACAGATTCTAAAGCTTCATCTCCAACCACTTTTTCAATTCCTATTAAATTAGGGGTATTTGCAAACAGTTTAAGCAACTGAGCATGACCGGGTTCAAAGGGTAAATCTCGATAAATATCTAACCCAATGGCTATCGGTTTCATGGCTATCAATTTCTGGATTAATTTGGCATAAATTTCATCGGGAACATAACCCTGACCAATATATTTCATATCGGCTTCATCTAACCCAATAATCGCAATCCGTTGATCACGAGGTTCCGGTGGACGTAAGCGCATATATTGGTCATAAACTGACCATTCCCAAGATTGTAAAAGACCAGAAAAACGCAGCAGGATTACAAGACCCGCCATCACTGGGGTTGTAATCCAAACGCCACGCCACTCCCACACCAGTTGTTTAATTTTTGCTCCCATAGAGCCTATTTTATGGTGTATTTTGTACCGTTTATTGTGCAGATTGATCGTCAGGATTACTCACTGTTGGTTCCGGTGCGAAAGGAACATCTATAATTGATTCTTCAATTTTAATTGAATTCAGTAAACTTTTCCATTCCTCTTGCTGGGAATTTCGCAACTGAGCCATGATCATTAATGTATCTTGCCAGAGGTTTTCACGGACATAAATTTCTGCTTTTTTTAACGGGTCTTTAGTTTTTTCTAGTTCCCTTTTTAGGGTAGGTGTTAGTTCGTTTCGTTGAATATAAACTTCTAAAAATGCCAGTTCTGGAAGAGAGGCAAAATCAGTAGAAGCAGAATTTTTATTTTGACACTTTATGGAAAATTGCCATTTATATTGAATTCCTACTTCTAAAGCGACTGTTTTAGGTAAAGCAATCCTTACAATACTTCCCTCCAAAGGCAGTTGAATCATTGTATTGTACACATCATTACCCTTGTGATCCACTAGAACAAATTCACCTAGCACAACCCCCGATTCAGGAACTGTTGTGTTATTAGATTCTTGAGAAAAAGTGATTTTGGGAATATAAACAAAGAACGTTGGGTTAGCAGAAACCGTTGAGGTATTCTTACTTGGTACTAAAGCAGTCATTGGTATCTCACTGATCTTGCACTCACCTGTCCGTGTTCCACCTCCGGCGGTACTTACTGGCCCTTCCCCATCGGGTACATCAGGAAATTTTAAACTGATTTCCATTGAAGAGTTAACTGGGTTTTTAACTTGAGAAGGAATCGTAGCTAGACTCGCTGTAATAGGCAACATTATCCCTAAAATCAGACTCAAACAACCAACAGACTTGATAACCATGAGATTATGCCTCCTTATGTTGATGAAGATGATCATAAGATGCACCATCCAGATTAGAAAACCTACATCCGATCATGATTTGCTTCAACACGAAATTAGCAGATTATGGGAACTTATACCTCTGAGACTGTCTTAGGGGTTAAGAAGTTGCCAAAGTGCTAAATTTTTTTATTTTAGACTTTGTTGTAAAAATAACATGATTTTAAGCGGGATTAAATTTGATCGCCAATAATTCAGTAAATTTTCATTCTCGGTAATACAGTTTAAATGCGTAACAGCTTAATTATGTTAAAATCGGGGGTTACTTTGATTTAGATTGCCATAAAAAAGGTGGGCATAGCCCACCATACAATTAGGCTCCTACGGCTTCTTTTGCCGCATACATTACTTCTAAGGAAATTTCGTTGAAACCTCGTTCACGGGCAAATTTTTCGGTATTGCGTTTAACTTTACCGCGTACAAACCCAGGAACTTTATTCAGTTCAGTTTGGGCTTCTTTTGTCCAATTCAAATCAGAACCAGCCGAAATTCCTTTGGTAATCACTTCTTTGGTATCGTGTCCGCCGAAGATTTCTAACAGGTGATCTTCCATTCCCAAAGTAAAGGAATTATAGATTAAATCGGTAATTTGATTCGTTCCTTCATAGCCTAAAAAGGGTTTATAACCGATGGGGAAATTCTGAATATGAATCGGGGATGCAATCACACCGCAGGGAATATCTAAACGTTTCCCAACGTGGCGTTCCATTTGGGTTCCAAAAATAGCAGAAGGTTCAATTCGGGCAATCATATCTCCGATTTGAGCATTATCTTCACTAATCAGAACTTCATCGCAATATTCACTTACTTGTTCCTTAAACCAATCGGCATCATATTTGCAATAGGTTCCGGCACAAACGACATGAATTCCCATTTCCCGCGCCAGAATTTTTGTCATCGCGGCGGCGTGGGTATTATCCCCAAACACAACGGCTTTTTTTCCGGTTAAATTCTGACAGTCAATGGAACGAGAAAACCAAGCAGCCTGAGAAACATACAGGGTTTGATTATCAATATATTCGCTATAATCAACATCAGCCCCTTGAGCATTAATCACTTGTTGAATTTTGCGAATACAACGGGCAGTTTCAACGACTCCCATCGGCGTAATATCAACACAAGGAGTGCCGAATTCTGCTTCTAAATACTTTGCCGCCATTAACCCTAATTCTCGATAGGGAACCAGGTTAAACCAAGCGCGAGGCAGGTTTTTTAAGTTGTGAACCGATGCTCCTTCGGGAATGACTTCATTAATTTCAATTCCTAAATCTACCATTAACCGTTTTAACTCAGTGCAGTCATGATGGTTATGGAAACCGAGGGTAGATATTCCAATAATATTAACCGAAGGTTTTTCGGTTTTTCCTTGAGGTAGATCTCCTTTTTTCTTGGCTTTTTGAATATAAAATTGAACGATTTGTTGTAACGTCCGGTCAGCCGCTTGTAATTCATTAAATCGATAATGATTGACATCAGCTAACATGACATCGCCTTTAGCATCCAGTTGGGCACGTTCAACAAAATTTTGTAAATCTTCTTGTAAAATACTAGAAGTGCAAGTGGGAGTTAATACAATTAAATCGGGATGTTCTTCTCGATCTTTTCTAACAATATTATCAACAACTTTTTCTTGAGAACCCCGTGCTAAAACGTTGCGATCTACAACACTAGCCGTCACAGGGGTATAGTCCCGTTCCCGTTCTAACATAGACCGCATCACGTTGAAGTAATCATCTCCTAAAGGGGCGTGCATGATGGCGTGAACGTTTTTGAAGGAACTCGCAATCCGAAGGGTGCCAATATGGGCGGGGCCAGCATACATCCAATAAGCCAATTTCATAGAGTCGTTCTCCGTTAATAGGTGATGAGGACAGCCTTGTTTATGTTCTCAGAAATTGTGCCAATCGCTAGTAGTATTTATACGCAGCGATCGCACCCAGAAACCGGGTTTCTCAACCCCAAATCTTGATTTTAGACCCTAGACGAGAACTAGAAACCCGGTTTCTTAAATCTATATAGCGATCGCACCCAGAAACCGGGTTTCTCAACCCCAAATCCTGATTTTAGACCCTAGACGAGAACTAGAAACCCGGTTTCTTAAATCTATATCAGCATTTAGTTTGCCACTAAAACAATACTTTTGTTGTTTAATTGCAATAATTCTTAAATTTTGAGCAATATTTTGTTAAATTGAATAGAAATGTTAAGTTGAATCCCAAAGACTTGACATAAAATTACAAATATGGGTTGAGTTATTTCTATTGAGGGAAAAATGCGAACATCAGAAGATTGGGAATGGTTAGCAGCGAGTTCTGAATATTTAGCGGCGATCGCAGTTCAAGAGTTATTAGAGGAGCAAAAATTAATGGAAGCCGGAGAAGGGTTAGCGGTTTTAATTGAATCTATGGGAAAATCCAAGAAATTAGCCTTAAAAAGTCAATTAACCCGGTTAATGATGCACATTATTAAATGGAAATGTCAACCGGAAAAACGTACTCCCAGTTGGGAAACTACTATTATTTCCGCCAGAGATGAAATTGCAGATATTCAAGAGGAAGTTCCTAGTTTAAATCGAAATTACCTAGAATCAATTTGGGAAACTTCTTTTAAAAAAGCAATCAGACAAGCGGAAAGTGAAATGGGAAAGAGATGTCAATTAATGGCTTTATCTTGGCAAGAGGTATTCGAGGAAGAATATACTTTATTTGATGATAATTAAACTCAGGAGTTATTATGAAAACGGCAGAAAATTGGGAATGGTTAGCTGCGAGTTCTGAATATTTAGCCGCGATCGCAGTTCAAGAGTTATTAGAGGAGCAAAAATTAATGGAAGCAGGAGAAGGGTTAGCGGTTTTAATTGAATCTATGGGAAAATCCAAGAAATTAGCCTTAAAAAGTCAATTAACCCGGTTAATGATGCAGATTATTAAATGGAAATGTCAACCGGAAAAACGCAGTGGGAGTTGGGCTGTTAGCATTCGTTCAGCCCGTCAAGAAATTGCTGATATTCAAGAAGAAGTTCCCAGTTTAAATCGAAATTTTATTGAGTCAATTTGGGAACAATGTTTTCAACGATCAATTAAAGATGCTGAGGATGAAATGGGTAAAAAGTGTTCATTAATTTCTTTATCTTGGCAAGAGGTATTTGAAGACGAATATAGTTTATTTGATTATAATTAAGGAGAAGGGGTTTATGTCAACTCAAATGGATTGGCAAGATCTAGCCATGAGTTCTCATTATCTGACGGCATTAGAAGTTAAGAACTGTTTAAAACAGGGAAATATTATGGAAGCTACGATAGGTTTAGAGGCGTTAATTGAAGCAATGGGACGATCTGATAAACGAGCGTTAAGAAGTCAGTTAATTCGGTTAATGGCTGATGTTATTAAGTGGAAATGTCAACCAAAAAAACGGACTTCTAGTTGGTCAACTACAATTTTATCAGCGCGGAATGAAATTGAAGCAATTCAGGAAGATACACCCAGTTTGAACCGAAATACTATTGATTCAATTTGGGATAAATGTTTTGAAAAAGCGGTCAAAGAAGCTGAAACAGAAATGAATCAAAAATGCTCATTAATCTCTTTATCTTGGCAAGAAGTATTTGAAGAAAAATACACTGTCGAACCTAGAAACGAGTAGAATTATTACCAAATTTCTGTTAAATCTAATATAAATCCTGGTAAGACATTTTCACCAGATAAACTCAAAGGTTGTTGTACAATTTCTATATCTTGATTGGGTCGATAAATACTAACGGTCTGATGTTTTCGGTCTATTAACCAACCTAAACGCACCCCATTTTCAATATATTCTTGCATTTTCTCTTGGAGCATTTTTAAACTATCGGTTTTAGACCGTAATTCCAAGACAAAATCAGGAGCTAAAGGGGGAAATCCTTCTTGTTGTTCTAAAGTAAGTTGCTCCCATCGATCTTGACGTATCCAGGCGGCATCAGGAGAACGATTTGCACCCTTTGGAAGCAAAAATCCTGTAGAGGAATTAAACACTTGACCGAGTTTGGTTTGACGGTTCCATAACCATAATTGTCCTTCAATATCAATATTTTTTTTGCCTGTAATTCCTCCGGTTGGTGGCATAACAATTAATTCTCCGGTAGCGGTACGTTCTAATTTTAAATCGCGGTTAGCGATCGCAATTTCCATAAATTGTTCAGGATTTACGATTAATTGAACCGTTGAGGGAATATTAACAGGTAATGTAGAAGATGATAATCCCATAGTTTTATCCTTAAACTTTAATTCCTATTATAAACTGCTATAATCTTGCTGAGAACAAGAGAATTATTACCAAATTTCTGTTAAATCTAATATAAATCCTGGTAAGACATTTTCACCAGATAAACTCAAAGGTTGTTGTACAATTTCTATATTCTGGTTTTGGCGATAAATCGTAACAGTTTGATGTTTTCGGTCAATTAACCAACCTAAACGTACACCATTTTCTATATATTCTTGCATTTTCTCTTGAAGTACATTCAAACTATCAGTTTTAGAGCGTAATTCTAAGACAAAATCAGGAGAAATGGGGGCAAAACTTTGTTGTTGTTCAGGAGTTAGTTGTTGCCATCGTTGGTGACATATCCAAGCAGCATCAGGAGAACGATCAGCACCATTAGGAAGATGAAACCCTGTGGAAGAATCAAAGGTTTTTCCCAATTTAGTTTGATGATTCCATAACCAAAGTTGTCCGTTAATATCTGAATTTTTAGATCCGGTATCACTTCCTGTAGGGGGCATAACAATTAATTCTCCGGTAGCAGTACGTTCTAACTTTAAATCCCGGTTAGCGATCGCAATTTCCATAAATTGTTCAGGAGTTACGATTAATTGAACCGTTGAAGGAATATTAACAGGTAATGTAGAAGATGATAATCCCATAGTTTTATCCTTAAACTTAAAGTTTATATTCAAGAATCAATGATCGCTATAATGATAACGACCTTGTAAAAACTCTATTCTATCTTCACTTACTAAGTAAACAATCCGATCTTTATCTGTAAGACGGCGTGGACTTTAGCATCTTGATATTTTAGGCGTTCTGGTTTTCCTGTCCCATCAAAAGGGATACGTCCAATTTCTTCAACTAATGATAATAGACCTAAGGCAATTTTTCGATCAGTTTTAACCCAATAAGCTATATCTTCAAGAAACTGAGAATCAAAAACCAGATCTCGTTTAATTCTACCTTTAGCTGGAAAAGTATTGGCTAATGATTCTTGGGGTTTTTCGCTTTCAGGCTGAGGCTTTTTCTTCTTCGCCAAGTCCAAACTCCTGACGTAATTTTTCAACAGTTTGAGGTTGATTAACTCCAGCTTTTGCACGCCCTAACGCAGCTAAAAGACGGGCTGCATTCTCATGGGATTGAAACAAATAAACGGTTTCGATCAGACTTTCAAGTTCAGCCGTTGCAATCACAGAGACGCTTTCTAAACCTTCTCGATAAATTGTGATCGGTTGACGATTCAGAAGCACTTGATTGTAGATTGTCTCAAAATCTTTACAGGCTTGAGCATAATCGATTTCAGTCATAGTTTAGGAAAACCTGAATCAATATTCCTATTATAAACCCCCCTAAAACAAAAAAAAGGGGGGAGCAGGAAACCGAAAGATCAAAGTCCCCCTTATTAAAGGGGATTTAGGGGGATCTAATCTCGTTTAGCAATTAAAGGAGAGGTTGTCAGATGAGCAACGTTTTTGGTCTTCACCAATACGTTTTTAAACATCGGAGTATGGGTAATCGCATCCGATGATAAGGTAAATAACGGATTCGATAAAATACCCGATAACGAAGTAGCGACCAATGTTAAGACTAACCCGACTTGTAGAGGACGCATTCCAGGTAAATTCCATTGAATTGCTGGATAATTTTTTACCACGTCAGACATTTCTTGGGGTTCTTTTACCACCATCATTTTCACGACCCGAATGTAGTAATAAATCGAGATCACACTGGTAACTAAACCCAATAAAACTAAGGCGTATAAACCCGCTTGCCAACCTGCCCAAAATAGGTAAATTTTGCCAAAAAATCCGGCTAACGGAGGAATACCGCCCAAGGATAATAGACAAATACTTAAACACAGGGTTAATAGGGGATCTTTTTGATATAATCCGCTATATTCACTAATCTGATCTGTTCCCGTTCTTAGGGAGAATAGAATCACACAAATGAAGCCGCCTAAGTTCATAAATAGATAAATCAACAGGTAAAAAACCATGCTGGAATATCCCGCTTCTGTTCCGGCAATTAACCCAATCATTACAAATCCCGCTTGGGCAATAGATGAATAGGCTAACATCCGTTTCATGCTGGTTTGAGCTAGAGCCACCACGTTCCCTAAAATCATACTCAGGATCGCTAAAGCCATGAACACAAACCGCCATTCATCGGCAACGGAGGGAAAAGCGTTAATTAGTAAACGAATGGCTAGGGCAAATCCGGCGGTTTTGGAACCAACGGATAAAAATGCTACAACGGGAGTCGGTGAACCTTCGTAAACGTCCGGTGTCCATTGGTGAAAAGGAACAGCAGAAATTTTAAAAGAAATTCCGGCAATCACGAAAACTAAGGCAATGATAACGCCTAATGATTCACCATTTGATGTGGCTAAAACGTTGGCAATTTCTGTTAAATTGGTTTTGCCACCCGACAGTCCATATAATAGGGATAAACCATAAAGAAATACGGCGGAACTGGCGGCTCCAATTAATAGATATTTCAACGCGGCTTCATTAGAACGGGGGTCACGTTTGGTATATCCTGTTAATAGATAAGAGGAGATACTTAGGGTTTCTAAAGAAACAAAAATTGTGACTAATTCATTCGCCCCGGATAGGAACATCGCCCCTAATGTTGCGGTTAATAAAATGGCGATAAATTCTGCTAAGGCCGTTCCTGTCTGTTCAACGTAGCGAATAGACATTAAAATTGTCACGGCCGAAGACAGGGCAATAATTCCCCGAAACACAATACTGAGATCATCGCCATTGAAACTTCCTAAAAAGGCGATGGTATTGGTCGTATCCCATTGAGTGTACAACACCCCAATAGAGATGAGTAAACCTGCGATCGCGGCATAGGGTGTCCATTGGGAAGATTGACTCCGCCCGACAATCAAATCACCGACTAACACCACCAGGATGGTGATAATTACGATCCCCTCTGGCCAAATCATCCCAGCGTTCAACTGGGCTACAAGAGTCGAAAAATCCATAGTCTAACCTAAATGGATGATACCGTTTACAATTGATGGGACTTTGAGAATTACGCTCAATTCCCAATAATTTGCCCACTTTTTAACATCAGCTTAAGGATAGCAGACAGGGGCATCCGTTGTCGGTTAATAGCCAACAGAGCCTAAAGTCCGCAGATCTGAAATTCTTAATTTAACTATGAATTCTCGGCTGTGGATATAAGGTTGATAATAATTGACTTTCTACGGTTGCTAATTCCTCTAATCGTTCTGTAACAATTTCTTGATCAAAATAGGTTGTTGCTAATACCCAATAAATCCCATAATGTCTGGCTTCCGATGCCATTAACCCGCGATAAAATTTAGCGAGTTCAGGATCAGGACAATATTGAGATAATAATCCTAAACGTTCATGACTTCGGGCTTCAATTAAGCCTGAAACTAATAATAAATCTAACATTCTTTGGGGTTCAGTCCTTCGTGCTTGTTGATTTAAACTAGCGCCATAGGGCGGTGCTGATAAGGGAGCTAAAGCAACTCCTCGCCGTTCTAACCATTGATTCACTTGTTCAAAATGTTCTAATTCTTCTTTTGCGATCGCGGTTAATTCTTTAATTAATTTTACACTGGAAGGATAGCGAAACATTAAGTTAATCGCAACTCCGGCGGCTTTGCGTTCACAGTGGGAATGATCCAGTAAAATAGTATCTAAATTAGCGATCGCTTGTTCAACCCAAGCTTGAGAAGTTGGGGTTTTCAGAAATTTTATTTTAGGTAAGGTTTCAGCCGTCATAACTAAAATCAATGGTGATTAAATCGTTTTTTTATATTATATCTTTAATATTATAATAACTACAAGCCCCTTTCTGTTCACACCAAGTTTTGCGATTTTTTTGTGTCTTTGTGTCTTTGTGGTTAAATGAGGCTTAACCCTGGTCAAGATACCCGCAAAAACTGCTATAACCCTTAACTTTCGGCAATTCGATCTAACCTTTCTCGAATAGCCAAATTAAAAAGCGATCGCTGATTCTTGACTAACTCCAATAAAATTGTTAAAATTAAAATCAAGATAGTATTGAGGTTGAATTGCATAATGGTAACTAACTCTCCTCCCCTAATCAGTCCGGTTAATAAAGTTAAATATGAAGTGGGTATCAAAAGACTCAAAAATGGGAAATATCAAACCTTTGTTTTAGACTATCCCAGTTTAAAAGCATCAGCTAATAGCAAAGATGAAGCACTCCTAAAATTATCTCACCGTCTCCAGGCATTTTTTAAGGATACAGAAATTATTCAATTAGAAATTGAAATTAATAAACCTGAAGATCCTTGGATGAAATTTGCAGGAATGTTTAAGGATGATCCTCAGTTTGATGAATTTTTACAAGCTATTCAAGATTATCGAAATGAAATTGATGCAGAGGAGGAATAATGGTGAGTTTATGGATTTTAGATACGGATCATATCTCTTTATTTCAGAGAGAGCATCCTCAAGTTGTTGCGAGGTTAAGCCGCATTAATCCCAATCATCGTGCGGTTACGATTATTACTGTAGAAGGACAAATTAAAGGACGGTTAAAAGTTATTAATGATGCTAAAACAGTTGATAGTTTAGGAAAAGCCTATGTAAACTTTAGGGAAACATTGGAATTTTTTAATAGTATTCATGTCCTTGATTTTGATCAAGAAGCTTGTAATTATTATACAGAATTAAAACGTCAGAAAATTAGAATAGGAACACAAGATTTAAAAATTGCTTCTATTGTTCTCTCTCAACAAGGAATTTTAGTTACTCGTAACCGCAAAGATTTTGAAAAAATAGCGAATTTATTAATAGAAGATTGGACAGTTTAACCCTTAACTTTCTGCAATTCGATCTAAGCGTTCTCGAATAGCCAAATTAAAGAGCGATCGCACAGACATCCATAACCCAAATAATGATAAAACCAATACAAAAACCGCCCATCCTTGATAATTTCCTATTAATAAAATCGCCCCAGCAATTAAAGTAAAACCTGTCCAACAGATATAAATTAAAGTTTTGATGGCTAAATTAATCCGTCTTAAGGCGCGATCACTTTCCACAGACCTGACCCGAATTTGTAACTCTCCTTCTTCCAAACGTTCTTCTAAACGACGTATTAACACCTCGGCTTTACTCGGTTGTTGTAATCTAAACTTAATAAAATCTCGCGCCTGTTTTGCTAATTCTCCGACTAAATTACCCCGTCCTTGAGAAATCGTTAAACTCTTGACAAAGGGTTCAGCGCAAGCGACTAAACTATATTTAGGGTCTAAAGTTCTGGCTAGACCATCCAAGGTGGTTAAAGACTTTAAAATAAACATCATTTGTGCAGGTAAACGGAAGGGTTGCTGCTCAAACATAATATAAATTTCTTCTTTAATTTGATTAAACATCTGAAAATCAACGGGTTTTTCTGTAAATTCTTCTAATAAAAACTTTACCATTTTTCTCACGGGTTTCATGTCAGATATGGGTTCAATTAATCCAATATCAACTAAAGTAGTTAATACGACATCGGTATCTTTTTTTAAAACGGCAAAAAAAGCTTTAATCATCTTATCTTTAGCTAACGCTTTGACTTCTGCCATCATGCCAAAATCATAAAAAATTAAATTCCCATCGACACTAACCGCAATATTTCCAGGGTGAGGGTCGGCTTGGAAAAATCCATCTTGAAGAATTTGTTTTAAATAACAACAAATTCCTAATTGATTGATCCGTTTTAAATCAATTCCACAGGCTAATAATTGGTTTCGATCATCAGCTTTAATACCGGGCAAATATTGCATCGTCAAAACTTTATGGGTGGTATATTTCCAATAGACTTGAGGAACTATAATGCCGGGATAATTTTTAAAATTGTCTCGAAATCTATCGGCATTTTTCCCTTCTTTAATATAATCAATTTCTTGATATAAAATCATGAAAAATTCATTATATAACTCATCAAGATTATAAAGCTTTGACCAACTAAAATTCCGTTGACAAAACTGAATCATTCGCCGGACTGCTTGCATATCTAAATCAAACAATTGTTTTAACCCTGGACGCTGCACTTTGACAATTACATCTTCTCCGGTATGCAGTCTAGCTTTATGCACTTGTCCTAAACTGGCGGCAGCTAAAGGTTGTTCATCAAAATCTCGATATAATGTAAATAAAGAATTGCCTAATTCGGCTTCAATAATAGCGACAGCTTGATCGGTACTAAAGGGAGGAACTTGATCCTGTAATTTCTCTAATTCTTCAACATATTCTAAGGGTAAAATATCGGCTCGTGTTGATAAAGCTTGCCCAATTTTAATAAAAGTCGGCCCTAAATCTAACATGGTTTTAACTAACCAACGGGCTCGTTTTCGTTTCTGTCCAGAGGTATTATTAGCAAGGCTTCTATCCCACCATAAAAAGAACATAAACATTCCGCAGGCAGTGAACACATCCAATTGTCGAGTCAATGGAGAATATCGAGTTCGCTGCCAACGAAGCGGTTTAGAATCAATTTGAGTGAGCATGGGAAATAATAAGATGAGAATGAATAAAATTAAAATTTTTAGAAGTAGGTTTTTACATTCCGACTCTTAAGTTTTAATTGAGAATTTTCGAGTTAAGGCACTGCGGGGTAAAACACGCTGAACTTCTGCAACAGTTGTGGCACCAGTTGTTACTTTTTCTATCGCGGCAATGCGGAAGGATAAAAAGCCTGTTTCATGCAAATAACGATGTAATTCTGTCAAGGTTCCTTCATAAATAATTTGACGAATTCGATCATCAACAGTTAATAATTCTACAATTGCTTCTCGCCCTGAATAGCCTGAATAAAAACAGTTAGAACAGCCTCGACCTTTGCGCCAACTGTCGGGATTTGCCTGTTTTAATTCTAACCCTAAAACGTCTAAATCCATCGCTGTCGGGGTGTAAGGTTCCGCACAGTGGGGACACACGCGGCGGGTTAACCGTTGTCCGACAATTCCTAATAAGGCATCACTAATTAACCCTGGATCTGGGCCAATATCTTTTAACCGGGGAATTGCACCAATAGCATCGTTTGTATGCAGGGTTGTTAACACTAAATGACCTGTTAATGCGGCACGAACGGCGGTATCTGCGGTATCTCGATCGCGGATTTCTCCCACCATAATAATATCAGGATCTTGTCGCAAAATAGCGCGTAATCCCGCAGCAAATGTCATCCCTGCGCGTTCATGAACTTGAGTTTGAGTAATCCCTGGTAAAACATATTCAACGGGATCTTCAACCGTTACAACATTAACATTTTCTGTAGCAACGGCTAACAAACTATTATAAAGGGTACTGGTTTTTCCTGACCCCGTTGGCCCGGTAAAAATAATCATTCCTTGGGGTTGACACAGCCAACTTTTATAGATATTTAATGTGGTTTCTGAAAAGCCTAAATCCTGTAATCCCGAAAAGGGATTTTCTTGGGGTAATAATCGAATTACCGCTTTTTCTCCCCCGACACAAGGAAGGGTACTAACACGCATATCGAGGGAAACTTCTAAGTCTTGTTCGGAGACATAATTCTCTCCAATTCTACCATCTTGGGGGCGACGACTTTCGGCAATATCCATGTTAGACATAACTTTAATTGCCACAATTACTTTCCGTCCAATATCCGAGGGTAATAGGGTAATATTGCGAAGTAAACCATCAATTCGGTAGCGAACTCTTAAGCCATCTTTGGAAGGTTCTAAATGAATATCACTGGCACGATTTCTTAAGGCTCCCGAAATTAATGTTTTAATTCGAGTTAATTGATCGGCTGCTTTTGATAAATATAATTCTGTGGTTTCACTAACATTTTCCGATTCTAATTCCCCGGTTAATGGGTTAATTAAAGGGGTGGAAGTAATCCGATGAGGATCAAGATGTTGGGCATGATACCAAGCTCGATAACTTTTATCATCAATAGGGATAATTTTAATATCGGAAAAAGTGCGATCGCCCATCATTCTAAGGGCATCCATTGAGACTTCTACCGGACATCCTAAATAATAACAATTTCGCCATAATAATAACGGAATAACTGGGGGTAAAATATTCCGTTCTGGAAATTCTCGGAAAAATCGGAAACTGACATCCCGATCCAATAATTTTAGGTTCAAAATTCTCTGTTCATCGACTAAATTTTTTAACGCTTGTTCACAGGTAATACTCTGGTTCCTCAGTTGTTGCCAAGCGGATAAAACGGGTGTTGTTGCAGTCATGGGGTTAGCACTGGGATGAATGTGATGAGATTGAAACTTGAGTTGAGAAATACTTAGACACCAATCGATCCTCTACAATAATTATAGAGGGAAGGAATATTTTTTAAACTTTTTTAACGTCAATTCTTCTTATCTGTATCAAGAGTACACAAATAATGGATAATAGAGAATGAACTCGCATCTGGCAATGTTATTCGCTCAACTGTTCAGCTTATGAAAGGACGCTCATTTCCTAAGATTTTGGTCATTGGTCTAGTCGTTTTGGGACTCCTGGGAATTGGGGGGTTTTATTGGTTTTCGGGCCAAAACCCTGCCTCCTTAGTAACAGGTAGCACAAAAACAGCGCCAGAGGCGGCGATGTTTGTTCCTCGAACTGCACCCGCAATGGTTTCATTATTAGTGAATCCAGATCGGTTAGAATCAGTTGGAAAGATTTTAACCTTTTCTCAAAAAAGTAATAATAATCGCATTCAACTCAACCCAATTAAAGAAAGTCTTTTAGCCAATACCGGGTTAAATTATGGGAAAGATATTCAACCTTGGTTGGGAAATGAAATCACTTGGGCATTAGTTACCCCTGATCTGGATCGATCATCGAATAATGGTCAACAACCCGGTTATTTTGTCGCTTTATCAACAAAAAATCCTCAAAAAAGTCAAGAGGCTTTAGATCAGTTTTGGCAGAAACAAGTAAAAGCAGGATTAGATATTATTTCTGATCAATATCGCGGAGTTAAATTAGTTTATCGTAGACCCTTTGAAGGGGATGTTAACGATGAACCTAGTTTAGTCACGGCTACTATTGGCGATCGCTTTGTGTTATTTGCTAACTATCCCAAAGTGATGAAAGAAGCCTTAAATACTGTACAAGCTAATCTGAATTTAAGTCAATCCGAATCCTATCAAAAAGCCTTAAAAGAATTTAAACCAGGGGGAGTTGGGTTTGGATTTTTTAATTTAGGAAATTGGCAATTAGTTACTGACCAACCGGAAGAATTTATCGGTCAACAACCCAGTTTAGCTATATCTTTAGGGATTAATTCTAAAGGACTTTTAGCAGAAACTGCGTTAATTGCTACCTTAGAGGAAGATACAACAAACCCATCTCCAGCATTTTCTAAACCTGTAGAAGCGTTAAACTATATTAGTTCAAATAGTCCGTTATTAATTGCCGGAAAAGACTTAAAACAACTCTGGACAGACTTCTCTGAAATTGCTGCGGTCAATACAGCTTTAGAAAAATTTATTGACCAACCAATAGCCGGAATTAAAAGCTTATGGGGGTTAGATTTACCCCAAGATATTTTCAGTTGGGTGACGGGAGAATATGCCTTAGCGGTTGTTCCTCATGGGGATGAAAACTGGGACTGGGTTTTTGTGGCTGAACGTTCAGAAAATGCTAATTCAGCGATTGAAAATTTAGATAAAATAGCCACAGCACAAGGTTATAGTGTGGGGTCATTTACTCTCAATGATAATACTCTATCAGCTTGGACAAAATTAACCCCTGTGGTTTTGCAGAAAAAGGATAAAGCCAAAACCCAAACCCGGTTAATTCAAGCTAATGCAAAAGGCGTACATTCAACGGTGGGGAAATATGAAATTTTTACTACTTCTGTTGAAGCAATGGATGAAGCTTTAGAAGTGGCAAAAACAGCAAATATTATTACTCAAGATCCCGATTTTAAAGCTAGTCTTGAAGTTTTACCGCAAACAAATGATGGTTATTTCTATCTGAATTGGTTAACCAGTCGAGACTTTTTGAATCAACAATTACCGTTGTTTAAATTAGTGGAACTTTCTGCTAAACCGTTTTTTGATAATTTGCGATCGTTTACTATTAGTAGTAGCGATCGTGTGGGGAATGTTCAACACGCAACGGTATTTTTAAGACTGCGTTAGTTGCTCCAAGAAACCCGGCTTCTTAGAAATCGGGTTTCTGTATAAACTGTAAATCTAAAATCAGAGGTTAAACGATGATGAACTTACTCAATCTTTCTCTCCCTGAGTCAATTCAAACTTTTGTTGAACAACAAGTTGCTAAAGGAGGTTATGCTAATGCTAACGAATATATCCTAGATTTGCTGCGTCAAGAACAAGTAAAAATAGAACGAGTTGAATCTTTATTATTAGAAGGGTTAGAAAGTGGTGAACCGATAGAGTTAACAGATGAATGGTGGGATCAAAAACGTTCTCAATTAATACAACATTTTCAACCAGAGTAATGACTAAAAGAATTATAATCACTCCTAAAGCAAGCCAAGATATCGATGATCATTTTATGTATATTTCTTCGAGAAATCAGAATGCAGCATTACGTTTTTTTGATGCAGTTCGTGAAACCTTGGCAAACTTGGCTAGAAGGTCAGAAATAGGGGGTTTGTATCCTATTAATAATGTTCGTTTAGAAAAGTTAAGGAGATGGTCAGTTAAAGGATTTGAAAAGTATTTAATCTTTTATTTATCTTTTGAAGATCGGATTTTAATTGTTCGCATTCTTCACTCGGCTAGAGATATTGAAAGAATTTTAAAAGAAGAATAACGGTTGACTATTCTTGATAAAAGCAGGCGAGCGAGGACGCTCGCACTACTACAATTTAACGATTTAAAACCCGTTTTAATGCAGATAATAATAACAGAACATTTTCAGGACGGCTATTATATCCCATTAACCCAATTCGCCAAACTTGACCTGCTAATTCTCCTAAACCATTGCCAATTTCAATATTGTATTCCGTCAACAGTTGACGAGAGATTGCTTTTCCATCCACTCCTTCAGGAATGCGAACCGTTGTTAATGTGGGTAAACGATAATCTTCATGAACATGACAAACTAATCCCAAATCGTTTAACCCCTCCCACAATAATTTAGCATTAGTTAGATGACGATTCCAACTAGCTTCTAATCCTTCTTGCGCTAAAATTCTTAAGGCTTCTCGCAAGGCATAATTCATATTAATTGGGGCAGTATGATGATAAACTCGATCCTGACCCCAATATTGAGAAAGCAGAGATACATCTAAATACCAATTCGCCACTTTGGTTGAACGATTTCTTAACGTTTCAACGGCGCGAGGACTCATCGTCAACGGCCCTAAACCGGGGGGACAACCTAACACTTTTTGACTACAACTATAGGCTAAATCAATACCCCAAGCATCCAAAAATAATGGCACACTTCCTAAACTGGTCACGGTATCTACTGATAGCAAACAATCAAATTCTCGACACAATTCGCCTAACCCTTCCAATGGTTGACAAGCACCCGTAGACGTTTCCGCATGAACTATCGCTAACACCTTGGGACGATGGGTTTCTAACCCTTGCCGCAGTTCCTCTAAACTAAACACCCGACCCCAAGATTTAACTAATTTTCGCACATCCGCCCCATAACGGCCGGCCATATCCACTAACCGATAGCCGAAATAGCCTATCACCCCCACTAACACGACATCTCCGGGTTCAACAATATTCGCCAAAGTCGCTTCCATCGCCGCGCTTCCCGTCCCACTCATGGGGATGGTCATGGGGTTATCGGTTTGCCAAGCATAGCGTAACAGGGTTTGTACCTCGTTCATCAGTTGCAGAAAATAGGGGTCAAGGTGTCCGACGGGAGACATCGCCAGCGCTTGCAAGACACGGGGGTTGGCATTGGATGGCCCAGGCCCTAACAACAGACGGGGAGGAACATTTAATTCGGGGGGAATAACTCGATTTTTATCATTAATGCTAGGAGAAACTAAGCTCATAAATCATTTTTGACTCAATACTATTATTGTCCTGTAAAATGACGTTTATTGATATTAAACTGATTACCGATTACTGATTACTGATTACTGATGAATGTTGAAGTCATTGGAATTGACCTCGGTGGAACGGCGATTAAGTTGGGACGGTTTGGGGCTGATGGCACTTGTCATCAATCCTTGACTATTCCTACGCCTCAACCCGCTACTCCTGATGCGGTGATTGATGCGATCGCATATTCTGTAGCACAACTTAGAGAAAATGTCAATAGTATTCGGGCGATTGGTTTGGGAACCCCTGGGCCTGTAGATGGGACGGGAAAAATTGCCAAAGTAGCGATTAATTTAGCGGGATGGCAGGATGTTCCGTTAGGTTTGAGGTTAGAAGAAAAAACGGGTTTACCTGTGATTTTAGCCAATGATGCCAACTGTGCGGGGCTAGGAGAAACTTGGTTAGGGGCGGGGCGACGGTTTCAAAATTTAATCTTATTAACATTAGGAACAGGCGTTGGCGGGGCGATTATTTTAAATGGGGAATTATTCGTTGGACATCAAGGGGCGGCGGCAGAATTAGGATTAATTAGTATTAATTTTGATGGCCCGGTTTGTAATAGTGGGAATCGAGGTTCCTTAGAACAATATACTTCAGTTCAAGCTATTCGTCGAGATACAAGATTAGAACCCGCAGAATTAGCAGAAAAGGCTTTAGCAGGGGATGAAAATGCGATCGCCTATTGGCAACAATACGGCAAATTATTAGGAATAGGATTAGCGAATTTAATTTATGTCTTAACCCCAGAAGCGATAATTTTAGGTGGGGGAATTAGTGCGGGGGCTGATTTATTTTTACCTTCCCTAAAAGCGGAATTAGAAGAACGAGTTTTATTGATTTGTAGAGAGGGGTTAGAAATATTAATTGCCGAATTAGGGAATCAAGCGGGAATGATAGGGGCGGCAAAATTAGCGTTTCAGAAGTTTGTTAAGATTGAGGATCAATTTCACAAAATGGGCTGATAACCTACTTATACGCTGTTATCCAGTGATTTTGGGAGTTTAGCTTTTTCGGCTCTCCCGAAGGTATGGTGATAACACCAGCTTATAATCAAGCAATATCAAGGTTTTCAGCCTTCGTCCCGATCCAAAATGGTATCAGCAGATACAATTTTTACCCATCATTCAGGAAAGCCGCTTTTTCTTCCTGACTAAACTCCAGTACAGTTGATCCTTCGTGGGAATCCAAATATGAAGGATTTATTTTAAACTTACCTTCAATGGCAAAAAACGTAGGATTTACATCTTTTCTGACAACATCTGCAAACCAATTAGCTGCTTTAGTAGCTTCATGAATCGTTGAGTAGCAATGATTTAACCAGTCCTTGTATTTCTCTTGATCTTCGTGGTAGTTAGGATTAGGTATTTCTTTATGTATGTAGAATTTATCAGCAACAAGACTATTTCCCTTCAGTTCACTATGTTCTAAGAAAGTTTTGACAGCACGATCAATAAGACGAGAGAATGTAATCGTTGCTCTTTTTATCTCACCAAACTCATCAGGCCAATTTACAGATGAAACATCGCTACAAAATTTAGATATTTTCTCAGGTAGATATTCTTCCCATCTAGGCTCAAAAAGCAGTGTCATGGCTGTCCATTCTTCCCAACGATCTAACTGACATTGCTCAACAGCTTCCTTAATTATCTTCTCTACTATTAGTTGATTTGTATCTTTTTTAATGTCAAAAATCTGAGAGAGAGTTTGCCCAATCGATAATTCATGTTCACTTTTAATCATGTGAAGCCTTTCAATAGGCCAATCCTCTACATTTTTGTCTATTTCTTTATGGTGAGTTGGACACAATAAAATCAAGTTATGGTAACTATTTCTTTCCTCCGGTGTAAGAATGCTCTTTCCTCTAGGTGCATCTTCTTTTTCACCAACTATGTGTGCTTGCTCTCCCAATAGAAATGCTTCGTTTACAGACTTCTTATCTTTAAATAATGATGATTTTCTACAAATAGCACATATCCCTGCTGCTCGTCCCCAGAGTAATTTGATATCTTTCTGTGTAATGCTCATAGTCCTGTATATTAGTTTTTTAACTGATTATCGATTATAGCACTCAGCTTGAAACCCTTATCCATGAAATTCATCTCATTCATAATGTGACCAAACTGAAATAACTCTAATCGTTTTAGTTATATCATCAATTGAATAGACAAGACGATGTTTAATATTAATTCGCCTTGAATAGTATCCTTGAAGATCCCCTGATAACTTTTCATAAGGAGGAGTATATGGGTTTTGTTTTAATATCTCAACCAATTTTTTCACATTGTTTTCCAAATTAGCAGACTTCAACTTTTTGACATCTTTAAGAGCATCACGGCTAAATTCAATCTTCCACAGCATCTAACGCCCTCATAAACTCTTCTTCCGATACCCAATCATTTGACTGTTCAGCTTTTTTGATTGAGGACACAAAACCAGGTATAGATTGTAAATAAAGTGTTTCTTGTAAACTTTCCCAGTCTTCTTTTGAGACTAAGACAGCATCACCGTTTTGACTGGTAATCACTCTTGGTAAATGATCTTGATTGACCTGTTCAAGCAAATTTAATAAATTAGCTTTAGCCTCAGTTGCACTTAGAATTTCCATTCAACCTCTCTGAATCTATAAAATTAATTCTACCAAATCTTACTCATATCGTGACTTCTTAGATTTGATCACTTCAAGCACATCATCATGTCTTTGCCCCTCAATAATATCTTTGAGATGAATTTGGCTCTCACCCTTAATCTTCTTAACATATTGAATGTGAATACGCCAACCCGATGTTTTATCAATATGAGCGCGGTAAGTAGGTAGGCAGGAAGAAACGAAAGTATGTAAAGATAAATAAAGAGGAAGAAGAAATCTACCGAGGTCATGAAGATATGGGTGCTCGTTTAAGGGTATTTCTAACTCGTGAGCAAGACAAAACCCTGTTCAAGCTCAGAACAGCAGATGTTCCACAGAAAGTTAAAGACCGAGCCGAAGTGATTCGCTTAAACTCACAAGGTTGGTACGTGGAAAAAATAGCAGCTTATTTCAATTGGACGGCACAGACGGTTAGAGAAGTGTTGCACAAATGGGAAAAGTTGGGACTAGAAGGGTTATGGGAAAAACCCGGTCGTGGGGGGAAAGCCAAGTGCAAAGAAGAGGACTTAGTATTTTTAGAAGAATGTCTTAGAAGAGAACCCCGGACATACAACTCTCAACAATTAGCCCAAAAATTAGAACAAGAACGGTCAGTTAAATTGAGTCCCGATAGATTAAGACGGGTGCTCAAAAAAAGGGGGTGAATTGGAAGCGAGCCAGAAACAGCCACAAAGGGAAACAAGACCCGATAGTCCGCGCGCAGAAACAGGCGGATTTAGAGATGTTGGAATTATCAGCAGCAGCTGGAGAAATTGACTTAAAGTATTTAGATGAATCAGGTTTTTGTCTGTGGAGTGAGCCGGGGTACACCTATTATTTTAGAGGGGAACAAAAACGTTTAGAACAAACTCGTCGTCGGGGTCGAAGATTAAGTATTATTGGGTTTCTGCAACAGCAAATCAGTTTTGTTTACGGCTTGGTGATTGGAGGTGTGAATCGCCAGTGTTATATCCAAATGATGGAAAAAGAAGCAAAAGAGGCTGAAAAAGCCGGACGGATGAGAGTCATCGTCCAAGATAATAGCCCGATACATCAATGCCATGAAGTCAAAAAACTTTGGTCAAAATGGGAAAGTATGGGTTTGTATATTTTCTGTTTACCTAAATATTGTTCCGAAATGAATCCGATTGAATTAGAGTGGCAACATCTCAAAAAAGACGAACTATCAGGACAAACATTTGAGGATGAATTAGACCTGGCTTATGCGGTAATTAATGGGATTCAAGCTAGGGCAGAAAGAGGAAACTACAGCACACAACGGATGAAATTTCACTCGGAGCAACAACAAAGTTAACTTTTCGTTACATACTTGTCGATTTTCTCGCCCACCTACTTA
>CAITND010000207.1 GCA_903893625.1 uncultured Oscillatoriales cyanobacterium
CAGGAAAGGTAAAAAACCTGTCTAAAAACCTAGTCGCCTAACGGCAGAGCACTGAACCTTGACAATTGAATCTATAGGGTTCTACTGCAAAGTTCTAGTTTTCCCCCAGCAGTGGGTAAAAGATTCATGGGAGCTAGACGAACAGTTTTCAAGCAAAAAAGAACTCGCAGTAATGCGAATAGGGTAGGGCATACCCGAATTTACGCTTGGGGAGAATCCCACCTCTGGTTAAAGCACTGCAAGGTACTTTGATTAAGTGGTTTCGTTGAACCAAGAATCTCAGTGTCTTCAGACCTGAGAGTGTCAAAAGAATATCATTAATTTTTTGCCAAGTTGTAAAAACTCCAGTTAAACTATGTGATATGGGGCTAACTCCCCTGGTTAAACTCCAAGTCAGACTATAATATTGATCAAAACAACAATTCCGTTAGGAAAATCCCCCCACCAGAATGAATAATTAGTTAGGGGTTTTTTCAATACAACGGTTCTGAATTTCCTGAATTTGAGACTTTGCTCAGATTCCCGTCGGAAACTGTTGGTCTTTCTAAAGCCTCCTGCAAGTCGGAACCAGGAAAAAGTAAACGGTAAAATCATGGTGACAAAGTTTTTCCTTTTACCAGCCCAATCAGAATCAGAACACTTTAAAATTTTATATAGGCTTTCATCCTTGACTGCAAACGACAAGTCAAGGGTTTCAAGCGATATTAGGGAGATTAAATGAATCAGAAAGTGAAACGCTTTTCCCCGTTCCGTCAAGCCCTGTTCACAGGTGCGCTTGCAACCGTTACCGCCTTGATGATGCCAGCTTGGAGTAGCAGCGTCAATGCCACCCTTAAAGATAGCCCAAAAGCTGTATTAGACGAGGCTTGGCAGATTGTTAATCGAGAATTTGTCGATAGAAACTTTAACAAAGTCAACTGGCAAGCCCAACGGGAAGAACTCCTCAGTAAAAACTATACCTCCCCTGAAGAAGCTTATACCGCCCTCAGAAAAGCACTAGGAAGGCTGGAAGATCCTTATACTCGGTTCATGGATCCCAAACAGTATGAAGCGTTAACCAATCAAACCGCCGGAGAACTCTCCGGGGTTGGAATGCAGCTGACACTGGATGAAAAAACCAAAGCGATTACTGTGGTAGAACCGATTAAGAATTCTCCAGCGATGAAAGCGGGAATTTTACCAGGGGATATCGTGCTTTCTATTGATGGAGTGTCCACCACCGGGATGACGGTTGAACAAGCCGCGAATAAGATTCGGGGAACTCTGGGGACAGATGTGAGTTTACGCATTGGACGGGAAGGACAAAAAGAAATTGATTTGACCTTGACTCGCGCTCGAATTGAATTAGAAACCGTAACCTATCGTCTCAATACCGAAGGCGATCGCAAAATTGGTTATATTCAACTGCGGGAATTTAATTCCCATGCAGCAGAACAAATGCAATCGGCAATTGAAGCCTTAACCAAAGAAAAGGCTCAAGCCTTCGTTCTTGATTTACGCGGAAATCCAGGGGGATTATTGCGTACCAGTATTGATATTGCTCGGATGTGGATGGATACCGGAGCCATTGTCAGTACCGTTGATCGGGATGGTAAAACCCAGGAAATTCGCAACAACCGCACCGCTATTACCAAATTACCCGTTGTTGTGTTAGTCGATAGTAATTCCGCCAGCGCGAGCGAGATTTTGGCCGGAGCCTTAAAAGATAATCAACGCGGCGTGGTCATGGGAACTCAAACCTTTGGTAAAGCCTTAGTCCAGTCGGTGTTTTCCCTCTCCGATGGTTCAGGGTTAGCGGTAACAATTGCCCATTACTACACACCGAATGGTATTGATATTAGTCATAAAGGAGTTACCCCAGATATTAAAGTCGATATCTCCGATGATCAGAAAAAACAATTAGCCACTGATCCGAAGTTAATCGGGACACCCCAAGATCCTTTCTACGCCAAAGCCATTTCTATTCTTGTGGCGGGTTCGGGAAATCGACCCTTAGCGATTAACGAGTCTAATCAGTAATCAGTAATCAGTGTAGAGACGTGCCATGGCACGTCTCTACGAGTTAATAGTTGTTAATTGCCAACTCTGATAACTGATAACTGATAACTGATAACTGATAACTGATAACTGTCAAAAACTGTGAATTCAAGCCTTGAAGCCTTAATTGAGTCGGCAGAATCCGACCTAGATCTGGGAAATATTCGGGAAGCTCATGGGACAATTTCGCAAATTTTCGCCCTAGATCCCTATTGTGCGAAAGCTTATAAAATATTAGGGGATCTCTACGAAGTTCAACGACTGTTTTCAGAGGCGATTTCTGCTTATCAAAAGGCGATTAAACTAGAACCCAATTTTGTCGAAGCTTATGCCTATTTAGCTCAGGTTTATCGTAATACGGGCGAATTTGATCAAGCTTTATTTTGTTATAAAAAAGCACTAACTCTGTGCCCAGATTGGACAGAGTTATATTTTCAATTAGGTCAGGCTTATTTGTGGAGTGGGGATGTTCCAAAAGCGATTCGATGCTATCAAAAAACATTAGAACAAAACCCCCATCATATTTATGCCTATTTTGCCTTAGCACTGGGTTATGGACAATTAGGAGAAACGGAACGAGCCATTGCGCTGTATCAACGAATTATTGCTCTGAAACCAGATTTTACTAACGCCTATAATAACTTAGGGTGTTTATTATTTAATAAAAATGATTATGCAGAAGCGTTAGAAGCTTGGGAAAAAGCTCTAATTTATAACAATGATCAGGAAAATAATGGTTTAATTTATAATAATATTGGTAAAGTTTTTGCTGCTCAAGGTCAAATTCAAGAAGCCATTGAAGCTTATCATAAAGCCATAGAAATTAAGGCTGATTTTGCCATTGCTTATACTAATTTAGGAAAACTTTGTCAACAACAAAATCAACACGCGATCGCAGTTTCTTGTTTTGAAAAAGTTATTGAATTAGAGCCAGATCTTATATTTGCTTACACTGATTGTGGAGCTTCTTTATTCAATTTGGGGCGAATTGATGCGGCTTTACGTTGTTTTCAACAGGTTATTGCTCTGGAACCTAAGTTTGTAGAAGGGTATTGTCAGGGAGTGCAGAAACATTCGGGTTATGATGAATTGTCCCTAGCAAAAACAGCTTGTGCTGATTTTCTCACCGCTCTACAGTGGCGCGAGGGAGGTTTCCTAACAGTCTATGAATATCTCTATCAAACCTATCTGCATCTCGGAAATACCTTAGCAATTTATGGCAAATATGATCAAGCAGTGGGTTACTACCAAAAGGCGACCCAAATTAACCCGAAGTCGGTAGATATTTATCTAAAATTGGGTAATAGTCTGTTCAAAAATCAACAATTCAATGCGGCTGTAACAGTTTATCAAATTGCTCGAATATTACTACAAAAACAGGAGTCGAATTGTTCCCCGATGCAGTTGCTAGAAGTCGATTTACAATTGGGGAGAATTCTGGAAAAACAGGGATGTTGGGAATCGGCGACGGACTACTACAGCCAGGTTTTGCAGATGCAGCAGCAGGACTGGTTTAAGTCTTTAATCCCTAACTCTCCCTCAACCTTAACATTACTGCAAGATTGGGCTAATGCTCAACAGATTGAACCAACAAATATTCCCCAGGAAGTTTGTGATTCAACGCTAACATGGCTGAGGAATCAGAATTTACAGGATAGTCATTATTATTCCCTATCAGAATTGTTAGGTTCGGGTCAAGAAAATTGCCAAATTTTAAAGGAATGGGAGCAAATTCCCTGTAAAATTCCGACTGAATGCGGGGGGTTAGACTGCGAACTTTGTCTTAAGCGTGTATTTCAATCTTTTCACTGGCAAAATTTGGGTCATGGAATTCAAAAGTGTTCAATTTCAAAGGAAAATGTAGCTTCAACGCCTCTATTTGTGGCGATTATTCCCAATGGACGAGCCTGGATTGTTCCGCAAGAAAATTATTGGATGGTTTGTAAAGCGATCGCTATTATCACACCAGATAACCAAATATTAGCGGATGTTTCACGGGAATATCCAGCACCGCTTCCGGGTTGTCCCAGTTATGAACCCCAAAAGCATCAAGTCTTTCAACAGGAACATTTACCTCCCCTCCAGCAAATTGAGGGACGGGTGGCGGTATTGTCGGGGTTGTCGGGAAATGTCTATTTTCATTGGATGGTAGATGTTTTACCTCGACTGGAATTATTGCGTCAAAGTGGGATCAATTTCGATCAAATTGATTGGTTTTTAGTCAATAGTCAACAAGAGCCCTTTCAACGGGAAACCTTAACCCGCTTAGGAATTCAGGAGTTTAAAATCCTAGAAAGTGATCAATTCCCCCATATCCAAGCCCAACAGTTGATTGTTCCCTCTTATGCTGGATATATGGGATGGTTACAACCTTGGGCGATTGATACTTTACGCCGTTGGTTTCTGCATCTGGGTCAAAATCAGGGGGTAAATTATCCAGAACGGATTTATATTAGTCGGGGGGATGCTCGCTATCGGCGGATTTTAAATGAAGAAGAGGTGATTGAAACCCTAAGTCCCTGGGGGTTTGTTGTTGTACAACTGGAGTCTCTATCTTTTTCCCAGCAAGTGGCTCTATTTGCTCAAGCTAAAGTGATTATGGGAGCCCATGGAAGCGGTTTAACAAATATTATATTTTGTCAACCGGGAACCCAAGTGATTGAGTGGGTGTCTCCTCACTATAATCGCCATTATTATTGGGTGATTAGTCAATATTTGGGATTAGAGCATTATTCTTTAACGGGAGAAGGATTTTCTTGCTATCCTCTGCGGGGGTTGATGTATCAAAATTCCTTGACGGAGGATATTTGGATCAATCTCGTTTCTTTAAAACGGTTATTAGAATTGCTGAAATAATTAGGGGAAACAATTCTTA
The DNA here is from genome assembly GCA_903893625.1 of uncultured Oscillatoriales cyanobacterium. Classification (GTDB taxonomy): domain Bacteria; phylum Cyanobacteriota; class Cyanobacteriia; order Cyanobacteriales; family Microcoleaceae; genus Planktothrix. The sequence continues at coordinate 4,913 of CAITND010000207.1, forward strand.
ATATTAAGTTAGAGGAAAGGTTTAGAAACACTAAGACACGGAGACACGAAGAAGTGAAGATGTAGACCGAGTTAAATTTGACGCTCCCCCACCCTATCTTGTAAATTTTCGTGCCTTTGTGCCTTCGCGGTTCACTTAGTGATAAAATATCGAGTGTCTGAACTGAAACCTACTATGTTACCTAACGAAATTCGCGCCCGCAGTGTACAGTTTCTTCATCAACAAACAGAAATCTATTTCAATCAAGGGCAATTCGAGGATGCAATCAAGGCTTGCAACCAGTTGTTGCAAATTCAGTCTGATTATGCACCTGGTTGTAAACTGATGGGGGATATATTACAACGACAAGGGAAACCCCAAGAGGCGCAACAATGGTATACCCGGACGTTGGAAATTCAACCCAATTGGGCCGAAGTTCATGCCAACTTGGGAAGTCTGTACGCTAAAGGGCAACAATGGCAACAGGCGATCGCTTGTTATCAAAAAGCTGTGATGCTAAAACCGGATTTCGCAGGGGCCTATCGCAATTTAGCGAGAGTTTGGACACAACTCAACGAACCGCAGCAAGCAGCAAAAGCATTATATCAGGCCTTGACGTTAGAACCGAATCAGGCAACAGCAGAAGAATATTTGAACCTGGGTGATCAGTTAGCACAGCAAGGGGAAGTCCAAGCAGCAGAAGCCTGTTATCGAAGGGCAGTTCAACTCAATCCCAATTTAACAGCAGCCCATCAAGGTTTGGCAACCCTGCTCAAAGCACAGGGGAAACCGCAGGAAGCAACGCAGGTTTACCGTAAAGCCATTGAGTTGAATACTCCTATAGCACCCTCGGATACCTTAGCCGCCGCCACAGCAACAAGAACAACCGTGAAAGTTAAGCCTTCTCCTCAAGATACCTTAGCCGGGGCGACTCAACAGCAAGTTGTCAAGAATGGCACAACACCCCCGATGAATCATCCTAGCAATCCCCAAACCTATTTAAAACAAGCTCAGGCCTATTGTGCTTTGAAGGAATGGGATCAAGCGATCGCAGCCTGTCAAAAAGCGTTACGATTAAAACCCGATTTAGCGGAAGCTTATAAAATTCAAGGTAATGCTTTACAGATTTTAGGGGAAATGTCGGCGGCAGTTCGCTGTTATTCCAAGGCGTTAGAAATTCAGCCCCAATATCCCGAAGTTTATGCAAATTTAGGCAGTTTATATGCTCAAGAAGAACGGTTAGAAAAAGCTGCCTCCTATTATCAACAAGCTGTTAATTTAAAGCCGGATTTTGCCGGGGTCTATCGCAATTTTGCTAAGGTTTTAACCAAAATGGGGCAGTTAGATCAAGCCTCTCAATGTTTGGAAAAAGCCTACAGTTTAGAACCGGAAAAAGCCACACCCGAAGAACATTTTAATTTGGGGAATACCCGCTTTAAACAGGGTCGATTAGAGGAGGCGATTGTCGCTTATCAACAGGCGTTACAATTAAATCCTGAATTGGCAGGAGCTTATTATCAGTTAGGGCAATTATATTATACAAAAGGGGAACTAGAAGGGGCGATTCATGCTTACCAAAAAGCCTTAGAACTAGAACCCTCCCGGTTAGAATTTTATTATGGGTTTGCCGAGTTCTTTAGCCGTCAAGAACGCTGGGATGAGGCGATCAGGGTTTATAACCAAATTTTGGGATTAGATGGGAATCAAGCCGTTGCCTATTACAAAGTTGGGGAGATTTTTAATCGTCAGTGGCGGTTAGATGAAGCGGTTAACCTGTACCAAAAATCGATTGCTTTAAATCCTAAATTGGTTTCTTCCTATTATGGATTAGGCAAAGTTTTAGTTAAACAAGAAAATTGGCAAGATGCTGTTCAAGTCTTGCGTCAAGCGGTACAAATGAACCCCAGTGGAGATGCAGAAGCTTATAGAAGTTTCGGCGATGCACTGGCGAAAGTTGGGGAAGCGGAAGAGGCGATTAAAGCTTATCAAAAATCAACTGAACTTGATGACAATAATGCCGAAGTTTATCAAAAATTAGGGGATTTACTCCGAGATCAAGAACAGTTTGAATCTGCTATTACTGCTTATCAACGTTCAATTGAACTGAATCCGAGTGTGTTTTGGACACAGAATAATTTAGCGGATATTTTCTTTAAACAAGAACGTTGGGAAGAAGCTATTTCTGCTTATCAAAGTGCGATCGCATTGGATTCAACCTATTCTTGGTCACACAATAGTTTAGCCGATGCCTTAGTTAATTTAGAACAGTTTGAAGAAGCAATTCCTGCTTATCAAAATGCCATTAAACTTAATCCTGAATTCCCTTGGTCTCATTATAATTTAGGGGAAGTTTTAACGGAATTAGAGAATTGGGAAGAAGCGGTTGTCGCCTATCGAGGTGCAATTAAAGTTCAATCCGATTTACCCAATATTCAAGAAAAACTCGCCGATGCGTTGAGAAATCGAGCTAAATTGGACTTACAGGAATCGTTGAATTATTATTATCAAGTAATTCAAGAACAGCCTGATCATGTTGCGGTTTATCATAAAGCCATTGAGATTAAACCCGATGATCCCCAATTGTATATTCAGTTAGCGAATACTTTAGTTAATCATAATCATTTGGATGGTGCGATCGTATTCTATCAAATGGCATTGCAATTAGAACCGGAGCATCCTGAAGTGTTGCAAAAATTAGAGGGAATTGTGGAAAAAAAAAAGCTAGGTTAACTCCCTACTTTTCCGTCTCTCAATCTCAATCCGAGTATGAACAACTCTATCAGGCGTGGTTGAAATATAACACAATTCGTAGTGAGGCGTTCACGCCTCACAGCCCTGAATGGCTTACTACGAAAGATTTCAAATATCAACCCCTGATTAGTATTATTATGCCCGTTTATAACACCCCTGAAACGTTTCTACGCGAAGCCATTCAATCGGTGTTAGATCAGGTTTATACTAATTGGGAATTGTGTATTGCGGATGATGCTTCAACTGCTTCCCATATCAAACAGGTATTAGAAGAATATCAACAGAAAGATAGCCGAATTAAAGTAGTTTTTAGAACTAAAAACGGTCATATTTCTGTAACTTCTAATTCTGCTTTAGAGTTAGCAACGGGGGAATTTATCGGGTTATTAGATCATGATGATGTGTTAACTCCTGATGCGTTATATGAAGTGGTGAGTTTATTGAATCAGCATCCGGTCGCGGATATGATTTATTCCGATGAGGATAAACTAAATGAAAAAGGAGAATTAACAGGTCATTTCTTTAAACCAGATTGGTGTCCTGACTCCTTTTTATCTCGGATGTATACCTGTCATTTCGGAGTCTATCGACGGGAAATTATTAATCAAATTGGAGGTTTTAGAATTGGCTATGAAGGCAGTCAAGATTATGATTTAGTCCTGCGATTTACGGAAAAAACGGATCAGATTTTTCATATTCCTAAAATTCTCTATCATTGGCGGATTCATAGCAGTTCAGCCGCCGGAGGAACTGATGCGAAACCCTATGCTTATGAAGCCGCTAAACGAGCATTAAAAGATGCAATTAACCGCAGAGGAGAACCAGGAATTGTTAAAGATGTTCCGATTTATTTAGGACATTATCAAATCCGCTATAAAATTTTAGATTACAAGCGAGTGAGTATTATTATTCCAACTAAAGATTTAGGAAACATCTTAAATCGCTGTTTGGAATCTATCTTTACCCTAAGTATCTATCCTGATTATGAAGTGATTGTCATTGATAATGGCAGTACGGAAGCAGAAACCCAGGAAATTTTAGAGAAATGGCAAGAAAAAGAACCAAATCGGTTTAGATATTATGCTTTAGATATTCCTTTCAATTTTTCTAAGATTAATAACTATGCCGTTAGTAAAGCCACCGGGGATTATTTGCTATTCTTAAATAATGATACCGAAGTCATTCATCCTGATTGGATTGATGGTATGGTAGAACAGGCACAACGGCCTTCTATTGGTGCTGTGGGTGCGTTATTAAGGTATCCTGATAAAATCGTTCAACACGCTGGCGTTGTGGTGGGAATTGGTCATTTTGCCGCCCATAGTCACCGCATGGCATCGGAAACAGACCCCGGATATTATGGTCAAATTATTTCTATTAGTAATTATTCGGCGGTGACGGCGGCTTGTTTGATGTGTCGGCGAGAAATATTTACACAAGTGGGAGGGTTTGATGAACAATTAGCAGTGGCTTATAATGATGTTGATTTCTGCTTAAAAATCGTTGAACAAGGGTATCGGAATATTTATTTACCTCACGTTGTTTTATATCATTATGAATCCAAGAGTCGAGGTTATGATACAACACCAGATAAGTTAAAACGATTTATGCAGGAAGTGACAATTACACGACAAAAATGGCAACGTTATATTGATCACGATCCCTGTTATAATCCTAATTTAACGTTGTCCGCATCGGATTATAGTTTAAGGCAATTTGCTGAAGTAGAAATTAGTAAGATTGCCTTAGATTTTGATCATAACAAATTACAAAATTGTTCAATTGATCAGCCAGAAATTGGAACTTATTATGGAATTAGTCAAATTTGTTTTAAAGGTTGGGTACTGGGAAAACAGGAGAAAATAACCGCAGTTCAAATTATAGGAAATCACGGTCAAGTTATTAAGGAAATCCCTGCTAACTTCCCCCGTGCTGATGTTAGTTTACTGCATCCTAAAAACCAAAATTCAGAGTTTTGTGGATTTTGTGAAACAATTGAACTCAGAAATTTGTCTGGACAAACAGAATTGTTATTCCAAGCTGTTCTAAACAACGAAACTTATGCTAAATTTGCCAAAGTAAAACTAACAATCAACCATTAAATGTAGGGTGCGTAAGCGAAAGCGCACGCACCAAAACTGCATCCTGAAAACCCAAATTCAGAGTTTTGTGGATTTTGCGAAACAATTGAACTCAGAAATTTGTCTGAACAAACAGAATTGTTATTCCAAGCTGTTCTAAACAACGAAACTTATGCTAAATTTGCCAAAGTAAAACTAAAAATCAACCATTAAATGTAGGGTGCGTAAGCGAAAGCGCACGCACCAAAACAGACTTAACAGATCATCTAATAAATTACTTAATTCACATTAGGAATATTCAGGAAAAATCAACAATGCTATCTAAATCAAACACCGTAAAAACAGCTACAAATTTACTTGAAGAAGCCAATCAACTGAAACAATCAGGTCAATTGCAAGCTGCTATTATTGCTTATCGTAGTGCAGCACAATTAAGCCCTAATTTTCATTGGGTTTACCATAATTTAGGGGAAGCGTTAGCAGAAAATAATCAACTATCAGAGGCAATGCAAGCGTTTCAACGTGCTATTGAATTAAATCCCGATTCAGCTTGGTCACAATATCAATTAGCAGAAGTTTTATTGAAATTGGGAAATTTACCCGATACAATTAAGGCGTTAAAATGTGCGATCGCTATTAATCCTAATGCTAATGAATTTTATAATAGTTTAGGGAAAGCTCTATTTAAACAAGGGGAATTAGAACAAGCAATTAGTTACTATCAAAAAGCTCTGGAACTTAATTCAGAAGATGCGATCACTTATCAATATTTAGGAGAAGCATTAGCACAACAGGGTCAATTAGATGAAGCAATATATTCCTGTCGAAAAGCAATTGATCTGAATCCCAATTTAGGAGATGCTTATCAAATATTAGGAACATCATTAGTCAAAAAACAATTATTTCAGGAAGCTCTAAAGGTATTATTAGAAGCCGTAGAATTTAATCCTAAATCACCAGAAATTTATCATGCACTAGGAGATGTTTATAGTCATGTTAAACAGTGGGATCAAGCCATTAATTCCTATTCCCAAGCAATTCAAATTAAACCAAATGCAGCGATATTTCATCACGGTTTAGGAAATGTTTTTGCTCAACTAAACCAATGGGAAAATGCCATTTCTGCTTATTCCCAAGCAATTGTATTAAATCCTGAATCTGCTGAATGTCATCAAAGTTTTGCGGAAGTTTTAGCTAAATTAGAACGATGGGACGCTGCGATCGCTTCCTATTCTAAAGCATTAGAATTAAATCCTAATTTAACAGAGATTTATCCTCGGTTAGCAGATGCTTTGAAACACCGAGGAACCCCAGGCGATTTACAAAAAGCAAACCAATATTATCAAAAATCTATTGAATTTGATAGTGAAGATATTGAAGTATATCAAAATTTGTTAAAATCCCAGCCGGATAACTTAGATTTATGTTGGAAATATGCTAATTTATTATGGAGTAAAAATCAGCGTGAACAAGCACTAATTTATTATAAAAAAATCAAAGATGCTGAACCCCAAGACTTTGAACTATTGCTAAAGTTGGGAGGAGCATTTGTCAGGATGAGTGAGTTTGAAGATGCGATCGCTACTTACCAAAAAGCCTTAGAAATTAACCCCAATTCATCGGATATTTACCATCACTTAGGAGAACCTTTAGAAAAAATAGGTGAACTGGAAGCAGCAGCAAAAAGCTATCAAAAAGCGATTGAATTAAACCCTGACTTTTTTGGTTCCTATCACAATTTAGGGGATCTTCGGCGCAAACAAAGCAGCTTTGAGGAAGCCGTTGCTGCATATCGAAAGTCAACAGAACTCAATCCTCATTTTCACTGGTCATATCATAATATGGGGGATATTTTGCTGGAGCAACCTGATCGTTTAGATGAAGCCATTAATGCTTATCAAAGAGCGATCGCAATTAATCCCAATTTTGCTTGGTCATATCAAAATTTAGGAACAGCACTGGTTAAACAAGGGAAAATTGAGGAGGCTATTGCAGCTTACCGACGAGCAAGTGAACTTTATCCTGCATTTATTTTTGATGTAAAAAGCATTCAAGATGTTTTGCTCAAAAAAGCTCTAGTTGCTGATCGTTTGTATAGCTTGTGGGTGGCTGACAACTTTCCCAGAGAAGCCGATCTAAAAAAGATGGCTGAAACAGTAGAAATTTTCAGTTATAAGCCACTGATAAGCATCATTATGCCTGTTTATAATACACCTACTTATTTTTTACGAGAAGCCATTGATTCTGTTTTAAATCAGGTCTATCCTTACTGGGAATTTTGTATTGCAGATGATGCGTCAACGCTTCCTCATGTTCGGGAAATTTTAGAAGAATATGTCGCTAAAGATTCCCGGATTAAAGTTATTTATCGCACTGAAAATGGTCATATTTCTAAATCTTCCAATTCAGCATTAGAGTTAGCAACAGGCGAATTTATTTCTTTATTAGATCATGATGATACACTTACCCCAGATGCGCTGTATGAAGTGGTATTACTGCTCAACCGTTATCCCGATGCAGATATGATTTATTCTGATGAAGATAAATTAAGTCCTGATGAACAACTCATTAGTCCTTTCTTTAAGCCAGAATGGTCTCCAGAATCATTTTTCTCCCGAATGTATACTTGTCATTTAGGAACTTACAGACATTCACTTATTAAGGAAATTGGGGGTTGGCGAATAGGTTATGAGGGAGCGCAGGATTATGATTTGGTATTAAGATTTACCGAAAAAACCGAAAAAATTTACCATATTCCCAAAATTCTCTATCATTGGCGGATGCACCCGGGATCGGCTGCGGGGGGAACAGAAGCTAAACCTTATGCTTATGAAGCCTCTAAAAAAGCGTTACAAGATGCTATTGATCGTCGGGGTGAAAAAGGTGAAATTCTGGGAATTCCTGGATTTTTAGGACACCATTCAGTTCGCTATGAAATTAGTGAATATAAACGGGTTAGTATTATCATTCCTACACGCGATTTAGGTAAAGTTCTTGATCGATGTTTGGACTCTATTTTTACTCAAACTGTTTATCCAAACTATGAAGTGATTCTAATTGATAATGGTAGTGTCGAGAAGGATACGGCACAAATTATTAACAACTGGTCTGAAAAGGAAAAACAACGGTTTAAATGCTATCGATTAGATATTCCTTTCAACTTTTCTAAAATCAATAACTATGGGGTCAGTCAAGCGACTGGAGATTATCTACTGTTCTTAAATAATGATACGGAAGTCATTACATCTGACTGGATTAATGCTATGGTTGAGCAAGTTCAAAGACCTGCTATTGGAGCAGTTGGAGGTTTATTACTATTTCCTGATAACACGATTCAACACGCTGGGGTTGTGATGGGATTGGGAGGAGTAGCAGGTCATAGCTATTACAATATGCCTCAAAATCCAGGGTATTTTAGTAATATTATTGGGTTAAATAATACTTCGGCCGTTACAGGTGCTTGTTTAATGTGTCGGCGAGAAGTATTTGAACAAGTCGGGGGTTTGGATGAACAATTAACAGTAGCTTATAATGATGTCGATTTATGTTTAAAACTCCTCGAAAAAGGCTATCGTAATCTCTATTTACCTCATGTGGTATTGTATCATCATGAATCTAAGAGTCGTGGTTATGAAGATACACCTGAAAAGAAAGAACGTCTAAACCGAGAATCAAAAATTATCGAAAGCCGTTGGCAAAAGTATATTGATAATGATCCTTACTATAGCCCCCATTTGAGTCGGGACTTTCAAGACTATCGAATCAAAGTCTAAATGATCAATGTCAAGCCTTAAGAGTTATGCTACATGGTTTTTATAGTCCTAACTTGACAAGGAGACATCAAAACTTTAGTATTAAGGTGCAGGATTAAATACAGATACATAAAGTGTTGAATTAATTCTGATCGCTTAGATTCGTGAAACTTAAATACAAGGAATGAGAATATGTTAGTAGAAGACGAAAACTTAATTTTATCAGTAGATGAATCTTGGTCAGATGATCATGCAATCGGTTTAAGAGGGTGGATTATTAAAAAAAAAGGTGCTTTAGATAAAGTAGAAATTTCTGTGGGAGGTAATAGTGTTCCGATCACTTCTTGGCATTCTCGTCCCGATGTCGAAGCAGTATATCCTCTGTATTACACAAAAAATTGTGGTTTTGTTGTTCATTTTCCTCGCATTGCGAAACATCAGGTTACATTTAATGCTGAAGGTCAAGGCAAAACTTTTAATAAAACCCTTTTCTTTGATGGGTCATTACCTCAACCACCTGACCCCAACATCTTCCCCGACGGCTCTGGTCTTTACAATGAGTTTATTGAACTTGTTAATAAAAATCACTTAAAAGTTTTGGAGATTGGATCGCGCATGGTGGTTTCCGGAACTAATAGTCAAAGAGTTTTTTTCCCAGAAGCATCTTCCTACACAGGATTTGATTATTATCCAGACAGTAATACAGATGTGGTAGGAGATGCACACCAGTTATCTAAATACTTTGAAAATAAAAAATTTGGTGCTATATTTTCTCTAGCTGTATTTGAACATTTAGCCATGCCTTGGGTTGTAGCATTAGAGATTAGTAAACTGCTTGAAGTCGGGGGTATAACATTTCATCAAACCCATTTTGCTTTTCCCAGCCATGAGCTTCCTTGGGATTTTTGGCGCTATTGTGATGCGGGTCTGAAGGTTTTGTTCTCACCTGCTTTGGGATTTGAAGTCATTCAATCTGCTTTTCATGAACCTGTCCGCTTGTATAGTGATCGGTTAAGTCCTACTCTTGAACGTTTACCTAGTTTTCCTGTTTTTACTCATGTTTCAATTCTAGCTAGAAAAGTTAAACCAGTAAATTACGATGAATTCAAGTGGAATGTAACAATAAAAGATATCTTAGATCAGAACAGCCATTATCCCCAACCTTAATTGAAAATATAAAGGAAAAAGTTTATGTTAGTAGAAGACGAAAAAATAATTTTAGCGGTAGATGAATCTTGGTCTAATGACTATTCTATTACAATTAGAGGCTGGCTCATTTCTAAAAAAGGTGCTTTAGACAAAGTAGAAATTTTTGTAGGGGGTAATGGTGTTCCGATTACTGCATGGTATCCTCGTCCTGATGTCACTGCTATTTATCCTCAATTTCAAACTCAAAATTGTGGTTTTGTCGTTCATCTTCCTCGCATTGCTAAACATCAAGTCACGTTTAATACTCACAGTCGAGGTGAAATTTATAACAAAATACTTGTTTTTGATGGGTCATTGCCTCAGTCCACAGTTGATTATATCGATTCCAGTAACTTAATAGGAGATTTCATTAATTTAGTTAACCAGAAACAGTTAAAAGTTTTAGAAATTGGTTCGCGTATTGTTTCTCCTGGAAGTTCCAGCAAGCGATCTCTATTTCCCCAGGCTAAATCTTACACAGGGTTTGACTATTATCCAGATTCCAATACTGATGTCGTTGGAGATGCTCATAAGCTCTCTCAATACTTTGGGAATCAAAGATTTGATGCCATTTTTTCCATATCTGTATTTGAACATTTAGCAATGCCTTGGCTCGTTGCCAAAGAAATTAGCAAAATTCTTGAAGTTGGTGGTATTACTTATCATATGAGTCACTTTGCTTGGCCTCTCCATGAAAAACCTTGGGATTTTTGGCGCTTTTCTGATGAAGGCTTTAAGGTGTTATTTTCTCAAACGTTAGGATTTGAAATCATCCAAGCAGGTCTCTTTGCGCCCTTACGCATTCATTTAGATAACGTGATTCCACCGCAAGAATTACTGGCAACCCAACCAGGTTTTGGAGGAGTTGCTATTTTAGCTAAAAAAGTTAGAGAAGTGAATTATGATAAATTCAGGTGGGATGTGACGTTAGATGATGTTTTAGAAGCAAAGAGTCATTATCCAAAACCGCAATCTTAAATAATTCAGATCCTAAAAAACCGTCTGACCTTAATATATAGTGCAGACGGTTTTTTGCTTTTTTCTGAGCTATTGAACTGAAACAGATTTATCCAGTTGAGATTGCGATCTCTCTAATTCTTCTCTTGTTTTATGCAATTCAGATTCGATATTTGGTAATTCACATTCAATATTTAATTGATTATGGTTGTATCCTAATTCTTGATACTTGTCTTTCCAAATTTCTGTATTTTCCCAGTAGTTTTTATTGGTAAAGTTTCCCAAGTGATGAGGAACTTCCTGAATCGTAATTTGTCTTGACCTCATGTTATACTTTATCACTATGTCAGGGACTTCCTAAACTCAAGATTAGGTATAAAATTCTAATTAGAAACTCTTGATCAACTGGATGAACTATTAAACCAGTTGATAGCTTGAGTTAACTCAATTTCATCAAGAGGTTGAGATTGCTGTTGAAGTAAAAAACGTTGTGCAAAGCGATTCGTTGTAAAACTACGTTGAGGATAGATAATCTGTCCTTTGTTTTCATGACTGACTTCGATGATAGCACCAAGTTCATAAACAACTCCTTTATAATATCGAATCGCAAAGTCTAGTTGAACTTTTTGTTTATAGAGTTCAACTAAAATTTGTGGCTCTATAACATACACAAGTTCTTTTAAATACCATCTTGCCCCTAAACTTGGTGACCAGACATCGGGAAACCAAACACAAAGGTGCATATAGTTATCTTCTTGATAGTAAGTCGTATGTCCATAGATAAATGCTGAGTTATGCCAAACATAAGGAGTCCAAAACTCTAATCGGGAACCTTCTACACAAACTCGACTAATTTCTTTAAATAAATGAACGGGTGATTCAGTTAGATGTTCTAAGCAATGAGCCGAGTAAACATAATCAACACTGCGGTCTGGGAAAGGTAATTTATCCGTTTGTAAGTTCAGAACATGATCAACAACCCCAGGAATTTCACAGTAGTCTAAACCAATTGTTCCTGGTTTTTTATTTCCACCGCAACCCAAGTCTAGTTTGAAATATTCAGATGACCTTGATTGTGGTTCCTGTAGTGGAGCAGGAACAGCTTGTTCAACTTTATTTTCTTGATTTTTATTTTCTTCATCTTTATGCAGTTGCCAGTGTGCTTGTTCCAGTTCTGCTAAAACTTCGTCTAACTGTGATTGCGAACGCTCTAATTCTTCTCTTGTCCGATCTAACTCAGATCGAAGCGTTTTTATATCCTCTGGGCTATCTGGTAATTCAGATTGAGTCAAATCAGGTTGTTTTTCTAATACTAATTCTGACATTTCTTGTGCAATTTCAGTGTTCATTTCTTGTTGATCCTGCTTTGAAGATTTTTTTAAACTACGAATTACATTAACAATCTCATTATAGATGACTTTCCAATCACATTCATAGTTTAGCCAGCCTTCCCTTCCATCTTGTATATCTATAATATACTCAAGGGGTACATAACTAGGTGCGATCGCATTGTCACGAGCTTCTGCAAACATCTGAATTTGAGAATAGTGGGCGCGATCAGAGTGAGCAACACCCGGTTTATTTGCAATCCAGGTCACTAATGTTAATCCCGATCCAATGATAGAAATATAAGTATCTATGGCAAATGCCCATACTAAAGTTTCTTGTATAGAACAGTTTAAGCCATCATATATTTTGACTGTTGATGGAACTTGTTGGATGATTTTCTCCATAGTCTCTTTTTCTGTGGAGAAACCATCAAAAATAATGGCTAGGTTTGGGTATTCTTCAGACAATTCGGAGATAATATTGGCATAGCCCTCAACCTGAGAAATCCATGATTTATTATGACCGCGAAGATTGATCCAGAGCAAGGGAAAATGTATTTTAGCTTGTTCAATTTGCTGCAAAAATTCTGGATTGCAGTTTTTGATAGCTGCGTTGTATATCCGTTGAACTAAACCGTCCTGAATAGAAAAGTCGGTTAATCGAACAGCAAAAAGATTATTCTTCAAAATGATTTGAAAAAAATCTTGTCTATTCTCGACTTTATGGATTTTCTCTGGAGAAATCTCTGGAAAAAGATCATGAAGGTCTAATCGACTATCTGCTCCCGTTAGAAATTGATCAACTCGATCCAATATTTGATTATCATATAGGTATTGAATCGCTGTTAAGTCATTCCATAAATAGTGACCTAAATTAGGAATCATTCCTGAAATAGAGGTGATTTTTTTGTTTTTATTCTCTAAGGAGATATAAGATTTTACATCTTGCCAATTACTGACTAAATGAGCTTTAAATTTATTCAGGTATTCCTCGTGTTTTAACCACATTCCCCACTCGTTTGAAATCAAAACTAAGAGTTCTGTCTTAGGAAAATAAACAGAAACTTTTCCTCCACTCCAACCACCGACAACTAAATAAAATACTTCTCTTCCTTGAAATCGATAGAAACATAAAGGAACAGCTATATTACATTGAATATAGAAGGATTGATTGCTTTTGAGAACCTCACCTGTAAACGGACAAATAGTGTAAATATATCCGGTTTCAACAATACTTTGCTGAAAATGCTTAGGGTTCAGAAGTTCCCAACAAGTGAACCCAGACTTTTTGTTGACTAATTTACTTAATTTTTGAGTTTCATCTTCATTATCAATATTAATATAGATTTCTTCTAAACCAATATTTTCTTGCTGAATAAGTTTTAGATTGGATAAAGAAATTTGAGAATGCTCAAGAAAAGCTTTGTTTTCCTCATCCAAGGCGTTAACGTTAATGATGGTATACGAGTTAGTTTTTTGGCTAAAGTATTGATCAGCTTTTTCTAAGCTAATTTCTCTACTTTCCTCAACATCATCATTTAAACCACCACAAATATTAATATTTCTCCAGATTTCATCATAGATCTCTGTTTTTTGAAATGTTGGGTTGGCTTTTTGAAACATAGCTACAGCTTCTTTAGTTTTACCTTGCTCTGCTAGAAGCAGGGCTAGAATTTCATAAGCACTAGCTTGAGCAGGGACTCGTTTAATCAATTGATGGTAGCAGCTAATTGCTTCTTCTATTTCTCCTTTTTGCTGAAAAATTTTCCCTAAATTTGAGTAAGCATTAACCCATTCACTGTCTGTCAAAAAACCTTGATAATTTGCTAAAAAATCTTCTATTTTTAGCTCTAATGAACTCGATTTAATACATTTTTCATAGGCTATATAGGCTTTATCAGTTTTATCTTTTAAGCTAAAAAAGGTTGCTAAATCAAAATAGTAATTTAAAGCCGTATCTAAGCTGTTTTGAGGGGAATAAACTAAAGTTAGATTGATCAATTTAACACAAAAGGCTGCACCGAATGAAAAAAAGCGAAACTCTGCCCTTTGACCGTCAACAACATCCAAATAAAAATCTAACTGGTTTTGCCCTATAGCAACTTCTGTTTCATAAATAATGGATGGAAAAGGGGCGGCGATATCAAACTTGAAGCCTTTTTGAGTATTAGAAATATCAGTTTGCTCGGAATTAAAATCGGGGAAATCAAACTGGACTTGAACCCGATAAAATCCATCAGGAATATCAATGTAAGGGCCGTAAAATACAAAATTTTGATTTCCTGCTAAACTAATAACAAAACCTTCTGAGGTTTCTATTGTTTTTGGATCGGGAAGGATATTTAATTGTTTAGCAGGAATATGAATCGTGCTTAATTCAGGTAACTGTCCTAGAAAACTCGGTTGAGTTAAATTCGGGTTGAGCATTAATGCTCGACGGTAACTCCCAATTGATTCTGCTAATTTTCCCTGTTCAAAGGAAGATTGACTTAATTTATAATAATCTTCCCAGGTCTTTAGTTCATTCATTTCCAGACTTTCACTCATAACTCAACTTGATTGTATGTTGCTCTATAATTAATTAGGCTTGATGTTATTAGGAATATTAGCTATTCCTTACCCCATATACTTGCTAATTTCTTGACTCCACAATTGGCAAAGTTTAAGGTCAATTTCAGACAAAAATTGATGCTGGTAAAGATGGGTATAAAGCTCTAACATTAAATCACTAGCTTGTCGAGATTCTGACGAAAAACTGTCTAAAAGATTAATAAAATTTTTAACCTCTGTATACAAAGGAACTTCCGCTTCAAAATCTTTTAAAAGATTATGTTCATTTCTAAGTTGGTAAACAGAAGGAGATAAGAAAAGTACAGAAGAATTCATGCACCATAACAAGCGTTGAGCTATATAACTCCGCCAGATATCGGTTACACGACTATGGACTCCAATTGGGAGTAACATCAGAGGAAATGCCGGTTTGTAGAATAAAGTATTTTGAGTGTTGAAGGGACTATAACAACCTGCTCCCAAGGCTAACTTTTTGTCAGGATCAAAGGTAATTTGTTCTTCGGAAGCCGTTAGCCGATAGATAGCATCCACATCAGGATCTAAATCAGCTAACCCTTGCTGGACATAACAAGTTACTTCCTTTTCCTCTGTCAGACTTGCATCTATAGTATTTTTAATAGCATCAAGGGGTAAACCGCGAGGCCATATTTTTTCAGGCGTAAAGTATGAATAAACGTTATAGACTCCCTGTTTCTCAATGATTGGAGTTTTAATTTTGCCAGGTAAAAAGTTGGGATAGCGATCAGCATAAGGAATATTATCATCATCTGATTCAGCAATAATTTCCGCACCTTTCTTTAAAGCATATAAGTACCCTAATGTTTTGCGAGCATAATGATTCACAGGAATCAAAGATGCCAGTTCTCCAAATTCTTCATATTGCTTGTCAATACTTAAATAATCTGCTCCTGGCAAATCAAATTCCGACGGGGTTTTTTTATCTCCAATAATTATAATATTCCAGCCCAAACCTAAAAGAATATCTCGATACTTAAATAGGGCATCTGTTGGATTTTGGATAGTTGTTAGAACGAAAGATTTAATCATTTTTAATTGTTGACTAGGCTAGATTGTGACTGAGTATATAAATTAACAAATGCTGACCTGTTTTGATGGTCTCAAATTAATATTTCATAATTGAACATTCATAAAACAGTTGTGAAAAGAGCCAAATTATTACCTATGATATAATAAGATAGAATGGTAAAATTGACAAGACATGAACATAAAGTTTCAACTCACTTCTATACAAAATGCCAACTCTTGCTTTAACAGAGCTAACCATTACCAGCAGAGTAGTCAATTCGATCAAGCAGTAGTTGCTTACCGTGATGCCATCACCGAAAAGCCTAACTTTTCCTGGTATCACCACAATTTAGGGGAAACCATGGCTCAACTCGGTCAGGTTGAGGAGGCGATCGCAAGTTATCAAAAAGCCTGCGAACTCAACCCCAACTCCGCTTGGTCTTACTATAACCTAGGTGAACTCCTAGAGCAACAGGGTAGAATCCCCGAAGCAACGGAGGCCTATCGTCGGGCTGTCCAACTCAATCCTGATTTTTATGAGTTTCAGCAGAGTCTAGGGAAACTGCTCTGTCAACAAGGACATTTTTCGGAGGCCATTAGTTCCCTGGAAATCGCAATAGCACTCGAACCCGATGCTACCTCCTGTTATCAATATCTGTGGGAAGCTTTTGCTCAACAAGGACGGGGAACCGAAGGGATTACTTATTTACACAAAGCTGTTGCACTCACTCCCCATAATGGAGAACTGCATCAGCAGTTGGGAGAAGCGTTAAAGGCAAATAATCAAATTCAGGAGGCGATCGCAGCTTACCAAAATGTGATTCAGATTAACCCCAAATCGGCTTGGAGTTATTATCAGTTGGGGATGATTTTTCGAGATCAGGGTCAATATCAGGAGGCGATCGCCTACTACCGCAAAGCCACCCAACATGACCCCAAATCGGCTATTTATTATCATTTCCTGGGACATACCCTATCCCTCGTCCATCATTGGGAAAATGCGATCGCAGCTTACAAGAAAGCCTTAGATCTCGCACCGACCGCCGCGATTATTTATCAACATTTGGGAGATGGGTTATCGACGTTACAACGTTGGGAACAGGCGGCCACGGCTTACCGGAAATCTGTAGACTTAGAACCTCATTCCCTAGAAGGTCAAGATCATTTGGGGTTTGCTCTGGCTCAACTCCAACGCTGGGATGATGCGATTTTTGCCTACCGTCGGGCTTTAGATGTGAGCTTATCTGATGTCGTGTATGGGCATTTAGGGGATGCCCTCGAACAACGTTCCCATGTTCAACCCATAGAACGAGATGCTGATTCTGATCTCGAAGAAGCGGTGAGTTGTTATCGTAAAGCCATTGAATTAAATCCCAACCAAGAGGCTATTTATCAACAGTTAAATCAGGCTTTAGCTCAACTTAACCAGACTGAAGGTTAGGGAGATCAGAAACCGGGTTTCTCAACAGAACTTGATGAGATGCAATTCACCTGAATTAGAAACCCGGTTTCTTGAGTTTAAGCCAGTTTATTCTGATTTGGTTTCGGTTTCTTTGGTTTTTGTTGTCACAGGTTGTAACTTGTCCAACGGTTTCTCGATTGTTTGATCAGGTTGCGGAGAATTGTGTATTGAGGCCAGAGGAACACCTTTTTTCGCAGTCATCTGTCGCATTAACTGTTTCCACTCATCAGAATTAGTCAAACTGTGAGAATCTAGTTCCATTCCCTGCGCTAAGGACAATTTAGAAAAACTTTCTAACCAAGTTAAAATTGTTTCGCTAGGGGAGGTTTTGGTTAACTTGAGTGCTTTTTGTAGATGCGCTTTCATCTGAGGCAGTTTACCATTGCGATAAGCATTCCACGCATCCCAAATTAACAGGTTGTAGTCCATTTCATTGTGTTTTTTCGGATCATCAGCGATGGTTTGTTCTAGCCGTTGCCGTTCTTGGATTTGCTCGATTTGCAATTGAGATTGAGCTAATTCAATTTGAAGTTGATACATTTGGGACTGCGATCGTTTTAATTCGGTTTGCAGTTGATTCACTTGAGCTTGTTTTTGTTTTAAATCACGATTGGTTTGCTGGAATTGAGATTGAATTTGTGTTAATTCGGTTTGGGCTTGTT
Source organism: uncultured Oscillatoriales cyanobacterium (assembly GCA_903893625.1). Classification (GTDB taxonomy): domain Bacteria; phylum Cyanobacteriota; class Cyanobacteriia; order Cyanobacteriales; family Microcoleaceae; genus Planktothrix. Next base: position 22,670 of record CAITND010000207.1, read on the forward strand.
CCCATTGAGATGCCGATTGTTCTAATTGAGAATGAAACTGATCTAACTCACTTTGCACTTGATAAAATTTAGAATTAGACCGTTTTAAATCTCGTTTAAACTGTTTAACTTGAGATTGAGCCTGTTGCAAATTATCTTGTTCTTGTTTGAGTTGAGTTGCTGTTTTTTCTAATTCTTCTAAACTTTGATGCAGTTGAATTTGAAAGCGTTCTTCCCGTTTTTGAGTTTGTTGTAACTGCATACTGAGTTTGCTTATAGCAACTTCAGCTTCATCCAATTGAGATTGAGTCTTTTCCCAGTCTTGACGGTGAAGTTCGTAGTATTCTAATTCTTCTTGAGTTTGATGTAATTGAGATTGATATCGCATCACATCAAATTGAGCTTGATTCAGTTGACTTTTAGCTGTGTCTAATTCAGTACGAGTTTGATTCAGTTGAGTATGAGATTGTTGTAAAACAGACTCGGTTTTGTTCAACTGAATTTGAGATTGTTCTAAAACAGATTCCGTTTCCTGTAACTGAATTTGAGATTGTTTAAAAGCTGATTCCGTTTCCTGTAACTTTGTTTGAGATTGTTTAAAAGCTGATTCCGTTTCCTGTAACTTTGTTTGAGATTGTTCTAAAACGGTTTCTGTTTCATGTAATTGATTTTGAGATTGCTCTAATAGAGATTCTGCCGTTTTAAACTGAGTTTTTGTTTGTTCTAATTCAGCTTGAATTGCTTTTGCTTCTTGTAATTCAGCTTGTTCTTCTTGCAATTGAGCTTTCAGTGATTTATTCTCTTGTTCTAATCGACGCAAATTAGCCCAATCTTGAAAGACCCAAGACCGATAAACAGAGGGTTTGAATAATTCTTGCCAAGAAAAATCGGGGGTTTGTTCAGGATGCCATGCTCTGCCTTCGAGTTCTTGATAAAGTTCTATTGCTTCAGGAAAGTAATAGTCAATTAAAGTAGGATGTTGGCTATTTGATGAAATATCTGTTTTGAAGAGAGAGGGATCGTAAGCTGTGGGAGCCGGATAACTTAAATTAACCTTGAATTTCTGATTGATCGTATCAATATAAGATGTTTGATATTTAATCAGGGTTTGAATATTCACCAGTAAACAACGATTTTGCTCCTGATTATAAAAATTGATAATTTTTTGATTATAATGTTGCCAATACTTAATAGCTAATTCGGGTTGACTTTGAAAAATTTCATCCTGTCGTCGATACAAAGAGTCAGCGACTTCCCAAGGAGAACGATAAATTAATAAAAATTTGGCTTCCGGTAACAGTTTTGCCCAAAATTCTAAAAATAGGGTAGTTCGAGGTTCTTTCCATCCCCAAATAGAACTTAACGCATTTTTTTGTACTATATCTTTAGCTCGGTCAATTAATGGCTGATCAACCTGTAGATTGTCCTGAAGTGTCCACCCATCAATATTAACACCTACAGAACGAAAGGCATCTAAATGAAATTCAAAAAAATCTAGGTTTTCAAAATGCCCCTTGGTATTAAACTCGGTAGATTCCATTAAACTACGACCAATATGAACCCCTGCACTTTGCAAAATAGATGCTGCTAAGGAGGTTCCTGAACGGTGCATTCCGGTGATAATGAAAACGGTTTGTTCAATGTTAGACTTTTGCATGATTTATGAATACTATGTCAAGAGAATAATTTTAGGCTAAATCGGTTATCTGTCTTACCAAATTTCATGAATATTATCGAGAATTTCTAAAAAAGCTTGACGCTCTTTGAGAAGATTATGGTTATGCGCGGTTTGTTTGGCATGGGTTAATATTTCCTGGACTTGAGTTGAAGAATATTGTAAGGCCTGTGGGATCGCATTCAATATGCTTTCCTTTCTACAATCCCAAATTTTTAAATGTCCACCCGTGAACCAACTATAATCTCGGTAGATTGACATCCTCCCAACACCAACGATCAAGCTAATGGTGCGGGATTCCCAAGACTCACGACTTGGGTTTCTGCTTCCGTCCCTTTCGGGTTTTCGCACCCGCCGGAACAGATTTACTCTGTTCCGGTCTTACGGTCGCTCCACAGACTGAAACGGCAAGTCCG
>CAITND010000208.1 GCA_903893625.1 uncultured Oscillatoriales cyanobacterium
ATCGACTATTTGAATCAGTTGAGCAGTTAGAAGAGTTGTTACATAAATTATTAAATGAAGGAGAGCTAATCATTAATTGGTCGCGTAAAATTAAAAATAAGGGCAATGCCGTTTATTAAATCAAGCTGCGTAGCAGCTTATTCAGTCATTTTTTCAGTTAATAGTTGAGAAATATTATCGAGAAAAAGCCGGATTAGATGGGATTACAAAGGTAGCGATCGCATTTTTGAAAATGAAAACGCCCTGCTTCAAAAGTGGTCAAGTTCTCAATATTCCCCCGTAAACACCCGTTGTGCTGGCCCTGTCATGTACAAATGCTGATTGTTATTTGACCATTCAATATCAAGGCAACCTCCAGGTAATTCCACTGTAACAATAAGATCGCAATTTCCAGTTAAAACGCCAGCAACAACAGCAGCACAAGCTCCAGTTCCACAGGCGAGAGTTGCGCCAGCACCCCGTTCCCAGACCCGCATTTTAATATAATTTCGCTCAACCACTTGAATAAATTCGGTATTCGTGCGTTCGGGGAAAACGGAATGATGCTCAAATAAAGGGCCGATTTCCGAGAGTTTGATGGCTGCAATATCCTCGACAAAGGTAATACAGTGGGGGTTTCCCATACTGACACAGGTGATCTTCCAAGAATGTCCCGCCACTTCTAAGGGAATATTAACGACTTTTTCATCGGCGGCGGCTAAGGTGGTGGGAATTTCTTTAGCCAAGAGTCGCGGAAGTCCCATATCCACTTTAACTTGACCATCCGGTTGTAACTGAGGGGTAATTACACCCGCTAAAGTATCGATTTTGTAACTGACTGGAGATGTGATCTGATCCCGATTTTCTAATTCAGCAATAAATTTAGCCAAACAGCGAATACCATTGCCACACATCTGAGGTTCTGACCCATCAGAGTTAAAAATTCGCATGGTATAGTCAGTGGTGGGGGTTCCAGGTAGGGCGAAAATTACCCCATCTGCACCAATGCCAAAATTGCGATCGCACAGTTCTACGGCTTGTTCTGGAGTGAGCAGGGGTTCTGACTGATGACGATTATCAATTAGGATAAAGTCATTCCCTAAACCGTGATATTTCGTAAATTTGATGGTCATTAATTCCTCCACTGCTATCCTTACCACTATCAGTTTCGACTTTGGGGGTTGGGGTGAGTGCCAAATTGAAAACCAATGGCTCACTCTTCCCTATTATGGTTTTAACGTTAACTTTTAAACAACTACTTATGTCTGAATTCAATACTGATTTACCCAGTATTCGCAAAGTCCAAGGCTATACGAAGGATAAAAATGCAGTGGAAATCAAACTGCTTACTAATGATGTTCTCGAAGGAGTCATTCTTTGGCAAGATCCTAACAGTCTGTGTTTACAAGATCAAAGTAACAAGCAAATCCTAATTTGGCGCAATGCGATCGCCTTCATCCGTCCCAAGTAAGGAAGTCGGGGGATAAGGGACACCCCAGTTAACAGGTTAACAGGTTAACAGGTTAACAGGTTAACAGGTTAACAGGTTAACAGGTTAACAGGTTAACAGGTTAACAGGTTAACAGGGTAACAGGCAAGATGCCTGTTCCACACTGCCTGATGATGTCAAAATGGGGAGTGTAGCCTTGCGTTAGGGACGCTTTGGAATTGTGGTTTTTAAAATTGGTTTATTAGGACTGGGAACGGTTGGGACAGGAACCGTTGAAATTTTGTTGAGTCCAGAGGATCGTCATCCGTTGTTATCGGAGTTAAGTTTGCATCGGGTGGGGGTGCGATCGCTGTCTAAACCCCGGAGTGTGAATATACCGGAATATTTATTAACAACGGATTTAGAAGAAATTGTCATTGATCCGGCGGTTGATATTGTTGTGGAATTAATTGGTGGTTTGGAACCTGCGCGATCGCTAATTTTACAAGCCATTGAAAACGGAAAGCACGTTGTTACCGCTAATAAAGCGGTGATTTCCCGTTATGGAAGTGAAATTTTTGAGGCGGCGAATGAAAAAGGGGTTTATGTGCTGTTAGAAGCAGCCGTTGGCGGCGGAATTCCTGTGATTCAATCTTTAAAACAATCGTTAGGTGCAAATCGAATTCATAAAGTCACGGGAATTATTAATGGCACGACTAACTATATTTTGACCCGGATGAAAAATGAAGGCGCGGATTTTGCAGAAGTCTTAGCTGATGCTCAACAGTTAGGATATGCAGAAGCTGATCCCACCGCCGATATTGATGGGTTGGATGCTGGGGATAAAATTGCGATTCTGGCGTCTTTGGCATTTGGAGGCAGAATTAAGTTAGAACAGGTTTACTGTGAAGGAATTAGAAAGGTGACGGCGACGGATATTGCTTATGCTGAAAAATTGGGATTTGTAATTAAGTTATTAGCGATCGCTGCACGAGATCCCCACGCTACTCCTGAACAGGATTTATTATCAGTTCGAGTCCATCCGACCTTAGTTCCTAAAGTTCATCCATTAGCGAGTATTAATGATGTTTACAACGCCATTTTAGTCGAAGGTGAACCCATTGGACAGGTGATGTTTTTTGGACGGGGAGCCGGATCAGGGCCAACGGCAAGTGCAGTGGTTTCTGATCTTTTAAATATTGTTGCTGTCCTACAAATTCAAGAAGCAGAGGTGGTAAACCCGGTTGTTACTCATGAATTGATGACTTGTACCCATCAACATTACTGTCAAATTGCTCCAATGGTTGATTTAGTCACCCGTTTTTATGCTCGTTTTTTAACTAACGATTCTCCTGGGGTGATTGGAAAAATAGGAACCTCTTTCGGTCAGCATAACGTCAGTTTAGAGTCAATTGTTCAAACGGGATTTCATGAAAATTTAGCAGAAATTGTTGTGGTGACTCATGATGTTCTGGAGGGGAATTTCCATCAAGCTTTAAATGAAATTGAAAGCCTAGATGCAATTGAGAGTATTCCTAGTATTTTACGGGTACTTTAAGGGCTTTTGATCGTTAAAACCTGTAGGGGCGAGATTTTCTCGCCCTAAATTTCAGACAAGACTTACACACCCCTACGACTGTTGACTGTTGCTTATGATCTTAAAAAATTTAAGTGTTGTCCATCAAGTTGCAGGAGATTATCTAAGCTTCCTTGTAATTTTAATTGACTTTCTTCTAAATAAATAATCTCATCTGCTCTCCTATTAACACTAGGACGATGACTAATTAAAATTGTGGTTTTCCCCTGACGATATGCTAATAATTCATCTAATAAATTTTCTTCACTAATCGGATCTAATCCTGATGTTGATTCATCTAAAATCAGGATAGGTGGGTCGTTTACAATCGCTCTAGCTATTGCTAATCTTTGACGTTGACCGCCTGATAAATTAGCACCAAATTCGCCTAAGACTGTAAAATATTTATCAGGAAGTTTATCAATAAAATTATCCGCTTGAGCAAATTGACAAGCTTTGACAATTTCCTCAAAAGTAACATGAGGTGATCCGATTCTAAAATTTTCAATAATACTCCGACTCCAAAATTGTGCTTCTTGGGGGACTAAAATTACTTGTTTTCTAATACATTCTAAACTTAAATTTTGTAAGTTATAAGCCCCGACTCTAATTGTTCCTCCCTGCAATTCATATAATCCAGCCAGCAGTTTTACCAAGGTACTCTTTCCACAACCTGATTCTCCAATAATTGAGGTAACTTTTCCCCCTTTAATATTGACATTAAAATCTTTAAATAAATCTAATCTTCCCGCATGATGATATAATATATTTTCACAGTAAATTATATCACTATTTTTAAATTTTACCCATTCTTTTTGAGCGTCATTATCGGTTTCTGAAGGATAATCAATCACTGAAAAAATTCTTTGAATAATAATTCTTACTCTAACAAGTTCAGTCATTAAGCCCACTACTGTTTGAATAAAAACAGTAAAATTAACACTCATACTGTTAAATGCTAATAGTTGTCCGATGGTTAATTCTTTATTGATGACTAGGATACTACCAAACCATAGTAAAACTATGCCTCCAATACTAGAAATAATCTCAGAAAAATTAAAATTTGTTACTCCAATTTGTCCGATTTTAAATTCTAAATTGGCTAATCTGCCAAAACGACTTTGTAAGTCTTCCCAAAATTGAGGTTCAGCCGTAGTTGTTTTCAAGGTAATCGCACCTTTGAAACTTTCGATTAAAACCCCGTGAGTTTCACCTTCTAATACCATAATATCTTGAATTTTTTTTCTTAAAGACATCAAAAATACTAAAGATGAGGTAGCACTTAATAAAGTGATAAATATTATTAATAAAGTTAATTTATAACTATAAAATAGCATTAAACTCAACGAAATAATGGCGGCAAAAGATTGAGTTAAAACTCTAACAAACGATTGAGAAATAAAGAAATTAATTTCTTGAATATCTTTTAAACGACTCACTACCTCCCCACTGCGATGAGTTTCATAATATTGTAAGGGTAATTTTAATATTTTGCGACCAAATTCTTTGATTAATCCTAATTGTAACCTGTTAGAAAATTGCATACTTAAGTTAGCTTGGATCACTTGTAACCCACTACTAACTAAGCTCATCATAATCAGAGCGATTCCTAATCCTCTCAGGATTTGTTCTTCTCCTCTAATTAATACATCGTCGGTTAATATTTGAATCAGAAAAGGAGAGGTTAAGGCTAAAAGACCGAGAACAATATTAATTAATAAAACTTCAAGTAAAATAAATTTATAAGGCGCAACACGCTGAAAAAATCTACCTATTCCCTCAATTTTATCGTCAGGTTGTTGAGCAAAACGTACCGGATCGGGTTGTAATAAAAGAGTAATAAATCCTGACCAATTTTCTGATAATTCTTTACGGGTAACATAACGCATCCCCACACCGGGATCGGCAATAATATATTTTTTGCCTTTTTGTCCATATAAAACCACATAATGATAACCTTTCCAGTAAATAATTGCGGGTAAAGGTGCATCTTTCATTTGATCTAATATTTGCGGTTGCGCTCTGGTCGAACGAGCATCAAATCCCAGATTTTCTGCACCCCTTCTTAAACCTGTTAATGTTGTTCCTAATTGACCCGTACCAACTGCTTCTCTAATGCGATTAATACTAAAATTTTTCTGATAATATTTAACAATTGTGGCTAAACAAGCTGCTCCGCAATCTTCTTCACTATGTTGTAAGACAATCGGATATTTTTTCATAAGTTAAAGATGACTAATCCTTTGAACATCTTGTTCTAAATCATTTTCAGTATAAGGTAAATAAGCTTTTTCTTGCTTAAGAAATTCGTAGGTTTCCCAACGAGAAGAAAATTTGAGTATTCGTCTTACTTCAGAAGCACCGATTTGACCTTGACGGTAATAATCGGCGGTGATTAGTTCCAAAATACGCCGAGAAATATTAACAGACTGTAATTTTTCTGCTATTTCATCAGGGAGTTCAAGGGTGATTTGCATGGTGATTTTTGGGTTATAGTTTTGTAATCTACTCTATTGAACTAACAAAAGTTACAGCCCGCAGTTCTTCTTGAAAAATCCGGCGTAGTGTATCTTCATCTAAGGGGAGTTTGGCTTGATCAAGATATTGTCGTAATGCTTGATTGATCATTGTTTGATAACCTTTCCCTTCAGCGTCTCCTTTTTCTCTAAACGCTTCTAAGATATCATTATCAATATAGATGGTAATCCGAGTTTTACCTTCTTGTGGGACGATTGCACCCCGTTTAGCCTGATCAAAATCATATTCCGGTTTCATATTCACGTCTCTCCTTAGGAGTAGCAGGACGGGCAGAAATTAAGCGAATGTTATCACCTCGATAGGTATAGACTACCACTAGCAACCGCCAAAGGTGATCCATTCCCATAACAATAAATCGCTGTTCACCTTGTGCTGATTGATCTTCAAAAGAAAGTGCATAAGGATCGAACAACACAGCTTCAGCATCAGAAAAACTGACTCCGTGTTTTTGTAAATTGCTTTTAGCTTTTTCAGGATTCCATTCAACTTGCATACATATATTATATGTATTCGTGAGAATTATGTCTAAATTGATTTAGGGTTTGCTGAATAATTTATCTGTGAGGGGTAGGAGTTCAGGAGTTAGGAGGAGAAGTTAGAATCGTCTATTTTCATAAATGGCTCAGAAATAAGTTAAACTTCCGAAACTTGAAGATCTCGGAAGTTATTATTTTAATTATTGCAATTAATCAATTATACCATAGAGGAGTGATCAAAATAATAGTTCAGGCGCACGGAAGCGCCCACCGCGTACAAACACTTCTTCTTCGGCTGTAATATCAGTGAATAAAGCATTGCTGCGAATGTCTTTGTTGGTTTTGTCGGTTTTGCTGGTGGTAACGGTGTTGTTAATTGCTTTCATGGTTTTGTCCTGTTTATAAATTAGTTGATTTTTGTTGATGTAATTTGGTAGTTGTTTTTCCCACAAGGGAATATATTGATAGCTGACTCTTGGTGTGACGGAACTTTATTCAATTGGTCTGAGATTAGAGTCAGCTATGGTGATGTATTGTTATGAAGCGCCTGCTATACGGGAAGCCCCACCGCGTACAAAGACTTCTTCTTGTGCTGTAATATCAGTGAATAAAGCATTGCTGCGAATGTCTTTGCTGGTTTTGTCGGTTTTGTTGGTGGTAACGGTATTGTTAATTGCTTTCATGGTGTTGTCCTATTAAGGTAGATGTTTGCTGGTTTTTGTATAATCTCAACATAACCCCTTAAAACCCCACTGTAAATTCGTGAATTTACTGAACTTTTTTTGAGATTAATACTTTACAAAACCTTTATATTAGCGCGAAATTAGTCAAAAAAAAGTCCAAAAGCCTTGATAATAATCGAATTGAGCAATATCCGTAATTATGCTGAGAAACCCCAACCCTGATTATTTTCCCATCCATCAAGATAATGAATTTTTGCCCACTGTCAGTGGTTGGACAATTTTTGGGGGCCTATTTTTAGTTGGGACAGTAGTGATCGCCTTAACGATATCTGCCTTTACTCCCTTACCCGTGACCGTCAAAGCGATCGCAACGGTGCGCCCCAATAGAGTAGTTTACTTTATGTTATAACTGATCCTAATAATTATTTATTTCGCTATAAAAATCATAAGCATGGCTCAGGCAATTCGTCAAACTACTTTTGTTCAGTCTGATGGTACAATCACTATTAAAACTCCCGAATTTCCCCAAGGAGCAAAGGTTGAGGTAATTATTATTTTAGAAGATAACTCTCAAACTTGGTCAGCCGAAACTTTAGCTATGGAAAGATTGCCACAGTTAGAAAATCCTAGCCAATTGATAACTATAATAGAAGCTAACTCAGAAATTGATGAAGATGAATTAAAACAGTGGGTTAATAATGGGCAAAGCTAAAAATTCTTATCTTGTGCAAATGGTTAAAGAAGTACAGGATGATATTTCTCGATTACCGTTACAACTTCAGAATAACTGGCAAAAATACCAAAAAATCCTAATTATTTATTTTCCCCCCAATGTTGGGGGCTAGGGGGCTAGATGGCTTGAAATGTATACTGTTTAGGATGCTAAGGTTATGAAGGATTTATCAGCAGTTTTAGAACAGATTTGTCAAGCA
>CAITND010000209.1 GCA_903893625.1 uncultured Oscillatoriales cyanobacterium
CAACGTTTGGAACTGGGAAACCATCGGTCTATTTTAATTAATTTTCGCCCGTACCACTCAGCTTTATATGTTAATTGACGGACAAATTCTGCCCAATTAGCATCACTAATTGCTCTAGCTAATTTAGGATTTTTGATCAGATTTCCCACCGCTAAATCCTCAACAACTATCGTTTGATTTTCCCGAATTAGTTGAGTTGTTAGCTTGTGAGTATGATCCCGTCGGCAATCGGCAATTTTGGCGTGAATTCGAGCCACTTTTTTTCTAGCTTTCTCTCGATTTTTTGAGCCTTTGATTTTCCGACTCAAAAATTTTTGAGAAAGTCGAAGTTTTTTATGTAGCTGATTAAAGTGTTTGGGATTGGCAACCTTAACCCCGTCAGATGTTGTAAATAGACTAGAAATTCCCAAATCTATTCCTACATTTTTATCGGTTGGCTCCAATTTGTTATTAGTTGGGTCATCAATTCTTAAGGAGACAAACCATCGACCACTGGGGTCTAACTTAACTGTTACTGTTGAGGGTTGACATCCAGAAGGAAGTTGACGACTCCACCGAATAGGTAAAGGTTGTTTATTCTTAGCTAGATAGATTTCACCGTTTTTATAGGTGAATGCAGCTTGGGTAAATTCTGCACTACCCCCATGACGTTTCTTTTTAAAGTTCGGATATTTAGCCCGACCTGCAAAGAAGTTGGTAAAAGCGGTTTGCAGATGTCTTAATCCTTGCTGAAGTGGAACGGAACTAACATCATTAAGAAAGTCCAGTTCTTCTTCTTTTTTCCATTCAGTTAACAAGGAAGATGTTTGAGAATAGCCTACTCGTTCTTTTTTTTCGTACCAGGCTTGGGTTCTTTCTGATAATGCTTTATTATAGATTAGTCGAACACACCCCAATGTTCTCCTCAACAAGTCTTCTTGTTCAGGAGTCGGGTAGAATCGGTAGCGGTAGGCTTTTTCTGTCATGCCTTACATTCTAACACGGAATCTGTAATTTGTTTTAGGTCGCCATTCATCCCGACACCAACGTTCCTTATGGTACGGGTCTTCTGGCTCCCATTTTTGATAAAAAATAGATATTGATTCTCAACTGGCTTAACTTAACATAACATAACATAATGTTACTTCATCTTAGCACTTGGCAAGAAGTAGAAACTTACCTGACTCATTCTTCAGGTATTATTATCCCGATTGGATCTACAGAACAACATGGGCCAACAGGACTGATCGGCACTGATGCGATTTGCGCTGAAGCGATCGCCAAAGGAGTAGGAGAAGCAACCCAGGCTTTAGTTAGCCCCACTATCAATGTTGGGATGGCATTACACCACACCTCGTTTCCAGGCACAATTAGCCTTAGACCCACGACTTTAATTCAGGTAATCAAAGATTATATCACAAGTTTAACGAGGGTTGGGTTTACTCACTACTTTTTTATTAACGGACATGGGGGGAATATTGCTACCCTGAAAGCGGCGTTTTCTGAAACTTACACCCATGTAGCGGATATCAACTTACCCAAAGCTCATCAAGTCAAATGTCAAGTGGGAAATTGGTTTATGTGTAGCTCAGTCTATAAATTAGCAAAAGAACTCTATGGTGATCAAGAAGGCTCCCACGCCACACCCAGCGAAGTGGCATTAACCCAATATATTTATCCTGATGCGATTAAACAAGCATTCCTGGCGCCGGAAGTTGCAAAAGGATACCCCATCTATAGTCCAGAGGATTTTCGTCAACATTATCCCGATGGTCGGATGGGATCTAACCCCGCCTTAGCAACCCCTGAACATGGCCAACAATTTTATGAATTAGCTGTTAAGGAACTTAGTAAAAGCTATTTGGATTTTCTGAATTAAAGAAGATGCAATCATCAGTCATTAGTTAAGAAGTCATCAGTTAAGAAGTCATTAGTTAAGAAGTTAATAGTCATTTCTTTCACTGATAACTGATAACTGATTACTGATTAGGCACGAGATCGGAATTCAATCACATCTTGTTTAATTGTGATATCGTAATTTCCAAAAAAGCCTTGTCCTAATAGTCCTATTTCTAAAACAGGAGAAATTGAAACTTCTACATCTCTGATCTGTAACCCGCCCACATCAATAGAATTTACACGACCAACCTGTTGATTGATGACTTGATCACTTGCTGTATTAACAGGTAGGTTTCCATGGGGTTGTACTGCTAATGCTGTTGCCATTGCCGATGTAATTACAACCCCACTAGCTCCGGTATCTAATAACATTTCAAAGGTATTTTTACCATTAAAATTAACATCAATAACCGGAATTCCTCCTTCTCGGCGTTTAATGGGAATTTGAAAAATGCCTGGTGTTGTTGGGTTAGCAGATAGGGGTGTAGAAGTGGGGAATAAACCACAAACAGACTGGGTTAAATTCACAACATCTCCAGAGCGTTCACGGATAAAACAGCCCGGATATTCTTGAGCTTTAACCGGAATGACACTTAATAAAACTCCTGTTAAAAGTAGGGTTAAACTAAGCTTAAAGGAATAAGAATGAATCGAAATTGCTTTGATCATAATCTCACCCTGTTATCCTATTTTCAAGGTTAGAGTGTTCAATCCCTAAATTCTTTCTGGTTTCTGCATGAGTTATGAATCGAGCAAATTGTTCTACAGAGATTGTATTAATAGTTTATTGTCTGGCTCGAAATTCAACAACATCTTGTTTAATTGTAACATCGTATCCTCCAAAGAAATCTTGACCCAGTAAACCGACATCCAACGATGGCGAGATCGCAACGGTAAGATTATTTTTAATCGCTCCTCCAACATCAAGACTTTGAATTGAACCTAAATCAAATTCAACTCCTTTTTGGCTTGGTGTATCTGCTTTCCCCCGCCCCGATGGAATTACCCCTAAAAGTTCTGCCATCAGGGGAGTAATTACTGTTCCACTTGCTCCAGTATCCACCAACATTTCAAACGGAGCTTGACTATTAAATACCGCTTGAATAACCGGAATTCCTCCCTCTCTTCTAATAATTTTAGCTTGATAAACTCCTGGTGTTGCTAGGGGAGAAATGGCTGTTTTTTCATCAGTTTGTGGAAAAATACAAACTTGATTTAAAGAGATCATCTGTCCGGTTTTTGTTTTCATAAAACAACCGGGATATTCTTGAGCGATCGCACCAAGAGCCTCGCTCAATATTAACCCTGTAGTTGATAATAAAATCGAAAATAAGGACATTAACCGGACTAAAGCCTGACGCTGAAGTCGATCACTCAGAAATTTTGAATAATACAGCGTCATAGTCGCAGAAGCAGATAAATGAACTAAAGATGGGGAATTTTTCATGATTCGGCTGGTTGTGAAGGGTGACTCTAATAACTCCTGACCCAGAAAAATTTTACCGCTCAATTGAGAATGCTAGATCTTTTCGCGGTATTGTGAAACATCAGATCTAAAGTTAGTTCGTTTAGGGCAGTCTGTGAAATACTTTTTTTTAACCGATGGATGGATAGTAGGACGAGTTTGGGGAGTGGGAGGTCTGTGGGATCAAGCTCTGCGTCGCCGTCCACCAGAAATTCAAAAAATGAACCTGTGTATTTGGGATCAGAATCAGCAGGAAAAGATGTGGCTGTATCGAGTTGAAGATGCGGTTTTGATGTTAGAGGTCAAACCGGACATCACCTCAATCACTAACTCCTCTAACACAATTGGTCAAGTTGTTCTCACCCGCTTAATTTCAGCCGATCAAGTCCTAGAACGTCTGGGAAGTGCCGCCACAGAATGTCTAATCAACCGAAGTCTATAGTTAGTGTGGGATTAATTGTGGTCAGCGTTCGTGATATTATCAAGAAATTGGGTTTTAAACCCGTAACTTCTAGTTAAGCTTGCTGCTAGAATGTAAATGTCAAGGTTAAACTCCTTCGCCATTGTGAAACGGTTAAGACACACATTGAGGTGTAAAACATTGGACAAAGAGTGGCGAAAACTCTTAAAACAGCTAGAGAATCAACTCATTCTCTCTACCAGAAAATAAATAATTTGGTTTACTTAATTCAGTAGGGCGGGACAGGCCCGAACTCTAGGCTTGTATCCTAGTAAGCTTTTGGAGATAGACCCTCTGGGGTAGCTGTGACTTAGACTTTGTAATTGGTACATTAGTACGGTTAAGAAGTTTAAGAATTGCCGCAAGGACATGGTGCTTAAAGGTCAGTCGCTGAATTAAGAATCCTCGTCTCTTTAGAGCGAGGAGTGTCAAAAAAAAGTAACCATTATCAACTAGAAGGAGCGTAGTCAATGGGACTACCCTGGTATCGTGTACACACAGTTGTCCTGAATGATCCGGGACGGTTGATCTCTGTACACCTGATGCACACCGCTTTGGTGGCAGGTTGGGCTGGATCTATGGCCCTTTATGAACTCGCAATTTATGATCCTTCTGATCCCGTCCTTAACCCGATGTGGCGTCAAGGGATGTTCGTCATGCCCTTTATTGCCCGCTTAGGAGTTACTCAATCCTGGGGCGGCTGGAGTCTCACCGGAGAAGCGGTAACCAACCCTGGCGTTTGGTCTTTTGAAGGGGTGGCGGCTACTCATATTATCCTGTCTGGTTTACTGTTCCTGGCTGCTGTTTGGCATTGGGTTTTCTGGGATCTGGAACTGTTTACCGATCCCCGTACAGGCGAACCCGCCTTAGATTTGCCAAAAATGTTTGGCATTCACCTGTTCTTATCTGGTCTGCTCTGCTTCGGTTTTGGAGCATTCCACCTCACGGGCTTATTTGGCCCTGGAATGTGGGTGTCTGATCCCTATGGCATCACAGGTAGCATCCAACACGTTGCACCTGCTTGGGGGCCAGAAGGATTTAACCCGTTCAATGCGGGAGGTATCGTAGCTCACCATATTGCCGCAGGTGTTGTTGGCATTATTGCGGGTCTATTCCACCTTTCTGTTCGTCCACCCCAACGGTTATACAAAGCCCTGCGGATGGGGAACATTGAAACAGTTTTATCTAGCAGTATCGCAGCCGTATTCTTCTCGGCTTTTGTTGTGGCTGGAACCATGTGGTACGGTTCGGCTGCTACCCCGATTGAACTGTTTGGCCCGACCCGCTATCAATGGGATAGTGGTTACTTCCAACAAGAAATTCAACGCCGGGTACAAGCCAGCGTTGCTCGTGGGGATAGTTATTCCCAAGCTTGGGAAAAAATTCCTGAAAAACTCGCCTTCTATGACTATGTGGGCAACAGCCCCGCTAAAGGCGGTTTATTCCGGGTTGGCCCGATGAACAAAGGCGATGGGATTGCTAAAACTTGGTTAGGCCATCCTGTGTTTAAAGATGGTGAAGGACGGGAATTATCGGTTCGCCGTCTTCCCAACTTCTTTGAAACCTTCCCCGTAGTCCTCACGGATAAAGACGGTGTGGTTCGGGCTGATATTCCCTTCCGTCGGGCTGATTCTCGCTACAGCGTTGAACAAGCTGGGGTGAGTGTCAGTTTCTACGGTGGAGAATTAGATGGCAAAACCTTTAGTGATTCACCTAGCGTTAAGAAATATGCCCGTTTAGCCCAACAAGGGGAACCGTTCGAGTTTGACCGGGAAACCTTGGGATCTGACGGGGTATTTCGTACCAGCACCCGCGGCTGGTTCACCTATGCTCACGCTTGCTTTGCGTTATTGTTCTTCTTTGGCCATATTTGGCATGGTTCTCGGACGATCTTCCGCGATGTATTCGCTGGGGTGGAAGCCGATCTCGAAGAACAAGTGGAGTGGGGTCTATTCCAAAAAGTGGGTGACAAAACCACTCGCGTCAAGAAAACCGTCTAGGATACATCTAGTTCGGACTTTTGGGGTGTTTTTGTAAACCTCAATCCAGAGAGAGTTGGAGCTTTGTTGATAAAGTTTCCAACTCTCTCTCTGTTTATGAAGATTTGGGATGATTAATTCAGAGTTCTTTCTTCTGGCTTAATCGCTCAATGGTAGACTGTTAGAAAACAATAAGTTTAGGAAACATTAACATGGAAAGTGTTGCTTACATCTTAGTTTTGACATTGGCCTTAGGAGTTCTCTTTTTTGCAATTGCATTTCGGGAACCCCCTCGGATTGGGAAGTAACTGGCAATAAGAGCATCTTTTGCCACGACCATACTGAGTGATGGGGGTTTGGGGTTGATTTAAAATTTAAGCAGGAGCAAACCTAAATGCGATTGCATATCACCAATAGATTCCAATAGATTAGGGTGTTCACCTGTTTAACTAAAACCCTGAGTTCTCAGAACTCAGTATCGGAATGCTCAAGGGTTACACGCCGTGCTTTGTACTCGCTGATCAGAAAACTGCTGTTCGGTGAAACCTATGCTCAAAGGACGTTTATCATGCAGTGTCCAGTTTGCCACTATACCAATAGTCGAGTTCTTGAGTCGCGTTCTGCTGAATCGGGTAAAAGCATTCGTCGGCGGCGGGAGTGTCTCCAGTGTCAGCATCGGTTTACGACTTATGAACGGATTGAATTTGTTCCCATTACAGTGATGAAGCGGGATGGGAAACGGGAATCCTTTGACCGATCTAAATTACTGCGGGGTATGGTTCGAGCTTGTGAAAAAACCGGACTTTCTGCTTCCGATTTAGAATCGATTATTGATGAAATTGAAGCAGAACTGCAACAACGTTCCCAACGGGAAATTCCTACTCAAGAAATTGGAGAATTAGTATTACAACGACTTAAATCCTTGAGTGAAGTTGCTTATGTGCGCTTTGCTTCAGTTTATCGACAATTTCAAGGAATTCGAGATTTTGCCGAGGCGTTAAATCACTTTCAGCGTGATTCTGAAAATGGGAAAGCGGTCGAACTGGCTCCAAACCCGGAAGATTCCGTCTCCTCCTGTGAGGGTTCCCCCATCGAAACTCCCCCTTCTTTGTGTTCTGCATCCTTACTGGGATCTCAACATTAAGGTGCTAAGTTCCAATTGATTCCGATTCTCATTCCGTCCTAGTCTGAATCTAACAAAACTTTGGGCATGATCACCCAAAATTGATCGGTTGTGGCATAATAGATATGCTTTGAACAGTTATACTATTTAAGTTAACTCCATTTACCTGTTCCCCTAGACATCAACACAGCTTACCTCACACCCCAGGGTAAAGGTTTAGGCTGTATATTCAAGTTGATGATCCTTGATTCTATCTAAATTAGATCAAGAGGACTCTCGTTACAGCGTAGCTTAACGGGAAGATGGACAGTGACCCAAAAAAACTGTGCTAAAATTAGATTTGTTTGCATGAAAGTCCAGTATCCACAAAAACCAAGGGTCGTAACCTCAACCCAGTGGGAGTAGGGACAAGTAATCAACTAAGTTTTAATGTACGGTAGGGCATACCGGATTTTAAGCTTGTGGAGAGGGTGTAAGACTAGCTGGTTGTTAATCAGAAAGCAGTCCTCAATGAAGCAAGAATCCTTGACTAGACCCGTAGGGTTAGGGCAGGAGTGTCAACTAGACTTGACCTTGACGCGGTAATCCTCTGTTTATCTGTTGTTCACAGGTATGCCCGGTACTTGTGATGTCAAGTCAGCAGTTTTGATCGCAAGCGAAAATTGGCTCTATCAGCCATGATCAAAAACCTCTCTTAACTGCAAAACAACCATTTAATAGGAGCAATTTTAGGATAAAACTCGCATGATCAATCAGAAAACAAAACCAAAAGATGTGGGCTTCACCCACGAAGATTTCGCCGCCTTACTCGATAAATACGACTATCACTTTAGTCCCGGTGACGTAGTGGCGGGAACAGTGTTTAGTCTAGAGCCAAGGGGCGCTCTGATTGACATTGGCGCTAAGACCGCAGCATACATTCCACTACAAGAAATGTCAATTAATCGGGTGGAAAGTCCAGGCGAAGTATTACAGTCTGACGAAACCCGTGAGTTTTTTATCCTCACCGATGAAAATGAAGATGGGCAGTTAACTCTTTCCATTCGTCGCATTGAGTATATGCGGGCATGGGAGCGAGTCCGCCAACTGCAAGCCGAAGATGCTACCGTCCGTTCTCAAGTCTTTGCCACAAATCGAGGCGGTGCCTTAGTTCGGATTGAAGGATTGCGGGGCTTTATTCCTGGCTCCCATATTAGTACGCGCAAACCCAAAGAAGAACTCGTTGCTGAAGAATTACCCTTAAAATTCCTAGAGGTTGATGAGGATCGTAATCGCCTTGTCTTAAGCCATCGTCGGGCTTTAGTTGAGCGGAAGATGAACCGCTTAGAGGTTGGTGAAGTGGTGACAGGAACCGTTAGAGGAATTAAACCTTACGGGGCGTTTATTGACATTGGTGGCGTGAGTGGTCTGCTCCACATCTCAGAGATTTCTCACGATCACATTGACACACCTCATAGTGTTTTCAATGTCAATGATGAAGTCAAAGTTATGATTATTGACTTGGATGCAGATCGGGGTCGGATTTCCCTTTCTACAAAACAACTGGAACCTGAACCAGGAGCTATGGTTAAAAATCCTCAGCTTGTTTATGAGAAAGCTGAAGAAATGGCAGCCAAATTCCGGGAAAAACTCTTGGCGGCTAAACAGGGAACTGCAACGGTTGAAGTCCCCGCAGAACTGGATGAAGCTGATATTCCGTCCGCTATCGAGGATGATGAAATCCCGTCCGCTATCGAGGATGATGAAATCCCGTCCGCTATCGAGGATGATGAAATCCCGTCCGCTATCGAGGATGATGAAATCCCGTCCGCTATTGAGGATGATGAAATCCCGTCCGCTATCGAGGATGACATGACCGCAGCCATCGAAGAAGACGTTGAACCTGTTGCCGAAGGAGTATAAGGTTCAACCGAGGAAAAAAGAAGAGGGAATGGGGAAGCGGAAATAGATTTTTTTCTTGTTCCCTGTTCCCTGTTTTTTTAAGAAGAGAAGATGGAATGGATTTTTTTCTTGTTCCCTGTTCCCTGTTCCCTGTTCCCTGTGGAGTGTTTGAGGTTGGTTACCCTTCAAATTCAGACCGTTACCTTTGCTAATATTGAAGCCGTTATCTTCGATAAGGATGGAACTTTAGAGGATTCTGCCGATTTTTTAAGGAATTTAGCCCAAAAGCGATCGCGTTTAATTGATGCTCAAATTCCCGGTGTTGGCGAACCCCTGTTGATGGCTTTTGGAGTGACCGGAGATACCCTTGATCCCACAGGATTAATGGCAGTGGGAAGCCGACCTGAAAATGAAATTGCGGCGGCGGCTTATATTGCTGAAACCGGACGAGGATGGTTAGAATCTTTAAATATTGCCCGTCGTGCCTTTGTGGATGCGGATCAATATTTGAAGTCCCGACCCCCTTCGCCTTTGTTTGTCGGGTGTTTAGAAACCATAAAATACCTATACGATGCGGGGATAAAGGTGGGGATTCTTTCGGCGGCTCCGACCTCACAAGTCCAGCATTTTGTCACACACCATCAACTTGAACCCTATATTCACTTACAAATGGGAGTCGATGCACCATCCCCGACTAAACCCGATCCCATTTTATTTCTCAATGCTTGTGAAGCCCTTGGAGTGCATCCCTCTGTTACTTTAATGGTGGGAGATGCTCAAGGGGATATTGATATGGCGTTGGCAGGCGGATCGGGGGGTTGTGTCGGTATTTGCTGGAACAGATCAAATCCTCAACACCCCAAAGGTGCGGATGTGGTAATTTCCCAATTAGATGAGATTAAAATTTCAGTCTGAATGTAAATTCTCTAAATCCTTTAATTCTGGCTCCTATCTGGGCCTAGCTGTAGTAGTGTAATTTCAATGCCATGCAGTACAGATGTGGCATAGCGCATCTTAACTGGATGAATCCCACTCGAATAAAAGGAGGAATGATTATTGTCTCGCCGTTACCTGTTTACGTCCGAATCCGTTACTGAAGGTCATCCCGATAAAATCTGTGATCAAATTTCAGATACAATTTTAGATGCCCTGTTAACTCAAGATCCCAAAAGTCGGGTTGCCGCCGAAGTGGTTGTGAATACTGGCTTAGTGTTGATCACGGGTGAAATTACCACCAACGCCCAAATTAACTATATCGATGTAGCCCGAAAAAAAATTGCAGAGATTGGTTATGTTGATGCAGACAATGGTTTTTCTGCCAATAGCTGCTCCGTTCTGATTGCCTTAGATAAACAGTCTCCTGATATTGCTCAAGGGGTGAACCAAGCCCAGGAAGCGAGAGAACTGTTAAGCGATGAAGAACTCGATGCTATTGGAGCCGGAGATCAAGGCATCATGTTTGGTTTCGCTTGTAATGAAACCCCAGAACTGATGCCATTGCCGATTAGTTTAGCCCATCGAATTGCTCGACAATTAGCAACGGTACGAAAAAATGGGAAACTCCCCTATTTACGTCCCGATGGCAAAACCCAAGTCACCGTTATCTATGAAGATGATCGTCCCGTTGGTATTGATACGATTTTAATTTCCACCCAACATACCGCGACTATTGGAGACATTACCGATGAGGCGGCAGTACAAGCAAAAATTAAAGAAGATCTGTGGTTAGCCGTTGTAGAACCCATATTTGCGGATATTGCCATCAAACCCGATGACCAAACTCGCTTTTTAGTTAACCCAACGGGTAAATTTGTGATTGGTGGCCCTCAAGGGGACTCCGGCTTAACGGGTCGCAAAATTATTGTAGATACATACGGGGGATATTCCCGTCATGGTGGGGGTGCATTTTCCGGTAAAGATCCCACGAAAGTAGACCGCAGCGCGGCTTATGCTTGCCGTTATGTAGCGAAAAATATTGTCGCGGCCGGGTTAGCAGAAAAGTGTGAAGTGCAATTGAGCTATGCTATTGGGGTGGCTCGACCCGTCAGCGTTTTGATTGAAACCTTTGGAACCGCGAAGGTGGATGAAAACAAACTGTTGGAAGTTGTCTTAGCCAACTTTGAATTACGTCCGGCGGGAATGATTCAATCATTTAATTTACAAAAATTACCCGGTCTGCGGGGTGGTCGTTTCTTCCAAGATGTGGCTGCCTATGGTCACTTAGGTCGGACAGACTTAGATTTACCTTGGGAAAAGACAGATAAAGCTGAATTACTCAAAGAAGCCTTATTGCAACCCGTTGCTGTGGTTGGATAGGAGTCACTGCGTTTTTTTCGGCTGAGGGTTAATTGTTGAGACAGCCATTACTCAGTTTGCTAGAAAACTATTGACCTTCACTGATTTTTAAACGCCTGAAAATTCTTGACTCTGCTGTTTCCGAACCCTTCAGTTTAGCCTGGAGGGTTTTTCACATCTTTAATTTAATGATTTTAGGACTGAGATCAGTAGTAACACTAACACAGCCATGTCACAATTGTAATTGGGGGGTCATACCCCGGAAGCAGAATGAGTTCTATCAAACTCATGCTCCGTTCTAAGACTTGATAATTTAAGGATTGAGGTTTAACAAGATGAACCGGGAAAATATTCTTTAGTCTGATGTAACTGGGAGGGAAAAGGAGTATAGGCTGATGCCATCTGAGGACTTAAAATCTACCGCAACTTACCAAGACACTCAAACAGTTGTAGCCGACTCTTTAAAGGATTATATCGCTAAACATAATCCTTTTCGGCGCAAGAAGCATTCCGAGTCTCGTTGGTTTATTTATCAAAAAATTGGTTATGGCTATTTTTTAGCCATTATCATCGGTTTTACGGGTTCCATTACAGGATTATTGCTGGCAGATATTTACCAAAAACGAGCCTATTATCAATTATCAGATGCTCATCGACAAGCACAACTGTTCAGTCAATTTAATACCGCCGTTCTCAATATACAATTGCGTAGTTATCACTTGATCTCTTCAGCAGACAAGCCGCAAACCTGGAATCAGAATCAAAAAAATATTCGCCAGAACCTTGTTGAACTTGAACAGCTTGTTGTTCAAATTGAAGACTTTATCGATCAAAAACCCAGTTGGTCAGTGGCAGCACCGACACAGGTAAAATCATTTTTCCGAACTTATCAAGATAGTTTAAAAACCTATATTAAGACTGTTGAAACCTTAAAGCCTATTTCACCTGCTTTATCCTCAAATTCAAAAGATCAAGCTATTTATCAGTCCTTTAAATCCTTGTCTGATGAACCAGCTATTTATACATTAGGAAAGCTGAATAATAAATTAACAGACTGGTTAAAAAAAGCTCAAAAGCAGGAAGAAATGGGCGAACTTTTAATGAAAAAAGCTCGCGGTTTAGAAAATTTAATTATTATCGTTAGTGCCTTATTATCCGTTTTAATTTCGATGATCGCCGCGATCAAAACCACTCGCTCAATTACTCAACCGTTAAGCTTGACCCAGCAAGTAGCTGAACAAGTTGCACAGGAATCAAATTATCAACTGCGGGTGCCTTTCCAGACGGATATTCATGAAATTTATTCTTTAGCCAACTCAGTTAATTATTTAATTGAACAAGTTGATCAACGCACTCACCAGTTAGAACAAGCCAAAGATTCGGCAGAATCTGCTAATCTCGCTAAAAGCCAATTTTTAGCCAATATGAGTCATGAGTTAAGAACGCCTTTAAATGCTATTTTAGGCTATAGTGAAATGCTCTGTGAAGATGCAAAGGATTTAGGTCAAGATGAATTTATTGCTGATTTAGACATGATCAATACAGCCGGAAAACATTTATTATCCTTAATTAATGATATTTTGGATTTATCTAAAATCGAAGCCGGACGCATGGAACTGTATTTAGAAAGCTTTGATTTAAAAGAGTTAATTGAAAGTGTTGTTGCTACTGTTAAACCTTTAGTCAGCCAAAATGGAAATATTTTAACTCTTAATTATGATCCCACTTTAACTATTATTTATTCAGATTCAACAAAAATTAGACAAATTCTGTTTAACTTACTCAGTAATGCTGCTAAATTTACACAGCATGGTGAAATTATATTAACAGTGATTCATGGAGCGATCAACCCTCCCTCAGATGCTTTCAATTCCCCGAATCCACCTTCTAATTCTTTACGACCTGATCAGATTAATTTTTGTGTTCAAGATACAGGAATTGGCATTCCCGAAGAACAACAAAAATATGTTTTTGAAGCTTTTATTCAGGCGGATAGTTCAACGACCCGTAAATATGGGGGGACGGGATTAGGTTTAGCCATTAGCCGTCATTTTTGTAAAATGATGGGGGGAGATTTACAATTAGTGCAAAGTCAGCTTGGATATGGTTCAACATTTAATGCGTCTTTGCAATCTTCAATGACGATTATTGATATAGCTTCCTTTCCAGAAATATCTTCCAATAAAATCGAAGAAGATGGAGAAACCTGTAACCTCTAATTTATGAAAATGAATTTCATCCGAATCTCAAGCTCAAAATAACCAGGGCGATGTTTAAAGAATTCAAAATCAAATTTATGTAAACCTGATCAACCTCTTGCTTGTAATTCCATTCACCCTTACAATAAGACAGATCTAGGCTAAATTGCCAACAGAAAAACCATTCTGCACAGGTGGAGAACTATGACACATCGGCCGATTATTTTAGGGATTGTTGGAGACAGTGCCGCCGGAAAAACAACCTTGACAAAAGGAATTGCTCAAGTTTTGGGAGAAGAAAATGTAACGGTGATTTGTACCGACGATTATCACCGTTATGATCGCAAACAACGAGCCCAGATGGATATTACCCCCTTACATCCAGATTGTAACTATCTGGATATTATGCAGCAACATCTCACATTATTAAGGACAGGACAACCTATTCTTAAACCGATTTATAATCATCATCAGGGAACTTTTGATCCCCCCGAATATATTAAACCTAATCGGTTTGTAATTGTAGAAGGTTTACTGGGTTATTCTACTCGTGGAATTCGGGATAATTATGATGTAAAAGTGTATTTAGCTCCGCCTGAATCTCTCCGAACTAAATGGAAAATTAAACGAGACACAATGAAACGGGGTTATAGCGAAGAAGATGTAATTCTCGCCTTAAAACAACGGGAACCTGACTCAGAAGCGTTTATTCGTCCCCAACGAAAATCAGCCGATGTAATTGTTACCTTTTATCCTCCAGATGGTGATGAAAATGGAACTAACTTAAACGTTCGTTTAGTTTTGCGTCCGACCATTCCTCACCCAGATTTTAGTAAGATTTTAGATCAACAAAGTGGTCATCATATTGGAGCCGTGCGTCTAGGATTAGATCGAGATATGGGTAAACCCGTAGATGTTCTAGAAATTGATAGTCACGCCACCCTAGATCAAGTCAATGAATTAGAAATGATGCTTTGTAATGAATTACCGAGTTTAAAAAACTTTTGTAGTTCTGGAGGTAATCAAAATTTAGGGATTTTACAGGGAACAACAGGAGAAATGCTACAAAGCTATCCTTTAGCTTTAACACAATTGTTAATTGCTTATCACATGATTAAAGCTACTAAATTAGTTTAGTTAAACTAAAATTTGGGATTTGATCAGATTCCCTGAACAGGGGACTGGATTACTGATGTGAACAAAAAAGCAATTTTAATCTAGTTTATGAGTAGGGAAATAATCTAATGATTCCTGATCAAAAAAGCATTATTTCCCTGGATGATTGAACGTTTATTTGCATCCCAACGACTCACGAGTTGGAACTCCCGTTATTGAATTAACTCCCCTCGCAACCAGACACAATTGTCGAATCTGTTCTCGATCTAATATAGCATCAGTAAAATCAGCCCCTAGAATGTTTGTATGATAAAACGTTGACCCCAAAAATAAGGCTTCGATTAATACAGCATCACTTAAGTCTGCTTCAGTAAAATTAGCTTGATCCAGCATAGCATAAGTTAAATTTGCTTTTTTTAAGCTGGCTTTTGTTAGAATCCCTTTACTAAAAATAGCTCCTTCTAAATCTGAATTATCAAATTTAGCTAACTCCATATTAGAATTAGCAAATTCAGCCCCAGGTAAAGACTGATTAGAAAAATCTCGTCCTTGTAGTAAACTATGACTGAAAAATAGATGGCCTGGATTTTTTGCCGCCCAGGTTGGAACCGGAAAAGCCAACAGGACTAAAACAACTGTTAAAACGATGAATTGCCAAATTCTAATCATTTATTGATTACTCCACTCGATCAACTTATTTATACTTATGTTACCTTCCTTAATACCCAATTTTGACATTATCTTGTAAAATTAAGTATCCATGAGGATATTCCTTTCGGATAGCAAATTTACAAGAGCAACTCAGACTTTGACCTCTATTCCCAGGAAACATCTATGCTAAATTTTTTTCTGACTTGGGTAATCTCGGCGATTTCGCTCGGTATCACGGCTTATATTGTACCTGGTTTTACCATTAGTAGTTGGCAAGCCGCAGCCGTTGGTGTTGTCGTTATGGCATTAGTCAATGCCATTGTTAAACCCATTATTACGATCTTAACGCTTCCCTTAACCATTCTAACGTTAGGGTTGTTTTTACTGGTCGTCAATGCGATTTCGATTTCGTTAGTGGCTTATTTTACCCCCGGATTTTCAATTTCTAGTTTCTGGGCTGCATTATTTGGTTCAATTGTTCTTTCTTTAGTTTCTAGTTTCTTTAATCAATTTTTGGGACAATCGAACAATCAATTAGATTAAACCTAAGTTATAAATAAATCACCGGATTTTTAGGAGGAAAAATTTCCCCATAAACTTCAAATTCATCTAAATGCAATGCTGTCGTTTCTTGGAGTTGCAATCGAATATAACGAGCAATGTGAGAATTTAAAGCAACAATTAAGGGGCGTCCGTCTACGCCTCCAAAAATATAATTTTCATCATTGTGATAAACCCGTTTCCAGTTTTTTTTATCTTGAGAAAGATAGATTTGTAGTGTTTTTGCTCGTTCTTCACACCAGTCAATTCGGTTATAAACTCGAATTTCCGTAAGGGCATAATTTTCTAGTAAATCCACTTGCCACCAAGGATTTTCTTCTTCATTCGTATGAAACCCATATCCCCCATCTTTGAATCCATTAACCGCTCCTTGAGCATCATTGGGCTTTGACCAACAAGAAACAGAACTTTGTTGAGCAGGTTTATTTAATGCTAAATTCAAACCGGGAGGTTCAGGGAGTTGAGAATTATGAGAATTCTTTTTCGCATAAAGGGCTTCTCCCCAATTTTTATAATTAATATAAAGATTTTTGACTCTAAACCCATACAACTTTAAAAAACTCGTGACTTCTTCAAACGTACATCCGCCTTCATATAAAGGATCTTCACTAATTTCTGCAAAAACATAGCGAATTTTAGATTTAAGAAGATAATGACTCCCCATTAAAACTTTCAATTCTGAACCTTGAGTATCTAAAACTAACAAATCAAACTGACACTGGGGAAATTGTTCTTCAATAATGCTATCTAATGTTCTAGTTTCCAGTTTGATACTATTGATATATTTAATATCAGGATAAAGTTGAGCATGATTTCCCAAAGGAAACATACTTGAAGATTGCCCCTCATTAGACGCAATATAAAATTCTACTTCCTCACCATTCACATCCGAACATAAAGCTTCTACGGCATAATGATTGGAAAGATTACCAATATTATCTTTTAATTGTTGAAAAATATGCGGAATTGGTTCAATATACACACAAGCTTCAGCAGAGGAATTTTCATAAGCTTCAATTTCTTGGCCTGAATTTGCCCCAACATGAATAATTCCTAAAGGTTTAGGGAATCGTAAATATTTAATAATATTTAAAGCTTCTGACATTCATCCTCACGGTTGTTTGAGAACGGTTGTTTGATCTTCATATTAGCACTTTCATCAATAATTCAGCATGAACAGATCCTAAGTATGCAACAAACAATGTTTTCCCTTGGAATACTTGCTAAATTATACGGTTGTTCCTGACTATAAGGGCGAACGATGGGACTTGAACCCACGAGTGGAGGTACCACAAACCTCTGCCTTAACCACTTGGCTACGCTCGCCGTACAGTTTATTAATTTAGCACAGGATCAGAAAAATGACTAGAGGTTTTGAAAAAAAAATTTGATTCGCTGATCCCAAGCTATCTGAAGGGGATATCAAGGGGCTTCCTGATCGGACAAAACTTCCAATAAGGCATAACGAGCGATGGCTAAACAAGTTCTAGCTTGTTCAATTTCGGATAACTCAGACCAACTCGTCGATCCCACTGTAGCCCCACTCAATTCTACCCCATCCGGTTCTGCTCCTCGCATCGCATAAGCAAAAGGACGAGCTAAGACCTGTAAATCCTCCTCTGGCCATTGAGGTAATAGTTCTTGAACACAGTGGACTAATTGTTCCCCCAGCGACAAACTCCGAGACGAAACCTGTTCCGTTATCCGAGTTGCCACTTGTGCCAAACGATTTAACAACTCATCAGGTATTTGTTCTGCAAAGCGTTGTAATAAGGAGGTTTGCAAACGAGTTGCTGACCAAAGGTGATTCATTTGGCCCATAAAGTGTTGAGATCGCTCTGTCAGTTCAGCCTTGGTAAACACCTCTGCAACAAAATCTGGGGCTTCTTGTTCTAAAAAATAAGCTTCAGCCTCTGGTGTATAAGGATTTATAGGGTATGGCTGTTCACCCGAAAACAAGATATTGAGTAAATCCCATTCCGCTTGAATTTCGAGGTTTTGAGTATCATCAATCATAATAAGGGCCTTTCTTTAGGGGAGTTGAGGAAATATAGGAGTTTAGATGACCAACTAACCCCACTGAATCATGTTCAGAGTTTCTATCCTACATGAACCGTCAGTTCATATCGACAATCATCAGAGGAGTTTGGCAGGTTAGGTTCTAGGAATATCAAAATTTGTAGTCAAAATACCGTTTATGAAAATATTCGTTAGTTTAGCCTCAGTTTGACGATTGAGAAAGAGTAAGTCTGAGTTGAACCCTCATGATAGAAGTCCCACAATAATCACCGACTTATCTAAATATTCATCTCTAACCGCTTCTCTTGTGCAATTGAGGCTGAATGCTACACCTGCCTCCCCTAGCTACAGCAACACCTGAGACGATTCCGTAAGCCATCAAAAACCAGTAGGAAAGCTTGATCTAACGTTTGTCCTTAACTAACACCATTTATATATTCCATTCTCCAACCGCCTTCGGTCATGTCCCCCATACTGCTACCTGTTCCCAGCAACAGAAGTTAAATCCCCAATAAAGCCCAAACCCCCTTGAAATCAAGAGCGAGAAGAAAATTAAAATTTTTTTGCCAAAAGGGTTGACAGGAGCAAAAAAGACTGCTAGATTGATAAGAGTGTCGAAAAACAAAAGACACACCGAACCTGGACAACTTAAGAGTTTGAAAGCCAAGTTGACACATTTTTTCTCGTCATAGGAATTCAGTCTTAGTCAAGGAGTTTAACACAAACTCTGAA
>CAITND010000210.1 GCA_903893625.1 uncultured Oscillatoriales cyanobacterium
GTAAGGTCACGGGCAGAACACCCGTTTATAGGTGTTAGGTGGAAGTCCAGCGATGGATGCAGCCGAGACACACTAACAGACCGAGGGCTTGACCTCATTTTCTTCTGATTCTCTATGCAGTCTTCTTTTTTCTGTTCTTTTAATCTATTAAATATCAAGCCTCTTTCTGGTTATTCGGAGAGAGGCTTTGATATGTTTAAGAATATAGATAGATTTTTTTGATCTGATATTCTCTTCAAAAATTTATACTCCCCATGAGTTCTAATTTAGTCCCTTTGCCTGATCCTAAAGTTCCAACGTGGCGTCGTTGTGCAGCTTTAGGGATTGATTTCTTTTTGATTTGGTTACTTTGTATTGCTCTGGGAGCTAACGGGGTCACTCTATTGTTTGTGTTTATGATCAGTTGGTTGACTTCCCGTGTTTTTGTTGTGTCTAAGAACCAAGGACAGAGTTTAGGACGATGGGCTTTTGATATTCGAGTGGTTGACAGCCAATTGAACCGAACCCCTCGCCTTTTAGAACTCATAAAACGAGAAGGGGTTATGGGGTTGGGTGCTTTTTTGTTTCTGATGGGTTTAGGAGGTCTAGCATCTGGGAATGCAGGAATTTTGTTGTTGATGCTGCCGATTGTCATTGACGGTGGAGCCGTGTTATTTGATACCAGTCGTCATCCCCAGACTATTCATGACCGGATTGGGCAAACGATTGTGATTGGTAGCAGACGGGGTTATTCTTTGGATCTAAAAATCCGTTATTTCATTGACAAAGTGAAGCGAGAGATGAAATAATAAATATTTGTGCTTAAATAATCAAAACTGTTTACAATTATGGCTAAAGGTGTTCGCCTCGTTATTACTTTGGAATGTACGGAGTGCCGTACAAACCCTGATAAGCGTTCCCAAGGGGTCTCTCGTTATACCACAATGAAAAACCGTCGGAATACGACAGGACGTTTAGAACTGAAAAAGTTTTGTCGCCACTGTAACAAACACACGGCTCACAAAGAGATTAAGTAATGGTCTTATGTATGTCCATCAGGACTCAAGACTCACTGTAACCCTTAAATCAACTTTAGCAATTCATAGAGGATTAATTTCAGCATGACTTACTTTCGTCGCCAAGTTTCCCCCATTAAACCCGGAACTCCTATCGATTATAAAGATATCGAACTGTTGCGGAAATTTGTTACAGAACGCGGTAAAATCTTACCACGTCGGATCACTGGACTGACCTGCAAACAGCAGCGAGATCTGACACAAGCCATTAAACGGGCTAGAATTCTAGCTATGTTGCCTTTTGTGAACAAGGAAGGCTAATTTTATCTGTGGAAAAGGGTACTCTGATTGAGCTTAGATTACACGGGGAGCACCGTCTCGCCGTTGCTGACCGACCTGAAGGTAAAAAACACTGGGTCGTTATTGATGAAAACCTCCTAGCTCATACGGTTCACCCTAGGCAAGTTGCTTATGAGGTAACGGGGGCTACATACAAACCTGCGGATATCCCGGCGTTTACTCAAGAATTGCAGCTTTATCTCGATCCGTCGAGTTTAGAGGTGGCTTGGGAAATTTTAGTGGAGCAAGGAGACACCGTAGACCCCAAAGAAATGGCTCTGCTTTTATTTTCTGAGCAGAGTCCGCCTCAATGTTATGCCAGTTATGTGTTGTTGTCTAATGATAAACTCTACTTTAAACAGAAGGGTGATCGCTACGAACCTCGCTCTCCTGGCCAAGTTGCAGAAATTAAACATCAACAGGAAGTTGAACAACAAAAGCAACGGGACGTTCAAGAATATTGGCTGCGGATACAAAAGAGACTAGCGGGGGTCGTGGTAGAATGGCAAAATAGTGATCGCACCCGCTTGGATGCGTTAGAGCGTTTTGCTCTGTCTGGAGAAGAAGCTTCCCATGTCGCACCTGCTATAGAAACGTTGGCAACCTTGGAACGCGCTCAAACGCCCCAAGCTGCGTTGCAACTGTTAGTAGACTTAGGGATATGGAGTCTCCATGAAAACCTATCTCTACGTCGGAGTCAAATTCCCATCCAATTTCCAACTCAAGTGCTTGAAGTGGCTCGATGTTGCTTAGATTCTCCCCCGCCTGATCCCGATTCTAACCGCTTAGATCTAACTCATCTGAAGGTCTATACGATTGATGATGAGAGTACCCGTGAGATTGATGATGGTTTAAGTTTAGAGATCTTGGCGGATGGACGACAACGAATTTGGATTCACATTGCTGACCCAACTCGTTTGATTTCCCCCGGAGATGAACTGGACTTAGAAGCTCGTCGCCGAACGACAACCGTTTATCTTCCCACGGGGATGATTCCCATGTTCCCCTCAGAATTGGCAACGGGGCCAATGAGTTTAGTTCAGGGGCAGATCTGTTGTGCCTTGAGTTTTGGGATTATTCTGGACGGAACGGGTGGGGTAGAGGACTATAGTATTCATGTCAGTACCATCAAACCGACCTATCGCCTCACCTACGATGATGTGGATGAGATGTTGCAAATTGGCATCCAAGGGGAACCGGAAATTGACGCTTTATCGATGTGGGCTAAACGTCGCAAGGAATGGCGAAATGCTAACGGGGCGATTAGTATTTATATGCCGGAGTCGCTGATTAAGGTGAACGGGGAGGAAGTCAGTATTACGGTTTTAGAAGATTCTCCATCCCGGCAAATGGTGGCGGAAATGATGATTTTAACGGGGGAAGTGGCGGCTCGTTATGGTCAAACCCATAATTTAGCTTTACCCTATCGCAGTCAACCGCAACCGGAATTACCCCCGGAAGAGGAGTTGATGCAACTACCACCCGGAGCCGTTAGAGCTTGTGCAATGCGACGTTATATGCCTCGGAGTGAGGTGGGTTTGACTCCTTCGCGTCATGCGAGTTTGGCCTTAGAGACGTATACCCAGGTGACATCGCCTATTCGCCGTTATAGTGATTTGTTAGCTCATTTTCAAATTAAAGCCCATCTGCGAGGAGAAACCCCACCGTTTTCAACGGAACAGATGCAGGAAATGGTGATGAGTTTAGGGCCGGCGGTGAAGGAAGCTTCCAAAGTAGAACGGGAAACGAATCGTTATTGGAGTTTAGAGTTTTTACGGCGTAATAGTGATGAAATTTGGCAAGCAACAATGCTGCGATGGCTGCGGGAAGATGCCAATTTAGGATTAGTATTTTTAGAGGAGTTAGCCTTAGAATTGCCAATGCGATTTAGTCGTTCTGTGGAAGTTGGAGAACAGTTTGAGGTGAAAGTGAGTCATGTTGATCCTCGTTTGGATGTGATTCAATTCCAGGAAATTATTACTCCGACTGCTTCATCTGTTGTTTAGCAATTTTCAACCGTTAACAGCCAACAGCCAACAGTCAACAGCCAACTAATCTTTTTGATTAATAATTAGACGGATTAAACTATCAATAATCCGATCTTCTTCGATGGGCATAACTTCTTTGCCCGATAATACTTCTTGAACCATCATAAAATGGATTAATGACCCAACAAAAATTCGGGCTGTTGCTTCACAATCAATAATATTTAATTCAGGATGATTTTGAAGATATTGAGTCAAAATAATAACCGCAGGTTGACACAATTTCTTTAAAAATAATTGAGCTAAATCAGGGCGTTTTCCTGATTCTGCTACGATTAAACGCACAAAACACAAATATTCATTATCATTAATATTTTCTTTGACTAAGCGTTTGGCTAAATCTCGCAATACCTGTTCCGGTTGACCTTGTAGCGGTTGTGACCAAACCAGATTAAATTTTTGGGTAGCAATTCGTTCAACTAATGCTGTAAACAATCCATCTTTATCAGAAAAATGGCTATAGAGGGTTTGTTTAGACACGCCTGCCGACTTAGCTACCTTGTCCATACTTGTACAAGCATAGCCATTCTGCAAAAACTCTGGCATGGCACCGTTGAGGATTTGTTCGGCTTTTTCTGCAACCATTGGGTGATGGTGTTGAGGGTAATCGGGTTTGCCAAAATCATACACTGTCTTCCCGAATAAGGGAATAAGTTGCTACTCTATGTTTTCTACAGCACCTAATACTTTCAACGTTGCTTTCCGATCATTAGTAATCCCAGTCACGCCTGTAATATTCATTCCTTCATAGAGGCGTTCAGCTTTCAGTGTTTTAATGCAAACACCTGTGTTAATATTCCATAACTGTAAGGTTTTAGCATCACTGCCAATAACTAAATTTTCAGCATCAGGACTCATCGCAATTGACCAAATCCAATCTGGATAATCCTTTAAAAATTTAAAGGATTGACGATTACCTGCATAATTTTCAATTCCCAATTCCCATTCATTTTCTGAGCCTGAAAATTCTCCAAATTTCGCAAATATTTTTTGACTATCTTCTTCTGCTATCATCGCCTACTGGTTCGTCTGACGGTCTATAGGGCAGGTTTTGTGGGCTTATTTGTTAATGACATCAGATCTCGAAGCTCCCGCCGCCACAGGAGCAGCACATAAATTCTGGTTTTGTTCCTGCAATTGTATCGGGTTAGTGGAGAGATAATTGTGCAGCCAGGTACAACTCTGTTGCATCTGATGATGTAAGTCTAAATTTGCTAAACTCCACAGAATCACAGTTCCATTATCCTTAGCAATAGCTAGAATAGTTGCATCCCCTGGACTAAAACTAACACTATTGACAAAATCATCCTGTGCTAAAACAATTAAAGGTTGAATGCGATCGCATTCTGAAGACTGCCAAAGCTGATCATTAATTCGCCACAGTCTAACTTTTTTATCATCACTGGCCGTTGCTAAAATTTGCCCTTGGGGATAAAAACTCAAACTTTGTACCGTCGCATGATGTCCTAAAGGACAAGATGCAACAGGTTTTTTCCCCTGAACATTCCAAAGGGTAACAACATCATTTCCAGCAACCGCCAGTTGTTGAGAATTGCCTAAAAAACTTAAGGTCGTTAGGCTATTTTCCGACGGTAATTCTAAGGTTGCTTTCCATTGGTTTCCTTGTTTTGTCCATAGGGTAACGCTAGAGTTAGACGGTTTCCCTGTATTGTTGACAAAACGTGCTGATGTGGCTAAGGTGTTGCCATCGGGACTAAAACGGACATCCCAAACTTCATCTTGATGGGTTAAGTTCTGGATCAATTTTCCTTGTTTGTCCCAAAGTTTAACGGTTTCGTCTTCGCTGGCGCTGGCTAAGATTTGACCATCCGGGCTAAACGTCACCGCTTTGACCGCTTTGTCATGACCAGAAAAGGAGCGCAACAACTGACCTTTTTTTGTCCAGAGTCGCACGATTTTATCCTCACTCGCGGTGGCGATTTCTTGACCATTCGGACTGAAACTCACCCAGTTAACTTTACTGGGATGTGGCAAGATTGAAGCAGGCTGTGAGGTATATTGCAGAGGTTCTTGACGACCCCATAATTTCACGGTTTTATCATCACTGGCGCTGGCTAAGGTTTGACCATCGGGACTAAAATTAACACTCCACACCCGTCCTGTATGGCCCTGTAACGTCGTGTTCAAGGGATCTCGACTTCGATCCCAGAGTCGGGCGGTAGCATCGGCGCTGACGGATACCAGGGTTTGACCATCGGGACTAAATTCCACACCCCAAACATCATCTCGATGACCAATAAAGGTTTTGAGTAATACTCCGTTTAAGTTCCAAAGTTTGACGTTGCGATCGCGGCTACCACTGATTAAAAATTGACCATCGGGACTAAAATTAACACTTAAAATATCATCGTTATGACCCTTTAAAGGGACTTTAATTTCTTTTCCTGTTTCCGTATTCCAGAGCTTGAGAGTGCGATCGCCACTGGCGGAAACAATGAGTTTACCATCGGGACTAAAATCGAGATCATAAATGGGTTGATTATGGGCTTTAATAGTGCGAATTAAGGTTCCATCACTCGACCAAATTTTAACTTCTCCATCTTTACTACAACTGGCAATCTTTTGACCATCGGGACTCAATTCTGCATCAAAAACTCGATCCTGATGACCTTTAAATTCACGAATTAACGTTCCGTCTAATGCCCATAATTTAACCGTTTTATCATTACTAGAGGTAACTAATTCTTTACCATCGGGACTAAAACTAATATTATTAATAATTTGCCGATGTTTCATCGGGAGATGGGGGAGGGGAGTTCCTGCTGTCGTCCATAACAACACTTGATTTTGATCGGGGTTATCGACACTGGCTGTGGTGGTGGCGATTATTTTGCCATCAGGACTATAGCGAACACTTTTAATCGGACTTTCATGCGGAAATTGCTCAGGTGTGGTTAATAATTTACCCTCAAGACTCCAAATTTTAAGCGTCCGATCACTACTCGCCGTTGCAATCTTTTGACCATCGGGACTAAAACTAACGCCTAAAATTGTTCCTTGATGTCCTTCTAAACGATTTCGTTCTTGAATACCCGAAATCATTTGCATTAACCCTTGAGCAATTTCTGTTTTTGTTGCTTCTGATGCGTTTGTTTCTAAGGTATTTTGACCAATCTGTACTGTTGTTGTTAATACCCCTAATTGATCCTGTTGATCTGCTAATAATAGGGCATTTTTAGCATAAGTTAAGGCTTGAATTCGAGCTTTAACTTGATTTTGACCATTAACATAGAATATTCCGGCTAATAGGGCTGTAAAGATAATTACAACTGTTCCAATAATCAATCCCCTTGATTGTTCTAAACGGCGAGTTTTTTCTTCCGCTTGGTAGCGTTTTTCCTGTTCTTCTGCTAGTTTTTTCTGTTCTTCTGCCAGTTTTTCCTGTTCTTCTGCCAGTTTTTTACTCATTTCTTTTTCTTGAATCAGTTGGGCTTTTTCCTGTTGAAGTTTAGCTATCTCTTCTTCTTGTTCATTTCTACTTTGTCGGCGAATAAATCCGGCTAAATAATCATGCACCAATTGATAAAATTCTCCCGTTGGACTAATATCTCGATAAACCAAGCCGGACTTTTCTAAAATATACAGAATTAAATCTAACGGATTTAATACCTGATCGTGATTTAATTTTTGTTTTAATTCTTCGGCTAATTCCGTTCTAGTTTTTAAAGGACGAGTATCATTTTCATCGGTCAAGGCATATAAAACTAAACGCGCCGTTGCTTCATTTTCCGAGCCACAATCTTGAATCACTTCTTCTAAAAATCGCTCGACTAATTTCTGTTTAGGGCCTTGTTTTTGATACACTTCTAAAGTGGTAATATTCTCAGATTGGAGTTGAGTTCCCACAACTTGCAATTCTATGGGACGGACTTCTTCAGCATCTCCCGCTAAATCCTGAACTAAGGCTTGAATTAACGCATCTTCTAAATAGAAATGGGCGCGATCGGTTAAACTTTTGATCACGTTATAAGCTTCTGTTTTGCTAAAATTTCCCAAATAAAACAAAATATCTTTACTTAAAATATCATTATTAATAGCTTCTAAATTAACTTGACGACTTCCTTCTAGTAAATAATGTAAATAATCTTCTCGTAATGAAATAATAATTTTTACAAAGGGTAGATTTAAAGCATCTTTTAAAAATTCAAAAAATAGCTTTTGAAATTTAGGAGACTGAGCAAAAAATAATTCTTCAAATTGATCAAAAATTAAAACTGTTAATAAATTCTGTCTAGCATTTTCTTGAAGTTGATCAATAACTTGAATTAAAATATCCGTATAATTTTGATGCTCCGGTTCTTCCTCGGTTTCCACATTCAAATCACTATCTAATGTTAACGGTACAGGGGTAGCTGGATATTCTACATCGTGGGTCAGGAGTTTTCGTTGTAACTCAATTACAAAACAATTATAGGTTTTAATAAAAATCGGCAAAGTAATTCGAGCATCAATAATTTTTTGCTGTAAAGCCGGGACTAATCCGGCTCTCAAAATCGAACTTTTTCCCACCCCAGATTGACCATAAATCACCGTTAATTTATGATGATTACTCGCCATCCGTTGTAACAGATGATTAATGGCTTCTTCCCGTCCTGAAGCGGTAATTTCATCGGTGAAATTGGCAGTTATTTGGCTAGGATCTAAAGTAGAAGTAATGGCTTGTTTCCGAGGTTGTAATCGTCCGGCTCCGACAAAGGCATTATACCCATAAGCACTGGATTGATTTCGATATTCTTCTTTGATTTTAAAGGCTTCTTGATAAGCTCCCAATTTAAAATAAAGACGGTTTAACATTTGCAAAATGTGCAGATACAACCGAATTAAATTCATCGTCAAAAGCGTTGTTTTAATCCTTTGAGCCGCTGCTTCTAATTTCTCAATTGCCTCCCATTTTAATCCTTGCTTTTCTAAAGCTTGCGCCAACAAAGATAAACAAAAACTTTCGACTGGAGAAATCCAAGGATTATCAGGATTTTTCTGGGCTAATAAAGTCAGAATTTCTAATGAAACACTGGCTAATTCCTTCGCATTGTCCCAATCTTCATCCTGTAAGGAAACAAGGGCTAAAAACCCGTAATCCTGCGCCAGTTGAATCAGGAAAGTATCTCTCAAATCCTGATGTAATTTCCGACCTTTTAAAGCCAGGTTTTTAAGGCTTTTCCAATCTCTTAAATGGATTAAAACTTCTCCAATTGGATTTAAAAATTTTGCCACTAAATCTTGACGTTTGGCAGCTTCAAACCGTTCAATACACTGATCGAGAGAATCCTTGGCTTGTTTCCATTCCTTTTCACCCTGGCGATGACGATGTTGTTCTGCTAAATAACACCAACATAAACCAATATGAAATAATACCAATCCTTCCCATAATAGAATCTGAGAATCATCTGTATAATTTGGAGAAGTAGCCGAGGATTGTTGTTGCCAAAATCTTAAACTTTGTTGATACTGTTGAAGGGCGAGAGCAATTTGTTGATGAGAATAAAAATAGCGACCATAAATCCACTTTAACTTCGCTTCTAAAGTTTGATCGATAGGAATTTCTCGCTTTTTCAAATCTTGATAAGCCGCCTGAAGTTCTGTTCCCGATTCTGTCCCTAAAATAGCAGTCGTGGGTAAAAATCGTTCTGTTCCCGCTTCTAAAACTGTTGTAAAAACTGCCGATGTTCTTTCCTCTAAAAAAGTGATTAATTCATCGGAACTGAGTAAGAATTCATAGGTTGTTGCCCAACTGGTAAAATCGGGGGCATTTCGATTGAGTTTTTTCCACAATTTATCATTAATCCATAATACTAAAGGAAAGGGAAAATTGCGAAAAGCCTCTCTGACTAAATTAGCTGAATGCAATACTTCATCAATAGCAACAACGGATTCTAACCCATAAACCATTAAACTCGAAGGATAATTAGGTTCTAGTTCAGCTTTAATCGAACCATATAAGGTTTGACTCGCCGGAGAAAGCTTAAATTCTCCAATAGTTAGGGAACATTCTTCCTTAAGTTGGGCAACTATTTGTTCCCGTAAACTTTCATAATTACACCGTACTAGCAATAATGAAAAACTCCCTTGCATTTTCACTAATGATCTAGCCAAGGTATGAATTTGCTGCTGATTATGGGTAATTGTATCGTTGACGGGATAAAGTGCCATCGTTATGAATCTCCTTCTCAGAGAAAATAGACAATAAAAACTCGGTTTCTGATTCCCGGATAAAACCAGATTAACTTTAAACAATTAGAAATAATCAAAATTATCAATATGGGATTTTTGATTAAAAATCAGGCACATTCCGCCACTGCTCCGTTTTATCCTAAAAATTACGGATGGATTCGATCGCAGGAACTCTAACTAGATACGGTGTGTCTGTTGAAACGAGCAGAAATCGAGGGTTTATGATTCCATCGAGGTTCACCGATGGTTAACGTCTAACATATCCCATTATCGTAACATTCAGAAATGCGTCTACTCACTTGCGGCCCCCTCAAGATTGATTCTAAATTTGGGGTACGAGGTCGTATCGCTTCAGGGGTCGAGGCTTCAGTCGTTGAAAGGGTGGAAGTTGTCCCTTGTGGGGCTGCTAAACTAGGGGTAGTATTGATTACACCCAATAGCGATAATGCCATGATCCAACTGTATTTTTTTCTAGGGTTTGTCAACATAATATTCACGTCCTAATTCATTTCTCACTCAATGATTGATGGCTTCATCCGAGGGCTTGGGGTTAAAGCTTGCTCTTATTTCCTATTGTGTTGAATTAACAGGGGATTTAATCTCTATCCTGTGACAGTTCAATTGTAGGTTGATTCCAACTCAAGAGGAATACCCCAGCGACAGATCGAGACACAGGACTTAGACATACGACCCTAAAAACCAGATTTCTGACCCTGATGGAAGGAAATCAAGATTTTTATTTCAAAATCTCAGTTCCTGCGTCAGTTCTGAAGGCTATAACACTTGAGGAACTGACACAAGGGGTTAACATTACAATGGACTCATCCAGCACATTTCTAGGGTTTCATCCCCTAAATCTCTTGTGTTTTTACTTAAAGGCTTTTCTGGAGCGGTTAAAGTAGAAATATAGCGAACTCTGATTAAGTTGCCACAAATTTGATGTTTAATTTTAATACCTTTAGTCTAGCGTTATTTAGTGGAAAAGGAGGTGTGGGAAAAACCTCCCTTTCCTGTGGGTTTGCCCTACAATGGGCCAAAGAATTTCCTAATGAACAAATCCTGAGCCGATGAGTTGGTTAGAAATCGAACGATTTTTATAAGCTCTCAAAGGTTTAAAAATTCCCATTGGAGGTTTATTAATTAATCATATTGTTTCCCAGAATCAAATAAAATGTTGTTTTCGGTAAAATTAAGAGGATTTAACATTATGAAAAACCCTTTAAAAATTATTCTTACCCTTCTGATCTTGGGAAGTGGAATTACGGCTTTTAATACTCTTCCTATTCCGTTCGGAATTTCTGCAAGTGTGGCTGATCCTTCCTCGGAAAAAGAACTGGGTTTAGGGGAATTTCGCTTAGGAGATTTACCGTCAAAATTGGACGTTTTAGGAACACCACTTCAAATTCTAAAACATCCCCCTGGGAACTATAACACCTATGCTCGACTGGTTTATCCTAATTTAATTGTTGATATTGGAGACGAAAAAATTGTCGTTTTAACCACCACTGATTCGAGTTTAGCCACACCGGATGGGGTGCGGGTTGGAGATTTTTTAAACCGGATATTAGAGGTTTATGGCGAACAAGAATCCCACAGTCAGGGGGAAATTCAAGTTTTCAGCTATTCCTTTTCTGGGGGATCGTATCTCTATTTTAAATTAGAGGGCGATCGCATTATTGAAATTAGTTGTGGATTTCTCCCCGACTAATTTTAAATTAATTTTATTGCCAATCTGGGGAATGTAAGCGTTTTAAATGTTCTAAATGTCGAGTAAAATAGCCGGGATCTAAACGGCTATAATTAAACTGTTCTGCGTTAATAACACTAATCGCCCAAGCCCAAATATGGGCTGTTTGAGTTAATGCTTGAATGTGGTTTTTTTCCAGTTCCGTTAACGGGTTAATTTCTTCATACCCGACTAAAAAAGCTTCTCGAACTTTTTTACTCAGTCCTGACTGTAAGGAGACTTGTAAAAACTTAGCAATATCAAACGATCGCCACCCATATCCACATTGATCAAAGTCAAATAAGGTAATTTGATCATCTGGGGTAAAATGAGCATTCCCACTATGAGGATCACCCCAACAAATTCCCCAAAATGGAGGGGTATGGGGTAAATTTTGCAATTGAGCTTTAAGTTGAAATACAATGTCTGCTAAACAGTTTAAATCCGGTGGGCGATTTTTTAAATAGGGTGCGATCGCAACTAAGGAACTCTCTAATAAATAATCAGAATTTAAAGGTTGGCGCTGAACCGAAGGTTGAAAATTTAAAGCAACTTGATGAATTTTAGCAACGGTCGCACCTAATTTTAAACTTTGGTTAATATTCAAATCTCCGATAGCAACTTGACCCGGAGCATTGACAAATAACACCGCATATCGTTTGCCTTCGGGGGCATTAATTTCAATGAATAATTGTCCGTCTATTGTTCTCAGAGGATAAGCAACTGGAAGTTGATGATGGTGTAAAAAATCTAGAAGTTCAACCTCAAATTCAATTTCAGATTGACATCGCCAATGTTGATGAGAAATTCTTAAAAAATAACGGGAAGTTTTAGTTTTTACGGAATAAACATCGCTCAATCCTCGATGCCAAAATTTGCATTTTTCAACGGTATCAATGGGATAAAAACTTAAAATTTCACTAATTAATGCTCTAACATCCAGGGTTGAGTAACTAATCGGAAACATATCATCCTGATTCCTAATTTCAGACTCATCCTGTTTAAGACTAGGTTGGTTTAAAAGCATCATATTGGTTTTAGAGTGGTAGGGAATGTTCCTGAATGTAGGATAGATGAGGACTTGAATGAAACAACCTCAATGGTTCGATTCCATTCTCCCCACCAGCCCACAGTCCTTATAGACTAAGGATTTGTTTTTAAGTATGATTCAAAATCGGAAAAATGGAATATTTTTTATGTAGAGTTTATTTTTTTTACCGATTTAATAAAAGTCAATCTTAGTTAAACTTTCTTTACTGATTTCTCGGCTTTAATTGCCTGTTTTTTTACTCTAGGAAGGATGTTTCTAAGGTAATCTAAAAATCATACTCTGTCAAGAATTTCAGTTACTTTGGATACAAAATTAAGGGTTATGTGGTGCGTGCGGGTTCTCCTGACGTACCCTACGAATGGTTTAGGGGTAGAGAGTCTGACCCGTTGTGGAATCAAAAATCAAAATCTGATTCAAATCTAGTTTGACGGTTAAGCGATCACTGGGATGAATGCGATGTTGAATGGGGACTTGAAATTGAATAGAATATTGATCGGTTTGGGGTATATAAGCACGAACTAATGTTTCTCGTCCCAAGGGTTCGACAACACTGACTTCTACATCCAGGGGGACTTGTTCAAAGGCCCAAACATCTTGTTGTAAATCATCAACAATTTCTGGAGATGTTGTTAATTGAATATGTTCAGGACGAATGCCTAAATCAAATTTTTGACCCTCCTGGGGTTGTAATTTTTCTCGAATTGCGCTTGGAAAAGTCAAGGATTTATTGGCAATCCAAAATAAACTATTTCCATAAGTAATCGGTAAAATATTCATGGGAGGATTGCCTAAAAAAGTGGCAACCATGCGATTTTTAGGACGAGAATAAACGCTTTGTGGATCACCGATTTGTTGGATTTTTCCTTGATGGAGAATTACTATTTTATCGGCTAACGTCATCGCCTCTACTTGATCATGGGTGACATAAATCGTCGTAATTCCTAAGCGTTGATGCAGTTGTTTGAGTTCTGCACGGGTATCATCTCGCAGTTGAGCATCTAAGTTTGATAAGGGTTCATCTAATAGAAAAACTTTCGGTTCACGGGCGATCGCTCGTCCTAAAGCTACCCGTTGTTGTTGTCCTCCTGAGAGTTGTTTGGGTTTTCGATTTAATAAATGTTCAATCGAAAGAGATTGAGCAACTTTTTGAATTATTTCTTGGGTTTTTGTAGCATCCACTCCCCGCATTTTTAAGCCAAAAGCTAAATTTTCAGCAACACTGAGATGGGGATAAAGAGCATAATTTTGAAACACCATCGCCACATCTCGTTTACGGGGGGGAATCTCATTCACTAATAGATTATCAATATAAACATTGCCAGAAGTAGCGGTTTCTAACCCAGAAATGGTTCTTAAAACCGTTGATTTTCCACAACCCGACGGCCCTACTAATACCCAGAATTCTCCATCGGGAACTTCAAAATTAATCTCTTCAATTGCAATTGTGGTATTATAACGTCGGGTAATATTTTCTAAGCGAACATTTGCCATTAGGAATTCATTAAAATAGAATAAATTTTCAGAGTTAATGATTCTGTTTCACTAACTTTTCAAGTTCAGAAACAACCCGATCTAATTCTTCAACTAAAGGTGTTGAATCTACTTGACGAAAGGCATTCACCAAGGATCGATAGTACCACAAAGTTCCTGCTTTTTTGCCTGTAAATCGTTCCCAGATCTCATCCCCGATTTGACGATAATCTTTTAAAATCGATTGAGCATTATAGAGTTTATCCGCCGCAGAAACCAACCGTACCGAAGTAGAAGCGTGGGGAATATGGGCAATATAAGCTTGTTTTCTTTCTCGCCAAGGAGGTTTAGGGATAATATCAGTATCGGTACACCCTTCAACAATGGACGCGATGGTTTCCCCAAAACGCTGTTGAATTTCGGCTCGAATTTTAGCACCTCCTTGATCTTCGATGGCATCATGTAAAAGGGCTGCGATCGCTTCTGATTCGTTAGCACCGTATTCTAAAGCAATACTAGCAACTCCCAACAGATGAGCAATATAGGGAACCCCTGAACCCTTACGAATTTGGGTGGCGTGGAGTTCCGTTGCATAGACTAAGGCTTCGGTAAATTTGGGCGACAGCATCATATCATTATTGAAATTGAACGAACTGTGTATCAATGAGAGTAGACTGTTTTGAGGGAATTCTCAAGCAGGATATGGTGCAAAAACGTGATATGATCATACGTTTGTTATTTTTAATCTCCCTCTCTATATTATGATCACTAGCAATCAATCAACTGAATTTCAATACAAACCCTTATATAAACCTAATCAGTTAATTTTGGGTACAGGACAAACGGCTATTGTCACAGGTTGGACAGTCAAAAATTCAGTAGCCAAAAAATTACAACCCCATGAATATGCTGTTATTGGACAATTATATAGTTCTACACGAGGCATTTCATTTTTGCTGCGGAATTTATTAGCAAATCCCCATGTTAGATTTCTAGTGGTTTTGAATGCTACGAAGGAAGATAGGAACTCTGGAGCCTGTGAATGCCTATTAGATTTTTTTCGGTATGGCTTTAAGATCGGCAAAAGTGATACAGGAAAAGATTGCTGGTTAATTTCTTCATCTCGTTTAGGTTATATTGATATTGAAATTGAATCTGATGCTTTAGAAAAACTAAGGGAAGCTATTGATTTTAGAGAAGCATCATCGATGTCAGAGACTATTGATAGGGTTAGATCCTTAACCAATGAATCAATCGTTAAACCTTGGGGAAATCCCCTGGTTTTTCCTGATTCTGAAGTCATTACAACTGTATTTCCTGGTAATCGGTATGGACATCGAGTAGAAGCAAAAACAATTGCTGAAACTTGGGTAAAAATTATTCACCGCATCAGAACAACAGGAACAATTCGTCCTACGGGTTATGATGGAAAATGGCAAGAATTAATTGATTTGATAGCTGTTGTTACAGATGAACCGGATAACTTTTACTACCCAGAGCCTAATTATTTACCCATAGATCAGGAGTTTATTCAAGAATACATTACTCAGATTTTAAATGATTCCCCCTATCAAGAAGGCGTTAAATATACTTATGCTCAACGACTTCGCTCTTGGTTTGGACGAGATCAAATTGAGGATGTGATTAATAAGTTGATTCAAGAAATTGATGCCGCATCAGCCGTGATGAATTTGTGGGATTCTGGTGGAAACATTCAACGTCGTCCTGATGGGTCTTCAGATCATCAACATAGTGGTTCTCCTTGTCTAAATCATATTTGGGTACGAGTTGTTGAAAATGAACTTTCTTTAACCGCAACTCTCCGCAGCAATGATATGTTTTCAGCATGGCCAGCTAACGCGATGGGATTACGCGCTTTACAACAATATATTCGAGATGAAATTGCTAGACGTTCCGATTATAATCTCAGTATGGGGCCACTAATTACAATTAGTCAATCTGCTCATATTTATGATGATACCTGGGAAAATGCCGATCAGTTAATTCAAACTGAATATTCCAAACTTTGTCAGGGTAGAAACTATGATGATCCAGTTGGTAGTTTTGTTATCAGTGTTCAAAATTGTGAAATTATTGTTGAGCACATCACTCCAGGGTCAGGAGATGTTGTAAACTGTTACTCTGGAAAATCTGCACGTAAACTTTATTTCAAAATAGCAGAAGACTGTCCATCCTTGCAAGTTGAACACGCTCTTTACTTAGGAACTGAATTACAAAAAGCTGAAATTGCTTTGTCAATCGATACCCTAGTATATAAACAAGATCAACCCTTAATTAATTGCAACTAACTTTGAGGAGGTAGCTTATGTTTAGTGATGCCGATATTGAACAAGGCAGAAAAGATTACAACAATGATAGCAATACTGGCATTGCTATAGAGCCTTTTAATGAAGATTACTTAACACCAGTTGGATATGACTTAAGGGTTGGAGCCAAAATATTTTCTTGGCAACAAAAGAGCGTAATTAATATTCGAGAGAAAGGAAGCTTTAAGATTGAACCACAGGATACCGTTGTGATTGAAACTTTAGAAAGTATCACTCTCTCTCAAGAAGTTGGTGCTACGGTTCACTCTCTAGTTTCAAAAGTTATACCCGAAGGTCTGTCTTATATTTCAACAACGATAGACCCAGGTTGGAAAGGTAAACTTTTAATATCACTTCATAATTATTCAGATAGTTCAACCCTAATTGAGTATGAAAAAAAGATTTGTACAGTATGCTTTTTTGAAGT
This sequence comes from uncultured Oscillatoriales cyanobacterium, assembly GCA_903893625.1. Taxonomy (GTDB): domain Bacteria; phylum Cyanobacteriota; class Cyanobacteriia; order Cyanobacteriales; family Microcoleaceae; genus Planktothrix. Next base: position 16,573 of record CAITND010000210.1, read on the forward strand.
TAAATCAAAAGCGTTAAAAAATCCCAATAGAGAGCAAGACAGAGAAGATTTATGGAGGATACTCTTAGCCAAGGCTGATAAAGCAGGAAAAAAATTAGATAAAGAAAGAAATTATCGGATTTTCCTAATGATTATATTTGTAATAGCATCGTTGACTATAGGAGGATTAACCTCTCAGATTGATCCCGCCATAGGAGCTACTATGGCGGCTCTAATTGCAGGTATTAGCCCTTTAGTTGTTGAGATTTTGAAACCTCAGAAATAAAGGGCGGATTGAAATTGTAAAAAATGAATCATGTTATCAATCTTTTGAATTAAATATTGCAGGAGTTAAGTTTGTGAAAAGTATCAATAAAGTTTATATATCAGGAGCTTTAACTGGCGTTGAAAATATAGAAAGCATTAAGGAATTTTATAATGCAATTGGCAACTTATGTGAAAAAATGGGGTTATCAGGATATATTCCTCACTTAAACACTGATCCCACACTGCATCCTGATGTCAGTGTTCGTCAAGTTTTTGAGACTGACAAATACAATGTTAGTACATCTGATTTGGTAATTGCCTATGTGGGTATATCCTCATTAGGTGTTGGTATGGAGTTAGCGTATGCAGATATCAATTCAATCCCCGTTATCTTAATTTATGAACAAGAAAAACAAATTTCCAGATTTCCACGAGGAATCCCAAGTGTAGTGGCTGAGGTTCCCTTTGAGAATTATGAAGATGCCTTAATAAAAATAAAAACTGTTTTAGATTCTTTAATATTACCAAAGGCATGAAAATCGCTCAAATGGTAATTGCGCCCGTTTTGCGGGTTGAGATTCAAGAAGTTCAACAGTTAAGTGATACCAAGAGAAGCGATAATGGATTTGGGTCTACGGGATTAACATCCACAAAACTCAACTAATTTTTACTGTTTTATTGGCATGGAAGATTCACCTGAAACCTATCAACCGCCCCTACGACCCACTTGGGATGAGTATTTTATGATGATGGCTAAACTCGTCGCCACACGCTCGACCTGTTTAGTGTTTCCGGTGGGTGCAGTCATTGTTAAAGATCGGCAAATCGTTGCTACGGGTTACAATGGTTCGCCCTCTGGTTCCATTCACTGCACCACTCAGGGCTATTGCTATCCAGGGTTAAGCACCTGCGATGCTAGTCCGATTTTACCATCTCGTGCGGTTCATGCTGAAGCCAATGCTATTGCTCAAGCTGCTAAACATGGGATTAGTTGTGGGGGAGCGAGTATTTATGTTACTTTAGAACCCTGTATTTCCTGTTTAAAATTAATTATTTCTACAGGAATTAAAGAAGTCTTTTATGAGACTATTTTTAATAGTGGAGAAAAGGCAATGGTACGGGATTTATATATCAATGATGGCTTGGTCACGTTAAAACAGATTCATCTTTCTGAAGAAATTACTCAAAAGGGAGCCGATTTTTTATTAAATCCGACCTCGGTTTCTACAATTGTTAAAGGGGGATAGTCAATTACAGATTTAGACGGATTTCTGGGATTTCACGGATTAATTTAATGGATTTTCAGAAGGGTCAGATTTCAATATCGGAGGAGCTAAATATTGTGAGACTGGTGATTCTGGGAGGGCCAGGAGCCGGAAAGGGAACTCAAGCCCAACTGCTATGCAGCAATTTGGGTATCCCTTGCTTGGATATCGGTCAAATCTTGAGGCAAAGTATTATATCTGAGACGGAAGTAGGCCGACAAGCTAAACCCTATGTTGAACAAGGGGAATTAGTTCCCGACGAAATAATGATTCAATTTGTCCGTCAACAATTGTTAGAGCCTAATGTGGCGAAGGGTTGGCTTTTGGATGGTTATCCTCGCACGGCATTTCAGGCGGAAGAATTAGATTTTTTATTAGAAGATTTAGAACAACAATTAAATTGGGCAATTTATTTCAATGTTCCAGAAATGGTATTAAAAAAGCGTTCTTTAGAGCGATCGCGCGCTGATGATCAACTGAGAATTATTGAGCGTCGAATTGAATTATTTTATCAACGGACTATTCCGATTTTAGAATATTATGAACCCAGAGGTCGGCTTTTAGATATTAATGGGGATCAACCTCCAGAACAAATTCATCAAGCAATTTGTCAACATCTTTCTCTTACTCCGAATTAATTATGTGGCAACGTCCTGATCATCGACAACCTAATCAACTCCGTCCTGTGAGTTTTGAACGGAATTTTACTCGCTTTTCCCCTGGTTCTGTTTTAGCCCAAAGTGGGGATACAAAAGTTTTATGTACTGTTAGTATTGAACCGGGAGTTCCTAAGTTTTTACTAAATACAGGACAAGGATGGTTAACCGCAGAATATCGAATGTTACCCGGAGCAACCCCACAACGTCAACCGAGGGAATTATTAAAATTATCAGGACGAACCCAAGAAATTCAACGATTAATTGGACGAAGTTTAAGAGCCGCACTGGATTTAAAAGTATTAGGAGAATTTACAATTACTGTTGATGCAGATGTGATTCAAGCGGATGCGGGAACCAGAACCACTGCTATTACAGGGGGGTTTATCGCATTAGTTGATGCCTTAAATTCATGGGTTGAAAAAGGCAGACTCAAACAATTACCCATCTGCCATCAAATTGCGGCGATTTCTGTGGGGTTATTAGAAGGAGAACCCTATTTAGATTTGAATTATACGGAAGATGTGGCTGCCGACGTTGATTTTAATTTAGTGATGACGGAAGAATTAGAAATTATTGAACTGCAAGGAACGGCTGAATTAGGTAGTTTTAGCCGGGAAAAATTAGATAAAATTCTAAATTTTGCAGAATTAGGAATTCAAGAATTATTAGAAGCTCAACGTCAAATTTTAGGGGATTTTACTTTCTTTAAAACTGATGATTAAGGGAATCATAAATAATAAACAGTGCATTCTTTTTTTCTGTTCCCCATTACCCATTCGTAATTCGTAATTCGTAATTCGTAATTCCCTTAAAAATCATCTAATAAAGAACCTAACCGTTTGTGTAAAGGATAGGCTTCTTCCATCGCCTGTTGAGGGACAGGTTCGGGTTCTGTTTGGGGCGGTTTTGATTCCGTAATGATCATAGGTACAGGTTGAGATTGAACAGTTTCTAAACCTGTGGCAATTTGCGTTAATTTTTCGTGAATTGACGTTTGTAATTGAGTCAATTGTTGGGTTAATTGATGGATTTGAACATCCCAACGTTCTGTCTGATTTCCATCCTCCATCTGTACCTTTTTTTCTAAATCGGTTAATTTATTTTGAATTTCAAATAACCGTTCTTCAACGCGCTGCAAATTGGGCAAAACTTGAGGAGAATTCGGGGTATGATTTGCTGGAGGGGGGGCTGTAGATTCGGAACGGGATAATAATAGAAATTGCCACAGGGCTTGTTTACAAAGATTACTAAACGTTTGATATTTCGCCTGCGATAATTCTTTTTCAATCGCATCTAATAACGTCTGATCTGCTGCATCTTCGGTGAATGTGACTGACTGAGTTTGTTTTCGATTTGCCCACAGCATAATATAAATCCAGACCTACTGTTATCCCATCGCCTATTTTGGAGCCTGGAAAATTTTAATCCAAACAATAATTAACCAGATCCACGTTTGTTAGTGTATCAGAATTTCGATGCAATTTGGCTAAAATTAAACCCGTCCTTTCCCAGTTGTTTCACCTGTTGTGAACTGAGTCAAGGACGGGTTTAAGGGACGGAATTAACGTCTGGCTAACTGAGCTTCACCATAAACATACTGTCCTAAAGCATTCGCTTTGCGGGAAGGTTGAACCAAGTGTGCTCTCAGACCTGCGTTTTTCAGCAGGGGTTGCAGGTCTTCCCAGAAAAATTCGCCACCGCCTCCGGTCACGACCACATCTGTCACCCGTTCAGGAAGCCATCGGACAACACGATCCGATAAATCACGGGCAAAATTTTTCCGTAAGTCAGGGATAATGTCATCTAGGTTAAACGGTTTTACGGCCCCACGAGGACGATACAACCGTTCTCCGGCGGGTTTATGAACGGCTTCCAGTAAATAGAGAGACTGACTATCAGCCCCTTCAATTTTATTCGCCACTTCTTCGTAGAATTTACCCATGGCAAAGGTGTCACTTTGAGAAACCCCTCTGGCAAACCGGAACCGATCTACCGTTAAGAAATCAGTGGTTTGATGGCCCACATCCACAATAGCAACAGAGAGATCGGCAAAATTGGGAACGTTTTGGCCGCCTTGAGCTTCCAGCCAAATCAAGCTGCCATAGCCTTCGGGCATGATCCGAACCGTGGTGACAGTGATTAAGATCTTTTCGCCCCGATAAAACATCTCGTGGGTGCCACTGAGTAAGCGAGTGATATGTTCTTTCTCTTGCTCAAATTGAGCTTGAGAATAGAAGGGCAACCCTAGAACAACATCGATATCGCCTTGTAGCTTGAAGTAACCAACACAAGCAAAAAGTTTAATTAAAGCATCATCTACTTTCGAGGGGGCATCGGAACCATCTTTGAACAAACTGGCTCCAAAGTCAGCCGCGAGTTGACCAACCGCATAACCCATACCCTGATATTCTACCCAAATATCCAGGAGAGGATCGGTATTTTTGGACTCAAAGCCACCGCCTCTAGCGGTATCTACTGTTAATGCTTTGAGATTAGAGGGAATAAAAACGACTTCATTCGGGTTACGACTGGTACTGGCCTTTGTCGATGTCCGCCCTAAATCAATACTTAAAATCGTTTTTTTACCGGTTGTCGGCGTTTGCCGATTTAGCATTGAAGCTGCTGCTGCTGCTGCTGCTGGTTGACCGGGCTGTTGCTTGTTACCACCTGTTTGCATCGGAATACGTTACCTCACGGAGATTCAAGATTTTTGACACTCCCTGTGCCTAAAGGCGTGGGGATTCTTGGTTCAACGAAACCACTTAATCAAAGTGCCTTGCAGTGCTTCAACCAGAGGTGGGATTCTCCCCAAGCGTAAATTCGGGTATGCCCTACCCTATTCGCATTACTGCGAGTTCTTTTTTGACTTGAAACAAATTTGTTTCAAAAACTGGTTGCCTAGCTCCCATGAATCTTTTACCCACTGCTGGGGGAAACTAGAACTGTGCAGCAGAACCGCATAGATTCAATTGTCAAGGTTCAGTGTTCTGCCGTTAAGCAACTAGGTTTTTAGACAGGTTGTTTACCTTTTCCTGTTACTGGAAATAGTACCAGGATCAGATGTCAATAGACAACCCACCCATATAAAGCCGTCCTTCTCCCTCAGCACTATAACCAGATAGGAGGTTTGCTGTTTTGGCATTCGAGGGGGTTTAGTCTGAGTTATTGTATCTCGAATTGGGTGACGGGTGGTTAACTCTTAACACCCGATGTTTAGCTAATAGCACAATTTGAGGAGAGTGAGTTGCCTGATACCCAAATATTACGTTAAATTTAGTTAAGATTATGAATAACAAAATGCGATCGCAGTCCACCCGCACTGCATTTGTAGATTCAATACTCCATAACTAGGGCAACGCAATTTATGAAGACATCGTGGAAAACAATACTGCTTTGGACTTTACCCACCTTGGTCATCGGGTTTTTTGTCTGGCAAGGGGCTTTTGCCACTGCACCCGCAGAATTCGGTAAAAACACCGCCAGCACCCGCATGAGCTATGGCCGTTTCTTAGATTATTTAGAGGCTGGTCGTGTGACCAGTGTGGAATTGTATGATGGCGGTCGCACGGCCATTGTCGATGCCATTGATCCCCAACTGGATAACCGCATTCAACGGTTGCGGGTGGACTTACCCAATAACGCTCCAGAACTGATCGCCCGGTTAAGAGAGTCTAATATTAGTTTTGATAGCCATCCTCCTCGCAATGATGGCGCCCTGTGGGGACTCCTGGGCAATTTGATCTTCCCGATTTTATTAATAGCGGGTCTATTCTTCCTGTTCCGTCGCTCGAATAATGTTCCCGGTGGCCCTGGTCAAGCCATGAACTTTGGCAAGTCTAAAGCTCGATTTCAAATGGAAGCCAAAACCGGAGTCCTGTTTGATGATGTGGCGGGTGTGGAAGAAGCCAAAGAAGAATTAGAAGAAGTTGTTACCTTCCTGAAAAAACCCGAACGGTTTACCGCAGTTGGGGCGAGAATTCCCAAAGGGGTGTTATTAGTAGGCCCTCCGGGGACAGGTAAAACTTTATTAGCCAAAGCCATTGCCGGGGAAGCGGGTGTTCCCTTCTTCAGTATCTCTGGTTCGGAATTTGTAGAAATGTTTGTCGGTGTGGGGGCGTCCCGGGTTCGTGACCTGTTCAAAAAAGCTAAGGAAACCGCCCCTTGTATCGTATTTATTGATGAAATTGACGCCGTAGGTCGTCAACGGGGTGCGGGAATTGGCGGTGGTAACGATGAACGCGAACAAACCCTAAACCAATTATTAACGGAAATGGACGGGTTTGAAGGCAATACCGGAATTATTATTATTGCCGCTACCAACCGCCCTGATGTTCTCGACTCCGCCCTCCTGCGTCCGGGTCGGTTTGACCGCCAAATTACCGTTGATGCGCCGGATATTAAAGGCCGTTTAGCGGTATTGGAAGTTCACGCTCGCAATAAGAAAATTTCTGAGGAAGTGTCCTTAGAAGCGGTCGCCCGTCGGACTCCGGGGTTTACCGGGGCTGACTTAGCCAACTTGCTCAACGAAGCCGCGATTTTAACCGCCCGTCGTCGCAAAGAAGGCATGACCATGTTAGAAATTGATGATGCGGTGGATCGGGTGATTGCTGGGATGGAAGGAACCCCCTTAATTGATGGCAAGAGCAAACGATTAATTGCTTACCACGAAGTCGGTCATGCCATCGTCGGAACCCTGCTTAAAGACCATGATCCGGTACAGAAAGTGACGTTAATTCCCAGGGGTCAAGCCCAGGGTTTAACTTGGTTTATGCCCGATGAAGATCAAGGGTTAATTTCCCGTTCTCAAATCCTAGCCCGGATTACTGGGGCCTTGGGCGGACGGGCAGCCGAAGATATCATTTTTGGCGATTCGGAAGTGACAACGGGTGCTGGGGGCGATTTACAGCAGGTAGCGGGCATGGCACGTCAGATGGTGACTCGTTACGGAATGTCCGATTTAGGGCCATTATCCTTAGAATCTCAGCAGGAAGTTTTCTTAGGTCGGGACTTTGCGACTCGTACCGAATATTCTAACGAAATTGCCTCTCGCATTGATGGTCAAATTCGCACCATTGCTGGACATTGTTATCAGCAAGCTTGTCAAGTTATTCGAGATAACCGTGAAGTCATTGATCGGTTAGTGGATCTTTTAATTGAAAAAGAAACCATTGATGGGGATGAATTCCGGCAAATTGTGGCTGAGTACACAGAAGTTCCTGACAAAGAACGGTTTGCGGCTGTTCTTTAATCTCAATTTCAGTCACAATTAACTTAAAATTAACAAGGGTAAAGCACTGCTTAACCCTTGTTTTTTAGGGTGGAAAGTAACGATAAATATCTTTACGGTGGAGAACTCTGGGTAAATATTCGATATTCATTCTTTTTCCAGTTCTGTAAGTGCTTCCTGTAAACTTAACGGTTTTTCATGTTTGACTTCAGCCATAGCTAGGAGAAGTCCTCGATCTTCGAGTGCGTCGAGAAGATATTGATAGTCAGTATAATTGAGTATGACTTGACTAATGTTACCTTCAGCATCAAAAAGCAATTCTTTAGCAAGTGGATAGTCTTCTATTTTCATAAATTTTTATGTTTAGATGATCAGCCGTTGTTGCACTTTAACACCCCCTAAGCGCCCAAGCGCAACAACTTTAGGAAAAACATCTCTACCATTATAATATGAATAAATTGTGGGAAAAAAGCTGGTAAGATATTGAACAAAATCTGTAGAGGCGGGTTTATTGAGATTATTGGTGGGGTGTAAAATATCCCGGTGAACCCGCCCCTACGGAATTATTATTGATTGAAAAGGAACAATAAGATGATTAATCAAACAGAATATCGGCAACGACGGGAACAATTAATGGCAAATATTAGGCAGGGAACTGCTATTTTTAGAAGTGCGCCAATGGCAGTTATGCACAATGATGTGGAATATAATTTTCGCCAAGATAGTGATTTTTTCTATTTAACTGGGTTTAATGAAGCGAATGCGGTTGCTGTTTTTGCCCCTCACCATGCAGAACATAAATTTGTTTTATTTGTGCAACCGAAAAACCCGGAAAAAGAAACTTGGTCAGGGTATATTACCGGAGTAGAAAAAGCCAAAGAAATCTATGGGGCGGATGAAGTTTATCCTATTAATGAATTAGATGAAAAGTTACCCCTATATTTACAAAAAGCCGACCGGATTTATTATCGCTTAGGACGGGATGAAAAATTCAATGAAATTATTCTAAAACATTGGCAACGGCTATTAAGAGTTTATCCTAAACATGGCATAGGGCCAATTGCTATTGAAGATGTTTGTAATATTTTACATCCCATCCGTTTAATTAAAAGTCAAACCGAATTAGAGTTAATGCGGAAAGCTACAGAAATTTCTGTGAAAGCTCATAACCACGCTAGGGAATTTGCTCAACCCGGACGATATGAGTATGAAATTCAAGCGGAAATAGAACATATTTTTGGCTTGAATGGGGGAACTGTTGCCTATCCTTCTATTGTTGCATCGGGTAAAAATTCCTGTATTTTGCATTATGTGGAAAACAATTGTCAAATGCAAGATAATGATTTATTGTTAATTGATGCGGGGTGTTGTTATCAATATTATAATGGAGATATTACTAGAACTTTTCCCATTAGCGGTAAATTTACACCGGAACAAAAGATTATTTATCAACTGGTTTTAAAAGCACAATTAGCCGCCATTGAACAAGTTAAACCCGGAAATCCTTATAAAAATATCCATGATACTGCGGTGCGGGTTATCGTGGAAGGTTTAATGGATTTAGGGTTATTAGTTGGGGATATTGAGGAAATTATTAAGGAAGAAAAATATAAGCCTTTTTATATGCACCGAACCGGACATTGGTTAGGGTTAGATGTGCATGATGTTGGGGTATATCAATGGGGTGAAAATCCTCAACCATTGCAACCCGGACAGATATTAACAGTTGAACCGGGTATCTATATTTCTCCTAATATTAAACCCGTTGAAGGACAACCGGAAATCCCCGAATGTTGGCGAGGAATTGGGGTAAGAATTGAAGATGATATCTTAGTAACTTCCGGCGGGTATGAAGTTTTAAGTGCAGGAGTTCCTAAGTCTGTTGAAGCAATGGAAAAATAAGAGTGTAGAGACGTTCCATGGAACGTCTCTA
>CAITND010000211.1 GCA_903893625.1 uncultured Oscillatoriales cyanobacterium
AATTACCTTCACAGGTCATTCTGCCTGGGTAACGGCGGTGGCGTTTAGTCCGGGTGGGGAGTTTCTGGCGACCGCTTCGCGTGACGATACCGCCAAACTGTGGACTTTACAGGGAGAGGAATTAATTACCTTCACAGGTCATTCTGACCAGGTAACGGCGGTGGCTTTTAGTCCGGGTGGGGAGTTTCTGGCGACGACTTCTTGGGACAAGACCGTTAAACTGTGGACTTTACAGGGAGAGGAATTAATTACCTTCACGGGTCATTCTGAATGGGTAAATGCGGTGGCGTTTAGTCCAGGTGGGGAGTATCTGGCGACCGCTTCCTATGACAAGACCGTTAAAGTTTGGGATTTACAGGGAAATTTGTTAGCAGATTTTCGGGGATATAAGGGCAATTTGTTAAAAGGAGAACCGGATTTTATTGAGTTGAAAAGTCGGGTTAATAGTGTCTGTTTTAGTCCCGATGGGAAACAGATTGTTGCGGGTTATGGGGATGGAAAAGTGCGGTTTTGGCTGTTTGAGAGTTTGGAGGAATTAATAGCACGGGGGAAGGCGTGGTTAGGAGTTGAGGGAGGGAATTAAGGAATTGAAAATTAGTGTTGAAATCAATATTATCGCAGTGCCAGCGTCCTGGCTCGCTAACCCATAAATATTTAGTTAAGCCGATCTGCTAATCTCATAAAATATTTATCATAAAAACGCTGTAAAAAATAGGATAAAATAATTAATAATGGAAGTCCTAGACAAATTAAAATAAATAGGATCAGATTCTGATTGGCAATCTGTAATTTATTTTGCATAATTGATACCATCAAAAACCATAAAGGTCGATGGAATAAGTACATACAATAGGAAGAATAGGCAATTAAATTAACTAATTTAGCCGAGGGGAATTTTCGGGAGAGAGAGTTACAAATTTTATAAATAAATAAAATAAATACCAACTGAATAATATTAATCAGCAGATAAGCATAAATCGGATGAATATTTTTCAAGCCATATTCCCGGAAGATGAAAAACGATAACAAAAATATGAAACCAAATAAAACCGGAATTATTAGGTTAATTTTTTGCCAAAGTTGAGATTCAAAAAATAGTATTTCCGCCGAGAGGATACCAAATAAAAAAGTAAAATAATATAAGATTATTTTCAGATCAGTGATCTGGAAATATAGCCCCAAAGTTACCATTAATATCGGGAAAAATAAGATTAAAAATATTTTATAAATTGGTTTAATTGGTTGATAATTCAAAATCATAAATAAGCTATAATAAATTACAATTAACCCAATAAACCATAAGGTTGGTAAAGCTGAAAAAGTTGCCGAAACAAATAATAACTGTAACCCCAAAATATGAATAATGATATAAACCGGGTCAAAAACATGATAAATATAGATAAAAGCGATTAAGGCTAGATAATAAAGCGGAAAAACTCTAATTATTTTTTTATAAAAAAACTTTAGCAGTGACTTTGAGTTCAGAAAGCGTTGTCTTTTTTGATTAATTAAATAGCCAGAAATAAAAACAAATAATCCCAAACTAAAATATCTATTTAATTCATAAAAAGATAATAAATTAATATCAATATTATCTTGATCTAAGTTTTGTAAACCTAGATAATATTTAGGTAAATGATGAAATAGAATCATAAAAATCCCAACGGTTCTCATCCAATCAAAAACAACTAATCTATTTTCCATATTCTTTTGTAGTGAACCCTTGAGGGTTCAAAACCCCTAAATTTTAACCTAAAAACAGGGCCTAAAAAAAGTTATAGCTAGGAATAGATAATACTAATTCCCCTAATTTTAGGATTGCATCTCTCTAATCAGTTTAGTGTATGTTTCCGAAGGGCGATCGCCTAAATGATCCTCAATTTCTCGTTCTGTTCCGCGATTAAAATTAATACTAAATAACCCAAACCTAGGAGTATAAGATCCCCATTCATAATTATCAGTTAATGACCAGTGCATATAACCCAAAATCGGAACATTTTCGCGTAATAATTGTTGAATTTGACGAACATGAGCTTCTAAAAATTGGCTGCGATGCAGTTGGTCAGAGCGACGAGCGGCGATACTATTATCGGGTTTTCGACGTAACGCCATGCCATTTTCAGCAATTAAAATCGGGAGATTATATTCCTGAGCATAATATTTACAGAAAAAAGATAATCCTTCCGGGAGCGCTCGCCAGTCCCACCATTTACTCATAATTCCCGTCATTAACCAATTTCTGAACCCTTTAGTTTTAAATTCAAAATCAGAAAAAGACGGTAAACGGAAGGTATGGGCAATAAAAGGATCATAATAATCAATTGCTAGATAATCATAGACTTTTTGGCGAGGAGATAACATTAATTCTTGCCAATAATAGTCTAAATGTTTAATATCAAAGGTACGATGACCAATTCTATTTCCTATCCGACTAGCTAACCGTCCCAACTGATAGGGAATATCTTTTTGAAAGGGTAAAGAAGCTCGACTCAACGCCGTTTCTAAGTGTTTAGCTTGAGCACAAACATAATTTCTAATTTCCTTGGGTTTGATTCCTTTTTCCTGTACATCCAACAAATCCCAGATCACTTTTTCTGACCAATATAAATCACTGCAATAGGTATTTAAAGTCACCATAGGTTTATTCCAGCCATATTTTTCATAAATATCATGGATAGAATTATAAGCTCGAATATGAGCCGCCAATAAATGATTATAAGCTCGCCAAACCGCTTTAATTCCGGTGAAGTTTCCACAGGGAAATTGACCGCTTAAATAGGTATTTAGGACTAAAATATTAGGTTCATTAATGGTAATATACCAATGAATTGGTGGCTGTTGATGATAGTCAATTAAACGCTGGTTAATATGGGTAACACTTACGGTCACATAATCAATAAAACAATCAATGGTTTCTGGGGATAACCAAGCATCAATTCCTAACCAAGCGGGATGGGTAAAGTGATGTAGGGTAACAATAGGTTCTAAGCCATGTTGACGACAGCTTGCAATCCTTTTTGCATATTCATCTAAGACATTAAAATCATAATTTGGGGCGGGAGAAATTCGGGGTGTTATTATTGGTTGAATTCGACTCCATTCTAATCCTAAGCGGAAAGAATTTAACCCTAAATTTTGACAATTAGAAAAATCTTCCGGGTAGCGCGTCCAAAATTCGGAAGCGTTTCCAGTTCTCATTACTTTGCCTTTTTGTTCACTTTCCGACCAGTTATTTTGAGGTTGTCCCACACCATTATAACCCCCTTCGCTTTGATACCCAGACGTAGCAACGCCCCATAAAAAGTTACTGTTATTATTCAAAATTTAATCTCCTTTATGTTTCTAAAAACTATTGCCTATTGCCTATTGCCTATTGCCTATTCCCCATTGCCTATTGTAATTTGTGATAAAATATTCTCAGCAATATTCAGAGCCGCCCGGGGTTCTCCTAATTCTAAAGCTGCTGTTTGAATTTGGGATAGTCTTTCTGAATGGTTTAACAGAAACTTTACACAAGGAGCAACCATTTCGGGTAATCTTAACTGCACTCCTGCACCCGCCGCCACAATTAAATCAGCATTCCATTCTTCTTGACCAGGAAACGGGTCTACAATAATCATTGGTGTTCCTCTAGCTAAGATTTCACTAACAATTAATCCTCCCGCTTTGGTAATTACTAAATCACTCGCCACCACTAAATCATCCACATAATCAATTAATCCTAATTTCCGCAATTCTATTTCCGGGGTGGAGTCGAATTCTGCTAAACCATCTAACACTTGTTCATTTCGTCCTGCTGCTACAATTAAGGTGCCAATTTCTAAACTATCCATCAGTTGAGAAACCATCAAACGTACCCGTTTATAATGTAACCCCCCGCCAAATATTGTCACAACAGGTTTGTCTGTTCGTAAGTTGTGAAGTTGCCGGATTTCGAGTTGAGATTTAGCTTCTAATACTTCCAGTTTAATCGGAATTCCAGTCACATGAAGAATTGCCGGGTCAACTCCTCGTTTGATTAAGAAATCGACGGTTAAATCGTTGGGTAAATAATAACCATCTACTTCTTTATTAATCCAACTACTGTGAGCAATAACATCCGTAATTACAACATAATGGGGTTTGGAGATTCTTTCTTCTTCTTCTAATAATTGTAACAGACGGCTGGGAATTTGTTGAACACAGACAATAGCATCGGGATTAATTTCTTCAATAAAATGTCGTAGTTTTCTAAAAAAAACTCGCTCTAGTTTAGCAGTAACAATATTTAATTCTAAAGACCGTTCTAAATCTTCTACATCTGTCCCTTCATAATAGGCGCGATAAATTTGGGGTGCTTTTTCGCTCAATTGTTTATAAATACTGGTAACGGTATTCCGATAAATAGGACTAGCATAATCTAAGGCATCTTCTACCGTTACGGTGACGTCAGGAAAATGGGAAAAGGCTTGATTTAACGCTTGAGCCGCGCTGGTATGTCCAGCACCTAAAGAAGAATACAAGATCAAAATATGAGTCATAATTAATTAAGAATTGTTAAGGTTAAATTAACGTTAAGTCAACTTATTGTAGACGTTTATATTATATCATAATTTTGTATAAATGGTGCAAAAAATTTATCTGTAAAGGGGATAAACAGACAAAAAACAAGGCTTAGGTTGAGAGTAGAGACGTTCTTAGGTTGAGTGTAGAGACGTTCCATGGAACGTCTCTA
>CAITND010000212.1 GCA_903893625.1 uncultured Oscillatoriales cyanobacterium
ATTTTCCCCAGTATAAAACGCCGTAGTGGGAATCTTTCTGTAGTCGGTTCTATGGATAACAGTACCACCACGGAAATCTTGCATACCCTTCATCGGGCTGCCAAGAAGCCCACATCATAATCTGTACTCAGATTTGATGTGGGAGTATGTCACAATCCCAGCCCGAATCTGTGAGACGATGATCCAGAGGTGATCATCCTTTAACTATAATGCTGGATGTATGAGGAATCACCAATTATTTGATCGGGCTACTTCACCACAATATCAATTGGCGCTAAAGTATTGCTATCAAGGAGGTGATTATGATTCCACCAGAGCACCTGTAATTCGATGGGTTAACTTTTTATATAGGACGTGAACCAGTGATTAATTCCAAATCCCACAGCTCGATCATATAATAGCAGTTCAGAAGCAATTTTTAAAGCGGAATTTTGACCGATATCGGTTTCAAAAACCGAGGAAAAAACGGTATCAATTTGATTGTTTTGGCAAAAGTTCTTGAGTTTTTTAGGAGAACCAAAAATAGCGGGTTTAATCACAAAAATATCTGACCATCCTTGTTGATAGCAAGAGTTTAATTGTTGTAAATTAGCAACGGATTCATCTAAGGCGAGCGGGGTAGAATAGCGATCGCATAATTCTAACATTAATTCTAATTGAGAAATAGATAAGGGTTGTTCTAAAAATTCAATTTCGATTAACTCTTGATTAGCATTAATTAAATCACAGATTTCTAACCAGCGTTGCGCTTGTTCAAAGGTTAAACCGCCATTCGCATCTAACCTGAGACGGATTTTTAGAAACCCGGTTTCTTCAAGAAACCGGGTTTCTAGGTTAATTAACTGTTGAAAAATATTGATTTCTTCTGTAATATCATCAACGGCGATTTTCCATTTTAAAGTGTGATATCCTTGCTGAAATAAAGTTTTCCAAGTGGTTAATACCGTTTCTCCGGTCGGTAATAATCCACTATACTGAAGTTGAGATAAATCAACTGAGGGGTTAGGGTTTAAATGATTAAATGCAGATTCAAATCCAAATTGACAAGCAGGTAAATTATCGGGAATAGTGAAAATAGTTTCTATTGAAATTAGACTGGAAAGTTGTTGACAAAATGCGATCGCATCTTCTAAGGTTTCTGACCCAAACCAAGTTAAAGGAGCAATTTCTCCCCATCCGATATTACCCTTTTCATCTGTTAAATTTAAAATAATTCCGGTTCGCGTTTTCCAAATTCCGTGAGCCGTTTTTAGAGGTATTTTAAACGGACGTTGATAGGGTTCAAATTGAAATTGATAGTTCATTGAGATAAAAATTTAACAATTGCATTGATCCACGCTTGAGGATTTTCGATTAAAATATTATGACCACAATTCGGGATAATTTGCAACTGGGAAACGGGACATAATTGGTTGATTTCTTGATTAATCTGTTTAAATTTATGATCATATTCTCCGACTAACAGCAACAAGGGAATAAAATTTTGTGGTAATTTTCCCCAGAGGGAGGGTTGATTTCCGGTTCCCAAATAACGCAGAGATTTTGATAATTCAATGGGATTATTCTTTAACCGATGGGCAAAAACTTGTTTAAATTCAAGATGATTTCTTAAGGTTTTAAACAGGGGTTGATGATACCATTGTTCTAAAAAAGTTGGAAAATCTAGGGTTTGCAATTGTTCGGCTTTTTGAATATCTGAAATTAACCTTTGTAACCGTTCAGATTCGGTTTTGAGTCCTGGGGATGTCGATTCTAATATTACTTTTTTAAAATATTGGGGAAAATGTAGGGTTAAATATAATCCTAATCTTCCCCCCATTGAATATCCCATTAAATAACATTGGGAAATCTTCAGATAGTCTAAGACTTCTATTAACGCGGTTGCTGTTTCTGGCATTGTATAACAAATATCCTCTCCTAATATTTGGGTTTGTCCATGTCCAGGGAGGTCAATGGTTAAACAGCAAAACCGGGAAAAAAGTGGGGAAATTCGGGTGTTAAAATCATAGCCATTTCCCAGAAATCCATGTAAAAATAAAATAATAGGTTGATTAATATTGCCGTTTATGGTATAATAAAATTGATAATTTTTCAACTTTAAAAACGGCATAATATTTTAATAGAATTCGATGAAGTTGTTAATCGAGTAGCCAATGTAAAAAGGGAATGCAGGCAGCACAGAACGCCATAAATCCAAATAATCCGAACAACATTCCAAAAAACAAAAATTCTTCTCCTTTTTGTTTAGCCAGTTTAACAATAAAATAGCTGTAACCGTAACAGGCGATAAAGAAAATAACGATAAATGCTGTGAAATAATACTGCATTGTGTTTTAACTCAACTCAGGTTCGGCTACGCTTAAGTAGCTTTACTTATGATTGTACTAAATTTTTTTAAAATCGGGGGAGATTTGAAATAACTTGAAAAAATGCTGTAGTAGAGACGTTCCATGGAACGTCTCTACTACAGCTACGTTTTGTCAGGATATTAATAATAAATGGGTTTTAACGAATATTTTCTAAGGGAACATCTAAAAGGCCGTATTTATCCCATCCTGGGGCATCAAAATGCCACCATTCTGTGATTAAGGGAATGAATCCTTGTTGTTTCATTTTAACAGCAAGTAAGTCACTATTGCGACGAACTTGGGGGGGATTTCCGGGGTAATCTCTAGCGGCTTTATCGGTAAAATCATCGAAAGCAGTTGGCATTTCTAATTCAGCCCCGGTGTTTAAATCAACTAAGGTTAAATCAACGGCTGCCCCTCGGTTATGGCGAGACCCTTTGGCGGGGTTTGCCACATAACGATTATCGGGTAAAATTGCCCACATTTGCCGAGTCACAGAGAGGGGGCGATAACAGTCATAGACTTTTAATCCTAACCCCATTTGTTCTAAATCTTGTTGTACTCTTGATAAGCGTTGGGCGACATCAGAACGTAATAAACATCGGGGAACAGAATAGATTTTTTTCTTTAAAAAATTGTTAGTTGTGGCGTAGCGAATATCCTGACGAATATTCAGGTTAACACTTCTAATATCAACTAATTTGTCCGTTTCTGAAACTTGATTATAATCTTGAATTACTAGGGGAGGCGGGGAAGTTGGAGGAGAAGCAACAGGGGAGGTTAAATTTTGAGCATTAACGGGGTAACAGTTAATACCCAAAATTAGGAGTAAAAATAAGAATAATTGCATGATGATTTTAGAAAGCATAAGGTTAAAATGATGGTGATGTAATTAGTTAGAAACCGGGTTTCTGAAGGAAATATATTGATTTCATCCCGCAAGTTAGGATCAGAAACCCGGTTTCTTTTTATATGTCTAACCGTTGATAGATTTGATCAAGGTTTTTCAAGTGCTGTTTCGGATCAAAACAAGCATCTATTTCTTCAGGGGATAATTTGGCTTTGACTTGATCATTTTCCCTAATTAAAGCTTGGAAATTGCCATCAATTTTATTCCAGGCAGTGTGGGCGCAAGATTGTACAATTCTGTAGGCTTCTTCGCGGCTAATCCCTTTTTCAACTAAGGTTAATAATACACGCTGACTAAAGACAACACCTCCATAAAGGTTCATGTTTCGCTGCATATTTTCGGGATAAACTAACAGATTCTTGACTAAATCCGTGAGTTCAACTAACATGAAATGAGCTACCGTTGAGGAGTCGGGTAATATCATCCGTTCAACGCAACTATGGGAAATATCCCGTTCATGCCAGAGGGCAACATTTTCTAATGCAGCAACGGCATTTCCTCGAATAATTCGCGCCATTCCTGTTAAGCGTTCACTGCGAATAGGGTTGCGTTTATGGGGCATTGCAGAGGAACCTTTTTGACCTTTAGCAAAAAATTCTTCTACTTCTAAAACATCCGTGCGTTGCAGGTTACGAATTTCGACTGCAAACCGTTCAATACTAGCGGCTAATAACGCTAAAGTTTGTACATATTCCGCATGAATATCACGGGAAATAACTTGGGTTGAAGCGGTATCGGGTTCGAGTCCTAAATTACGACAAGCGATCGCTTCTACTCTCGGATCAACATTAGCATAAGTTCCCACCGCCCCAGAAATTTTGCCCACCGCCACGGTTTGACGCAGACGCACCAAACGTTCCCGGTTGCGGCAAACTTCTGCCAACCATCCGGCTAATTTAAACCCAAAGGTGATGGGTTCGGCGTGAATACCATGAGAACGGCCGATCATCACAGTATTTCGATGTTGTTGCGCTTGGTAACGAATGGCCTGACTTAAGGCTTCTGTGCGTTCTAACAACACATCCACACTGGCCACTAATTGCAACGCTAAGGCCGTATCCAACACATCAGAACTGGTTAAGCCTAAATGAATGTAGCGTCCGGCATCCCCAACATATTCGTTGACATTGGTTAAAAAGGCAATCATGTCATGGCGGACTTCTGCCTCAATTTCCAGTACCCGCTTGATATCAAAATTCGCCTTAGCCTTAATTTCCTCAACGGCTTCCGATGGAATATATCCTAACTCCGCCTGCGCCTCACAGACGGCAATTTCTACCTGTAACCAAGTTTGCAGCTTGTAAGTCTCTGTCCACAAATTGCCCATTTCGGGCAAAGTATACCGTTCTATCATATTGTAGTTTAGATTTTATCACTTTGATGTTAAAACAGAAGTTAATCGGTCAACAGTAGACTCTGAGACAGTTTTAGCTCAATTTCCCCTCTGCTGTATCCGAGGTACGTCACTAACATCCCATTCAGCACAACTGTTTTATTTTAACTTTTGATGTGGATTAGCGATCGCAACCTGTGAAAAACCTCTGAAATTATTGGAGTAGAGACTTGTCCTGGCGCGTCTCTACCGTAGCAAACTAATGTTACTATAATTAATATTGAATTCGATAAATCCGACCATTACTTTCTTCGGTAAAGATTAAACTCCCATCGGGTAAGACTAACAACCCCACCGGACGACCCCAAGTTTCAGGAATAGAAGGATTGATTAAAAATCCGGTTAAAAATTCTTGATAATAACCTTGGGGACGACCTTGTTTAAAGGGAATAAAAATTAATTTATAACCCGTTCCTTTGTTCCGGTTCCAACTTCCTCGAAAGGCAACAAATGCCCCATTTTTATAGGGTTCTGGAAAGGTATTTCCATCATAAAATTGTAACCCTAAAGCCGCAGAATGGGCTTGAAACAGAACATCAGGTTTTAAGGTTTTCTGGACTAAATCAGGACGAACACTCTCACCATTTTTAACCTGACGCGGATCAAGATTATTCGGTGTAAAATAACTATAGGGCCATCCATAGAATTCTCCTTGACGAAGGCGAGTCAAATAATCAGGAACTAAATCATCTCCTAACCCATCCCGTTCATTAACGGTTGTATAGAGTTCTTTGGTTTGGGGATGAAAATCTAACCCAACAGGATTTCTAAGTCCATCAGCAAACGTTTGTTGATTAGAACCCTCTAAACTCATCACTTGAACAGATGCACGGGGAGGATTTTCTTCACTTACATTAGTTTCTGAACCAATAGAAACATACAGTTTTTGATTGTCAGGAGAAACCACAACATTTCGCGTCCAATGTTGGTTATATCCCCCTCCCGGTAAACTGGCTATTTTCTCACCAATTCCGGTGAGTTGATCTTGATTATTATAGGAATAACGTCTAACTTCGTCAGTATTTCCCAGGAAAAAATAACCAGGAGAAAATGCCATTCCAAAGGGAATATTTAACCCATTTTCGCTATTTGCAAAGGTTTTAATCTCATCCGCTACCCCATCTTGATTCGGATCTTTTAATAATCGAATCCGATTTTGTTTGGTTTCCGTTACTAATACATCGCCATTGGGAGTTAACGCTAACCAACGGGGTTGATCTAAATTATCAGCAAATATATTAACTTTAAATCCCACTGGAACATTTAAAATGGGGTGTTCAGGAATGGGAATAACTTGAGGGGGTTTAGAAGCACTATTACTATGGAAAGGTTGGGGTAAACTCTCTAAATTAATCCGAATAAGTTGGGGGGATAATGGTTTTGTTTCAATGGCTTTTGAGGGTTCTCTAGGAACTGAAATAGCCGTTGATTGATGATTTGAAACCGGGGTATTTGTGGGAGCGCGATCGCCTATTTTTTGACAAGCCATTAACCCCGCTAAAAATAACAATACAAAATAACGACACTTAGCCATAATCACCTTCTAAGGATTAAGAATAAAAACCAGAATCAGAAGCCGAGTTGCTCAATTAGCCGCAATTGTCTATTAAGATGTTAAATTAGAAACCCGGTTTTGGGGTAATATTGTTAATTATTTTAACAGTCTAGGGGTCAATTTTGAGCTAAACTATAATATGTTGAGATCAAATTTAATTGAAGTTGCACCATGAAAGTGATCGCTTTCGTGATTAAAATTGGGTTAATTCTGAGTTTAATGTTAGGTTGGGCCGTTTCCTCTCGTGCAGCTAACCTAAAAACGATAGAACAATTAACTGAACATAAAATTTGCCCTTCATTTCTCTGGAAACATTGTAACTTAGAAGGGGCAAATTTACAAGAATTCGATTTATCAAAGGCTAACCTATCAGGAGCTAATTTAAGACGGGCTAACTTAAAAAATGCCAATTTAAAATATGCCAACCTATCAAGAGCAGATTTAAGGGAAGCGCACTTAGAAAATACAAACCTATTAGGAGCAAATCTGAGTCATGCTCAATTGTCTGATGCCAATTTAACTCAATCTAGTTTATTAGAAGTCAATTTAACTTTGGCTAACTTAAACCATGCTAACTTAGAAAAAGCCACGCTGTTAGGGTCAAGATTATGGGGAACAAATTTAACCCAAGCCAATTTAACTTATACCAGCTTACGAGGTACAAATTTACAATACGCTAACCTAGAAAACAGTAATTTGAGTTTTGCAGATTTAGATAGTCTATTATTTCGAGATGCGACTCAATTTACCAATCTCAGCAATGCTAATTTAGAAGGTGCAAACCTGGAAGGAGTTAATTTAGAAACGGTGATTTTACAAGGGGCTGTCATGCCAGATGGTTCAATTCATGAGTAATCATTCAGGGTTAAAATAGGTTATAATTCCAAAGGAAACAAATTGTTCACCTAATCCCATGCTAGAAACCCTACAAACAAAATTGTATGAACTGGCACAACTGGCAAATCATCTAGTTCAAATGCAACTCACCCATATCAGTTGGGCGAGTATTGCTGTTATTTTTGTCGCAGGTTTATTAACCAGTTTAACCCCTTGTATGTTGTCCATGTTACCGATTACAATTGGCTATATTGGCGGGTATGAAACCGAAAATCGACTGCAAGCCGCCATTCAATCAACCTGGTTTGCATTGGGACTAGCAACAACCTTAGCGGGGTTAGGAATTCTGGCATCTTTTGTAGGACAAGTCTATGGTAAAATTGGCTTAGGTTTGCCGATTATTGTGAGTGTCATTGCCATTTTAATGGGGTTAAATTTATTAGAAGCGTTACCGCTACAACTCCCCACTTTTGACACAATGGGATGGATACCTAAACAGTTTCCCCATAGCCTAAAATCCTATTTATTGGGTTTAACTTTTGGGTTAGTTGCCTCTCCCTGTAGTACCCCCGTTTTAGCCACGCTATTAGCTTGGGTTTCAACCACAGGAGACATGATTTTAGGTGGGGTTTTATTATTGGCTTATGCGGTAGGTTATGTTGCACCGTTGGTATTAGCAGGAACCTTTACTGCTACAATTAAAAAATTACTAGAACTGCGGAAATGGTCAAGCTGGATTACTCCAACCAGTGGAGCTTTATTAGTCGGTTTTGGTGTATTTTCGCTGGTATTTAGATTCCTCCCTGTCACCTAATTTAAACATAACAATATCATCACATCTAACACTTAATTGAGGGTAATAAAAATGGATACAGAGGTTTCATTATTCAGAAAAATTCTAACGGGAGAAACCCCTTTCCAAAAAATGATCAGGAAAGAGATCCTGCCAATTTTGGCGGATTTAAGATTAGCAATATTATTATTATTAGTGATTGCGGTTTTTAGTATTTCAGGAACACTGCTAGAACAGGGACAGTCCCTGGAATTTTATCAATCCAATTATCCTGAACATCCCGCTTTATTCGGCTTTTTAACCTGGAGAATTATTGTATTTATTGGACTAGATCATGTTTATCGAACCTGGTGGTTTTTATCCCTTTTAGTCTTATTTGGTAGTAGCTTAACAGCTTGTACCTTTACCCGACAATTACCGACTTTAAAATCAGCCCATCGCTGGACATACTACGATCAACCCAAACAATTTAAAAACATCGCTTTGAGTGCTGAATTAACCACAGGTTCTTTAACAGCCTTAGAACCTTTATTGAAAAAACGCCATTATTTAGTCTTTCAAGAAGGCAATAAACTCTATGCTAGACGGGGAATAATCGGAAAAATAGGGCCGATTATTGTTCATGCGAGTATGTTAATCATTTTAGCAGGTTCTATTCTGGGTTCTATCACCGGATTTACAGCCCAAGAAATGGTTCCAGGGGGCAATGTTTTTCAAGTTAAAAATATCCTAGATGCCGGACAATTCTCTGAGTCTCGAATTCCCAAAGATTGGGCTGTTAAAGTCAATCGGTTTTGGATTGATTATGATCCTGAAGGCAGAATTGATCAATTTTATTCTGATTTATCCGTCTTAAATCAACAAGGGGAAGAAGTGGATCGTAAAACGATTCATGTTAATGAACCTTTGCATTATCAAGGGGTGACTTTTTATCAAGCAGATTGGGGAATTGCAGCCTTACGAGTGCGAGTAAATAAAAGCCCTGTATTTCGCTTACCTATGGCCCCCTTAGACACCGGAGGTCAAGGTCGAATTTGGGGAACTTGGATTCCGATTAAACCCGATTTTAGCGCCGGGGTTTCTGTCTTAGCAAGAGACTTAAAAGGAACGGTATTAGTCTATGATGGAAAGGGTCAATTAGTCTCAACAGTCCGAGAGGGAATGTCAACGGAAGTCGATGGTGTAACCTTATTTATTGATGAAGTGGTCGGGAGTACGGGATTACAAATTAAAGCCGATCCGGGAATTCCCCTGGTTTATTTAGGGTTTGGATTATTAATGATTAGTGTGATCATGAGTTATGTTTCTCATTCTCAAATTTGGGCATTAAAAGAAGGCGATCGCCTCTATATTGGGGGCAAAACAAATCGAGCAAAAGTTACATTTGAACGGGAAATTGTCGCCATTTTAGATGACTTAAATGATCGAGATCAGAACAATACACTTTCATTAGGTAATTTATCAGAAAATCCCCAAAGTTAAAATGAAACAGCCCTACCCAATTAAATGATTATAATTAGGCTTCTCAGTGAAGTTTTATAAGAAAAGGATGGGAGATTGAAAACTCAGTGTCTTCAGACCTGAGATGAAAAGCGACCCAGGGGAATTTATTCCCCGTGAATATTTCTCCAATCTATGTTAGTATATCCAGTAACAGGAAAGGTAAACAACCTGTA
>CAITND010000213.1 GCA_903893625.1 uncultured Oscillatoriales cyanobacterium
GAAACTTCTGTTTCTTCAGATGCTATCCCCATTGAAACTGGAAGCCCACACTTACTCGTAGAGAAGTGTGGGTAGTTCACTCTAAATCAACAGTCAAAACAATCAGTAATTTTACTGATTTTTTGAGAGTATCCAGTTAATAATACTGAGGTTTTAATTCAGTAAATACTCTGTTTGAATTTATACATCTTAAGAGAGTTGATTAAGGATGATCGTAAAAATGGTAAAATGCCACCATGTCTGTGATTTTAGGTAGAAATGTAATACAATACAGTAAGGATTATTAATAAAGATTCGTTATCATGGCGAGTACAACCGTAACCAGTAAAGGACAAGTCACGATTCCTAAAGTCATTCGAGACTATTTGAAACTCGATACAGGTAGTAAAGTGGAATTTGTCATTGATGAAAATGGACAGGTAAAAATCATTCCTCTGAATGTTGCGGTTGAAAGTTTATCGGGGATTTTGCATCGTCCTGGGATGAAAAAAGCAAGTTTAGAAGACATGGAAGCTGCTATTTATCAGGGGGCAAATGATTGGACTTGATACTAATATTTTAGTTCGGTATCTCACCCAGGATGATCAACAACAGTGGCAACAAGCGGTTGATTTAATTCAAAATAATCAACCTTGCTTTATTAGTAATATTGTTATCTGTGAGCTTGTTTGGGTTCTCAAAGGTGAACCGTATAAGTTGAGTAAAGATGACATTCTCAACACCTTAGAAGCCATGCTGCAAAGTTCAGCTTTTGAATTTGAAAACCGTTCTAATGTTTACCAAGCTCTACAACGAACTAAACAAGGAGGTGCTGATTTTTCAGACTATTTAATTGGGGTGATTTCCCATGAAGTCGGTTGTACAAAAACGGTTACTTTTGATCGCAAATTGAAAGCCGAAAAAGGGTTTGATTGTCTCTGATAGTCATTATTGATCATCTAATTATTTTCCCTCGTTCTAAACCATTATGGTAAAATGCCACCATGTCTGTGATTTAGAGATAACAAAACCCAACTATCAATGACTTCACTACAAGAACCCGCCAAACATCTCAAAGCTAAAGGTATGAAACCAGGGGGTCGTCGCCCTGCTAAGGAACTCTGTAGCGAGTGCGGTCTGTGCGACACCTATTATATTCATTATGTTAAAGAAGCCTGTGCTTTTTTGAATCAACAAATAGCTGAATTAGAAGCAGAAGCTCATGGAAGAAGCCGCAATTTAGACAACTGGGATGATGTCTATTTTGGGGTGCATCAAGATATGATGCAAGCCAAGAAAAAACAACCCATTGAAGGCGCTCAATGGACGGGAATTGTGAGTACCATTGCCATTGAAATGCTCAACCGAGGGTTAGTGGAAGGGGTTGTTTGTGTTCAAAATAGCAAAGAAGACCGTTTTCAACCTCAACCTGTAATTGCTAGAACCCCGGAAGAAATTTTAGCAGCCAGAGTCAATAAACCTACATTATCCCCGAATTTATCAATTTTAGAACAAATCGAACAGTCGAAAATGAAGCGTCTATTAGTGATTGGGGTTGGCTGTCAAATTCAGGCATTGCGGGCAGTTGAGAAGGAATTAGGCTTAGAAAAACTCTATGTTTTAGGAACACCCTGCGTTGATAATGTCACCCGTGCGGGATTGCAAAAATTCTTAGAAACAACAAGTAAATCCCCAGATACTGTTGTTTATTATGAATTTATGCAGGATTTTCGGATTCACTTTAAACATGAGGATGGTTCTTTAGAAACGGTACCATTTTTTGGGTTAAATACGAAAGAATTAAAGAATATTTTTGCCCCCTCTTGTTTGAGTTGTTTTGATTATGTTAACTCCCTGGCGGATTTAGTTGTGGGATATATGGGAGCAACTTTTGGCTGGCAATGGATTGTCGTTAGAAATCAAACCGGACAGGAAATGTTAGACTTAGTTGGAGATTTAATTGACACCCAACCTGTAATCGCCCAAGGCAATCGCAAACAGGCGGTGCAACAAAGTATTCCCGCTTATGATCAAAGCGTAACATTACCGATGTGGGCGGCGAAATTAATGGGGGTGGTGATTGATAAAATCGGCCCCAGAGGGTTAGAATATGCTCGATTTTCGATTGATTCTCACTTTACTCGCAATTATCTGTATGTAAAACGGAATCATCCTGAAAAGTTAGACGCTCACGTTCCTGATTTTGCTAAAAAAATTGTAGAACAATATCATCTACCCAATTCCTAAATAGCAAAAACCACGCATAAGTTTGAAATTGCTTATGTGTGGTACAATACTTTTAGTGAAATTGACAGATCACCCATCAAAGATTCTCCAACTGAAAACTAAACCTGGATTGGGAGTCTTTATTGTGCATTTTGAGCGAGTTTAACGCCCATCAGGGGAACTGCTAAACTCAGCAAAACCAACCAAGGTGCTAAAACTAAACTCACAAGCAGACAGACGAGAGCAATTCCCCTTGCAATAACCTGAACGATTTCTTCGTTGGTGCTTACACTCAGTAAAGCTGCAAAAATGGAAATTGCAAGGGATAACAAAGAAGGTACTAACATCACTACAAACCCTTCGTTTTAGGTAAAACAGTGTTGTGCGTTCCTTCGGGAAAATTCCCTACTTCCGTCTTCCTCAAACAGCTAAAATATCACCCACCTATTCAGTGCTTGGGGGAGATGAACGATTACTATTGATTTTTATTATTAACATTATACCACATTTAAGAAAAAAATATATAGTTTTGTTATTACACTTGGGTACCATCTATAGGGCTACGCGCTAGGGAACAGGGAACAGGGAACAGGGGGAGAAGAGGAGCAGGGGGAGAAGAGGAGCAGGGGGAGACGGAAAATATATAGTTTTGTTATGGGGCTTGTGATAAACCCGTGTAGAGACGCGCCATGGCGCGTCTCTACGTTGTTTTGAAGGGAAGATTAGCGTTTGACTAATTTCTTGCTGAGTTTGCGTAGACGAATAGACTGGGGTGTGACTTCCACCAATTCATCAGAGCTAATATATTCTAAAGCTCGTTCTAAACTCATATCCACAGGGGACTGTAACTGAACAAGTTCATCTCCCGTTGCTGCCCGATGGTTGGTTAATTGTTTGGTTTTGCAGACATTTAACTCTAAATCTTGGGGACGGTTATGTTCACCCACAATCATGCCTCTATATACCTTAGTACCGGGCTTAATAAAAAACACTCCTCGGTCTTCGGCGTTTTTCATTGCATAGAAGGTACTCACCCCTTCTTCAAAGGAGATTAACACCCCATTCCGACGGGCTTCAATATCCCCACATAAAGCGCGGTATTCCAGAAAACTGTGGTTCATAATCCCTTCCCCACGAGTCATCCGCATGAATTCCCCTCGGAATCCAATTAAACCCCGTGCGGGAACAACGAATTCTAACTGAGTCCGGCCATTGCCACCAACGTGCATATCCTGCATTTCCGCCCGACGTTGGCCTAAGCGTTCAATACAGCTACCGACGCCTTCTTCCGGTACATCCAAAACTAGATATTCGTAGGGTTCATAAGGTTGGCCATTGACTTCCCGGTAAATCACCTGGGGTTGGGAAACCTGGAACTCGTAATCTTCCCGTCGCATATTTTCAATCAGAATACCCAGGTGGAGTTCCCCCCGACCAGAGACTAAGAATTTATCCGGGGAGTCGGTTTCTTCCACCCGCAGGGCGACGTTCGTTTCTAATTCTCGGATTAAGCGGTCACGCACTTGTCGTGATGTGACTAACTTTCCTTCCTGTCCTGCAAAGGGCGAGTCATTCACCGAGAAGGTCATTTGTAAGGTCGGTTCATCGACTTTAATTAAGGGTAACGCCAGGGGTTCATTCGGACAGGTAATCGTTTCCCCAATATTAGCATCGGCAAACCCAGCCACCGCCACAATATTTCCGGCGGATGCTTCTTGCAGTTCAATCCGTTTTAAGCCTTCAAATCCCATTAATTTCGAGATTTTGCTTTTAACAATACTGCCATCTTCTTTAATTAAGGCGGCTAGTTGTCCGGCTTTAATAATACCGTTGTGAATTTTGCCAATCACAATCCGCCCGACATATTCAGAATAATCCAAGGTTGTGACTTGCATTTGCAGGGGTTTTGCCGGGTCTCCCACTGGAGGCGGAACATATTCGAGGATATACTCAAACATTGCCTGCATATCGGTGCTTTCATCCTCTAGGGTGCGTTTGGCAAAGCCACCTAAACCGGAAGCAAACAGATAGGGGAATTCGCATTGGTCATCATCGGCGCCAAGTTCTAAGAATAAGTCTAAAACTTTATCAACGGCCGTGTGCGGTTCAGCGCGATGACGGTCAATTTTATTAATCACAACAATCGGACGCAAACCCTTTTCTAAGGCTTTTTTCAGCACGAAACGAGTTTGAGGCATGGGCCCTTCGTTAGCATCGACGATTAAAATACAACCGTCCACCATGCCTAACACCCGTTCGACTTCGCCCCCAAAGTCCGCGTGTCCAGGGGTATCGATAATATTAATAATGGTGTCTTTATAGCGAACTGCGGTATTTTTAGACAGAATCGTGATCCCACGTTCCCGTTCAATATCGTTAGAGTCCATAACGCAATCTGGAACCTCTTCCCCTTCACGGAAAATACCAGATTGTCTGAGAAGTGCGTCCACTAGGGTCGTTTTGCCGTGATCGACGTGGGCAATAATTGCAACGTTGCGAATGGGGAGAGACATAAGTTGAGTCTAGGTAACAGAATTTTTGGAAAAGTGTCAATATTGTTCCAATGTATTAATAATTGTAACGCATTTGCGATCGCATTGGTCAGATTTCTCTGCCACAGGCCAGAAAATTAACTTATTCCCGCCTGACCCTGACGGGGAGGTTGAGGTCAGTCGCAGAAGTTAGGCAGCAAGATTAAGCATAGATTAACGTTAAATTCGGTTTTAAAATATTACGTTTCTCAGGCAGCTTTTGAATTTAGAGATAAAATTGAATTGTTAGTAAAATAATAATCGATTCTGCTCAATAGCAATGAGGCAGAAATTTATGAAACCGCGTCAATCCTTAATTTATTTAACCCTGAGCTTGATCTGCTTATTTTTAATTATAAGCTGTCAAGTATTGAAGCCCGACCTCAAAACAGAAACGCAACCTCAGACCGTTCGCCTGGGCTTTAATAATTGGCCGGGATGTGCCGTTTGGCAAATTGCTTCCGAGCAAGGATTTTTTGAGAAAAATTATCTTGATGTTGACTTACAATTTTCTGACTATACCACCGGATTAACTAACTTGGCATCGGGTCAATTAGATGCAAATTGCCAGACTTTGTATGATACAATCTATACATTAGGAACGACTTCAAAAGTCGATCAAGTTGTTGTGGCTCTAACCGATTGGTCTACCGGAGGAGATCAAGTTATTGTTGCACCAGGCTTAAAAAATATTCAGCAATTAAAAGGGAAAAAAGTTGCCGTTGAAACGGGAATAGTCGATTATTTTATGTTTCTCCTAGCTTTAGAAAAATATAAATTAAAATCCTCTGATATGACAATGGTTAATCAGGGATTAATCCCTAATATCGCCCTGTTTTTGGAAGAAGAAGTAGATGCAGTTGTTACCTATATTCCTTTTGTTCAAGAGGCTTTAAATCGTCCGGGGAGTCAAACCCTATTAACCTCTCAAGAGTTCCCTGGAGCTATTTCTGATCATCTAGTTGTAACTCGTCAATTTCTGGAAACCCATCCCCAGCAGGTACAAGGTTTAGTCAACAGTTGGTTTGATACCGTTGAATTTATTCAGAAAAATCCCGATTTATCTAATCAAATTATTGCTTCTATTTCGGGATCAACCCTTCAAGATTTAAAAGAGTATGAGTCTCAAATTCAACTCAAAGGAAGGTCAGAAAATTTAATCGCTTTTCAAGCCGGAGAAACATTTACTTCTTTACCCTACGCCAGTCAAAAAATTTATGAGTTCTTACAAAAAAATAAATTGATTCAAAAATCAGTCAATATAGAACAACTTTTGAACTCTGAATTTGTGCGTAATTCCCAGACAAAAATAGACTAAAATCATTTAAAAATTCAGGAGTATTTATCATGAAAACTATTATTAATTTCTTTAAAAATTGTCAATTGCAATTCAAACTGATTAACGCTTTTATTTTAATGGGCTTAATCGTGTTTTTTGTGGCTTTATTGGGATGGCAAGGAACCTTAAATTTAAGCGATGAATTAAATGAAATTAGCGTTGTCAGATTACCTTCAATATTAGGGTTAGAAAAAATTGATCAAGGAATTAGAAGTGTTTATTTTGAAGATTTTTCTCTATTAAATAGTCATTTTGGAACCCGAGAAAAACAAGCTATTATAGAACAAATAAAAGTCGATACTGATTTAATCAAAGCCGGATTTTCTGACTATGAATTTTTACCAAGAACGAGCAAAGAAGATCAATTATGGCAACAATTCAAATTAAGATTTAATCAGTGGGAAAAACAGCAAGAGAATCTGATTAATCTTTATTATGAATTTGAAAAAATCGGTGTTTTGTCCCCAGACCGTACCCAACTCAATTTATGGAAAAAGGGTCAACAAAATTCCCCAGAACTAGAAAAAGCCCGACAAGCTTCCTTGCTGTTATCACAATTGCATATTCAAGCACGCTCTATTAATCAACCGCTTTTCTATGCTACAGCTACAAGTTTAGAAAAAGTCATTCAAGAAAATCAAAGAATAGCAGAATCCGCCAAAATTAATGCTGATCAAACCGTTAATTCTAGCAAAAGTTGGAGTATTTTGGGAATGATATTCGGGCCGGGAATTGCCCTAATTTTAGGAATTATTTTAAGTATAGCGATCGCCCGTCCGATTAGCAAGAGTTTAAAAGGATTAGTCAATACCGTTGTTAATTCCTCCACCGAAATTGCAGCAACAGTTGAAGAACAGGAAAGAATTGTAGCTTTACAAGCAGCATCCGTCAATCAAACCACAACCACAATGGATGAATTAGGCCGTACTTCCCGTCAAGCCGCCCAACAAGCGGAAGCCTCTACCCAAATTGCTAAAACAGTCTTGACTTTATCCCAGGATGGGGCTAATGCTGTTTCTAAAACCATGTCAGGAATGACAATTTTAGAAGCCAAAGTTAGCGAAATTGCCCGTCAAATTATGACCCTAAATGAACAAGCCCAACAAATTAATAGTATTAGTAATCTAGTCGGTGATATTGCTAATCAAACTAATATGTTAGCGCTGAATGCCTCCATTGAAGCAGTAAGAGCCGGAGAACATGGTTTAGGGTTTAATGTGGTAGCGCTAGAAATTCGGAAACTGGCGGACGAAACCCGTGAATCTGCCCAAAGAATTAATACCTTAATTGAGCAAATTAGACAAGGAGTTAAAAGGACAGTGGTGGCGGCAGAAGATGGTAAACATACCGTTCAAAAAAATTTAAAAATGGTTGAAGAAACCACAGCAATTTTTAGTAAAGTCACCTCAGCCATTGACCAAGTTTCCTTAAGTTCTCAACAGATTTATTTAACTTCACAGCAGCAGGTGCTCGCTATTGAAGAAGTGATCACCGCGATGAATTCTATTAACAATGGCGCTCAACAAACTGTTATCGGAATTAGTCAAACTAAATCAGAAACCCAACAGTTAAGAAATGCAGCCCATCATCTGAAAGTATTAGGTGTGGGATAAAAGGGAATAGTAAGAGGGGGCGGGTTTATTTAGGTTTCTGTTGAGATAGAAAGATGGTCTCGAACCCGCCCCTACAGTTTGGGTTATGTTAGGATAATTAGGGTGATTGTCATGGGTTGATTTAGAAACAAGCGATCGCACTTTCCCATATTATCAAATCCCCTAATTGTAGGGGCGGGTTCGAGACCATCTCTGTTAATTAGTATAAATCTTGCTAAACCCGCCCCGAATGCTAAACCCGCCCCGAATGCGATCGCAAATACCCAAACAAACCCGGTTTCTGAAAGCGATCGCAATACCCCAAGAAACCGGGTTTCTAATTAAGTTAATTGCTACAAATCCAGATATCTTGAGAAACCCGGTTTCTGAAAGCTCATACCACTAACAGTAAATTTTCTAAAGTCTCAACATTTTCCAGGGGTACAGGTAAACCATCTTCTTCTAACGCTAAAATATAGCCTTGAATTGCTTCTTTAATATTGATTAATGCTTCTTCTTGGGTTTTCCCCTGACTCACACAACCGGGTAAACTCGGACATTCAACAACCCAGTAACCATCCTCACCGGAATAAATTGTTATTCGTCTAATCATAATCACAGTAATTAATAATATTGTTTCCTTGTTTTAGAATAACAGAAATTTTTCTATATTGTAGGAGCGGCTTCGAGACAATCTCGATTAAATTACCCCATCTTGCTAAATCCCCTGAATGCGATCGCAAATACCCCAAAAAACCGGGTTTCAACAATTCGTAGCGCTGACTTATCAAGGTCTATAATTATCGTTTGCTTTTTCTGCACGAAGGGTTGCCACATCTTGCCAAAAACTTTCCCGTGTCACCTGTTTTAATAAGGTTTCTCGGTCTTTTGTATAGTCACCCCGCCCCCAATTAAATTCTTGTAGAAAACGAAGGGTAGCAACTTGACCTAAGTGTTCAACTAGAATTTGATAGCCTTTTTCTCGAAGTTCAAGGGATGTCATCGTTAGATTCTCCTTTGGTTTGAAAAACAGACATTAGCCAAATGACAGGATTTGAGATAGTAACATTAAAACGATCTATATAACGACTAACTCGGTTTAGTAAGCGATCATCAGTTGTTAGTAATACATCGACTTGAGCCATTTCAGCACAAGCAATGTGAAATGAGTCATAGAGTCCAAATCCTAAATTTTCTAGCTCTTGCGATCGCTGATCGATGCTACTGTTAATTATTATAGAGGTTGTGGCTAAACTTAGCAATCTTTGAATATTTTGTAGTTTATCAAGGTTTTTCATTTTTAAGAGTTCTACTTCAATCGCTTCACTAGAAATAAGTTCCCATTCCTGAGCTATAATTCTTTCAAAAATTGATAAAATTATTTCACCTTCTAAGCGAATTCTCTCTTGTGACCAGTCATCAAAGGGACGATTTAAACAACAAACATCAAGATATAGTTTATATTTTTGATTCATTTGTTTGTTAATCTTTTAACAGATCGGGTTTATTTAGAAACAAGCGATCGCACTTTCCCATATTATCAAATCTCCCAATGCGATCGCAATACCCAAAGAAACCGGGTTTCTAATTAAGTTAATTGCCACAAATCAAGATATCTTGAGAAACTCTGTTTCTGAAGGCGATCGCAGGTTCTTCTTCCTCAACTTCTGTAATATATTCTTTAACATGAATTGAAATCTCAAATCCCAAACTATTCAATAATTCAATAAAACCATAAATTTCAGCACAACCTGATTCTGTTAACAGGTGATTAAGTTTTTCATAACATAATTTGGCTTCGTTTGATAAATCTTGATTTTGATATTTTGCTTCAATTACTTTAGCGATCGCATTTTTCAATAATTCAGGTTCGGGGTTTTCTTCTTCTAATATTGCGGTCAAAAAACCCGCAGCGTGTTCAGAATTTTTCAGCTTTTCAATGATAAAATCATGATAGGGTTTAGAAGTTGGTATTTTAATGTTTGTCATAATCTTTCCAATACTCCTGAGCTTGACGAATATCTTGTTTTTGGGTGCTTTTATCTCCCCCAAACTAAATTACCTAACGCAATTCGTTCTAACCTTGCATCTATTTTATATTGAGTTTTAGCGTCGCTTAGGGATTCGTACTCTTAAAGTCCCCCAATTTTGGGGGATTTAGGGGGCAAATATTGCTGCTTTAGAAATCCGTTCTAAAACTGCTGATCAATCCTTCATAACCTAACACTATACATTTTAAGCCATCTAGCCCC
The DNA here is from genome assembly GCA_903893625.1 of uncultured Oscillatoriales cyanobacterium. Lineage (GTDB taxonomy): Bacteria > Cyanobacteriota > Cyanobacteriia > Cyanobacteriales > Microcoleaceae > Planktothrix. Next base: position 9,920 of record CAITND010000213.1, read on the forward strand.
CTAGCCCCCAACATTGGGGGGAAAATAAATAATTAGGACTTTTTAGGGCGATTCCTATGATCATTGGTATGCGATCGCCTACTTTTGACACGCTATATATAGCCTGCTTGCGTAAGTCCTGGGAATTTTACCATCTGGTGTCACATAACGTTGAATCTCCCTGGGTTGACTTTCCATAATATTAATTATAGCGATCGCACTTTCCCCTATTATTAAATCCCCCAATTGTAGGGGCGGGTTCGAGACCATCTCTGTTAATTAGTATAAATCTGGCTAAACCCGCCCCGAATGCTAAACCCACCCCAAATGCGATCGCAAATACCGAAAGAAACCGGGTTTCTAATTAAGTTAATTTGCACAAATCAAGATATCTTTAGAAACCCGGTTTCTGCTACTCGAACCCGCCCCTACCGTGCTCGCCACAATTTAATCGTGTTGTCATAACTCCCACTGGCTAACGTCCGACCATCGGGACTGAA
>CAITND010000214.1 GCA_903893625.1 uncultured Oscillatoriales cyanobacterium
CGGATTTTGTCGTTAGGAACTAGCGATACTGCCAATCTGAGGGGATGTAAGTCATCTGGTAAAACTTCTGTTCTATCAGATGCTATCCCCGTCGAAGTTGGAAGCCCACACTTACTCGTAGAGAAGTGTGGGTAGTTCACTGCTTACTGGATTTGCTTTTCGCTTCTAAGGTTTCGAGGCGACTCCGAAGTCCTTGATTTTCTTTTTTGATTTTGTCAAGTTCTTCGCGTAGTTTTTTCAACGCAGGTTCGGAACCAATTTTTCCCTGAACGGTTTGAATGGCTTCTTCGGCTCGGCGGCGAACTCGTCCGTCTAGGGTTTGGTCGGCTAAAGATTGTAGCACATCCATCGCTTTTGGAATTTCCATCTGTTCTAAACAGGCGACAACGGCGACTTGAGTTAGGAAAAAGGTTTCATTGGATAATTCTTCTAAGCGTTGTAAAATTCGCTCTGTATTTGTTGGGGTTTGACCTGTAGAAATACTGCCTAAAGCTCGAATAGAAGTTAACCGTAACGCTTGGGGAATACTGGGGGCGGTATATTTTAAAATCAGGTTTAAGGCATCTTCTGAGGTTTTGATTTTACTCAGTCCTGAAATTGCCCCAGAACGCACGACTTCATTCCATCCTTCCCGTTCTTTGAGAACGGATTTTAAGAGTTTAATGGTTTGTTCAATCAGATGTTTATCCTCACAATGGGTGGCGGCAATTTCTCCTAATCCTGTTGCTGTTGCAGCTTCTACTAAATAACTGGGATCTCCCTTTTCTAAAAGGGGTTTTAAGACTTGATAACTTTCGGTGGTTTTCAGTTTAGCTAAACTATTGATCACGGCACGTCTGACACGAGCATCGTTATCGGTTAATCCCGCTACTAATCCCTCAAACACTTGATCTAATTTAACTCGAACTAATTGTTTAGCAACTTCAACGCGAACTCCCCAAAATTTATCATTTTTTAAGGCATTTGACAAGGCTTTAACGGCTTCTAATCCTCCTTTTTTAGCTAAGGCTTTGGCTGCATAAATTCGAGAAATCGGATCGAGATCATATTGCAATTGTGCCTTTAATTCAGCAACTGCATAATCTAAAGTCAAAGTTTTGAGAATATTATTATCAACATCAAAGCTAATAAAAGCAGGTTTTTCTTCTAAAGGAAAATAGAAGGTTTGTTCCCGTTCATGGACTCTAACCGTAAAGGTTTTAAGGGGAACAGGAGTTTCAGGAGCTTTTTTATCCGGTTTATATCCAAAACCAATGGGTATTTTTAAATCAAATAAGTTTTTCTCGCTGAGTTTCTCGCTGTCTTTGGCTTGAGCTTGTTTAATCGTAATTTTGGCTAATTTACTATTATTATCCCAACTATAAGAGACTTTATAATCAGGATGTCCGCCTCGAAATACATATTGATCAAATAGAGGAAGTAAATTAGACCCGGTTGATTTTTCCAGAGATCGTAATAAATCAATGGTTTCTACGGTTTTATGAGCGTTATCTTGTACAAAGGTTTGAATCGCTTTTTGAAAGAGTTCATCCCCTAATTCTGTTTTAATTAGATGATAAACACAAGCGCCTTTTTCATACAAATGGCGGTCATAAAGTTCAATGGCTTCTCGATAAATATGGGTGACAATGGGACGACGATAACGGGAACTATCCTCAGAAAAATAGTTTCTGGCTTGGTTTAAACGGTAATACGCCGCTTCTGATTTGCCATATTGTTGTTCTGTCCATAATACCTCAGTATAGGTCGCCATCCCTTCTTTAATCCAGGCGTGTGACCAATGTTTAATTACTACTAAATCCCCGAACCATTGATGGGCTAATTCATGGGCAACTAAACTTTCTGTGTTACGATTATCTAAGGTAGCTCGTTCGTCTAATAAACAGCGATCGGTTAATAAAGTTGTTGAGGTATTTTCCATTCCTCCAAAAATGAAGTCATCTACACAAACTTGAGCATATTTAGGATAAGGATAGGAATAGCCAAAATATTGAGAGAAAAATTCAATCATTTGCGGGGTTTTCCCCATGCTACGGAGAGCATCTTCTTGGCGATTTTTCTCAACATAATATAAAACCGGAATTCCAGTCCATTCGTCTTTGATTTCGGCAAAATCACCCACCGCTAAGGTCATTAAATAAGTGGGATGAACTTGTTTTTGTGACCAATGGTAAATTTTAGTTTTACCTTTCGTTTCGGTTTGAATTAATTCACCATTAGAAATAGCTAAATATTGTTTAGGAACTTGTACCCGAATTTCTGAAGTTGCGAGTTGTCCGGGGTAGTCAAAACAAGGAAACCAAAAGCGAGAATCTTCATCTTCTCCCTGTGTCCAAACTTGAATGGGTTTGTCAGGATAATCTTTATTGGGACTAATAAAATAGAGTCCGCGTTGGGGATGGGTGACTGAATAACTAATCACCAATTTAATTAACTGATTAACGGTTGTGGGTTGACCCAGAGAAATCTGTAACTGTTCCCCATCATAGTCGAACTCTTGCTGATTTTGATCAATTTTTACCTCTTGTATTTCTAAGTTAACTGCATCTAAAGTTAAGGTGTCAATTCCACTTTTAATGGGATTCAAATGTAGGGTACAAGTTCCTTGAAAACTTTGATTAGGAATATCGAGAACTAAGTCCAGAAAAATATGTTCCACTTGGCCTGGACGGTCGGGGTTATAATGGGGGCGAGCGCCGGGTAACTCAAAGGACTTGTGAGTATCTGTTTCCGTATCAAAGTAAAAATTCAGCATCGAGTACAATCAAACTCAAGAATAAGGGATAGGAAAACGCGCTATGCGTATCGCTTCATTATATAGCTAGTCTCAATCCGTTGTCTAAATTAGAGTTTTTGGGGTAGAGACTCGCCATGGCGAGTCTCTACGGGAGATAGCAAATAGAAACCAGGAGACTTTTTAACTGGGAGTTTCTTATTTTTGTCTCAATTGTTGAATTTGTTCTATACTTAATCCGGTGGTTTGGCTGATGGTTTGATCATCTAATAAGCCGATTAGTTGTCTGGCAATTTCTAGTTTAGATTCTTGTTTTCCTTGTTGAATTCCTTGTTGAATTCCTTGTTTTAAGGCTGCTTCTCTCGCTAATCGAACCGCTTTTTTAATGGCATTGCGTTGATCATAAATATAGATTTCCCGTTTTTCTAAATCTTCTAGTTCTTCTGGGGTTAAGGTAGTTTCGTTGGCAATGGTAAAGGCTTTTTTGAGTTGAGGAATATTTGCCATTGTTTCAGGAACAGTTTCTAAAGTTTTAGCACTTTTAATAAAATATATCCATTTATCCGTTAAAGTTTCTAACTCATTAATTGAGACATTAAATTTGGGAAGTTCTACAAAAACTAATTCAATATCATAAATCAGATAATCAACTAAAAACTCTTTTTCTTTTAAAATAAACCGAGAAATGACTTTATCCAGATGGGGGAACATCTCAAAATCAGTAATTGTAACGGCAATAACCGGATTTAATAAGGTGTAATCTTCGCCACTTTTTAACTGAATTGAATAGGCTTTAGCTGCATTGTATAAAATTCGTTTTTCAAATCCTTCTATATTCAAGATCTGCATTTCAATAATAACGGTTTTATTTCCCGTGATTGTGGCTTTGACATCCAAATAAGTATCTTTAATCCCTCGGATTTTAGGAGCTTGATAGGGATTGAGAATCGTTAAATCTTCAATCTGGGGATTGTCGGGATAAAGAATACTATTTAAAAAACTGATTAAAATATCTTTGCTATCTTCAGAGCCAAATATTTTTTTAAAGGCAAAATCTGTTTTGGGATTAATAAATCTCATATAGCAATTCTAGGTGATGGGGGTTATAAATTTCCGGGCAATAGGCAATAGGCAATAGGCAATAGGGATGAATTTCCAATTTTCTTAACTTTGAACCCTTAACAATCCTTCCTGAAGGCTAACAGATTAAGATTTATTGTAGAAAAATACTAGCAATTATCATAATACAATGTTATCATCCCATAACAAATGGGTTGCCACGATGCAATCCCCCTCCTAAAATCTAAAGATTGAAACAGAGAATTAGACATTATTAAACGGTTTCCTTTTATCTGGAGATACTTACTTATGCAGCATAGACCCCGACCCCCTTTTCCTCTAAGCGCTAACCTGAGTATAGGTAATTCGGGAGTCTCCAAGGGGGAAGAAATATGAAGATAGCAGCGCGAGTCGAAAAGGTTCCGCCGTCTGTAACGCTGGCGATCTCAGCGAAGGCAAAGGCCATGAAAGCTGAGGGGATGGATGTCTTAAATTTTAGCGTAGGCGAACCAGACTTCGATACCCCTAAGCATATTGTTGCTGCGGCTAAAAAAGCCTTAGACGAAGGCAAAACTCGCTATGGCCCAGCAGCCGGGGAACCCCAGTTACGCTCATTAATTGCTCAAACCTTAAGTGAAGAAACAGGTTTAGACTATAAAAGTGACAATATTGTTGTTACTAATGGCGGTAAACATTCCCTCTACAATTTGATGGTGGCGGTGATCAATCCTGGGGATGAAGTGATTATTCCGTCTCCCTATTGGTTAAGTTATCCTGAAATGGTAAAACTGGTGGAAGGGATTCCGATTATTGTTACGACGGGTGCGGATACAGGTTATAAAATAACGCCGGAAATGCTGCGTCAATCAATTACACCGAAGACGAAACTTTTTGTTTTGAATTCTCCATCAAATCCTACAGGAATGGTGTATACCCCGGATGAAATTCGCGCCTTAGCAGCAGTGGTGGTTGAAGCGGGAATTTTAGTGGTTTCGGATGAAATTTATTCTAAAATTATTTATGATGATGCCAAACATTTAAGTATTGCATCGGCTCATCCCGAAAGCTATAAATACACCTTAATTAGTAGTGGTTTTGCGAAATCCTTTGCGATGACGGGGTGGCGAATTGGCTATTTAGCGGGAGATTTGGATATTATTAAAGCCACAACTCGTATACAAGGTCATAGTACCTCTAATGTTTGTACATTTGCTCAATATGGTGCGATCGCAGCGTTAGAAAACTCGTTAGATTGTGTTGAAGAAATGCGTCTAGCCTTTGCTAAACGGCGAGCCGTGATGTTTGAGTTATTAAATGCAATTCCAGGGATTAGTTGTCTGAAACCGGATGGTGCATTTTATATGTACATTAATATTGGTAAAACGGGTTTAAATTCTGTTGAATTCTGTAATTTATTACTAGAAGAAAAACAGTTGGCTGCCGTACCCGGTCAAGCCTTTGGAAATGATGATCATATTCGTTTATCCTACGCAACGGATTTAATCACGATTGAAAAAGGCATTCAACGCTTAGAGGAGTTTGTTCAGTCTAAAATTTAGAGGTCTTCAAGGGGGTGTTAGAGGTCGGATATTGTTGATTGTCGGTCAACAGTTAACGGTCAACGGTCAACGGTCAACAGTCAACGGTCAACAGTCAACGGTCAACACCCCTTTCAAGATCGAATCTCGAACCCTTGTAAACCTTCTGGTTGTTCAAAATTGACGATCACATCGCTAGGATGGGCAGATTTTGGCCCCTGATAACACCATTGAATCATTCCATCCACGGTGTTTTGATGTCCCTCAAATACCGCTTCAACTCGACCATCGGCTAAATTTCTCACCCAACCTTGAATTCCTCGATGAGTCGCTTGTTTTTGGGTGTAGTAGCGATATCCCACCCCTTGCACTTGTCCCGATACAAAAACGTGAGCGCGAACGATAATAGATTCAGATGACGTTTGCATTGACGAATTCAGATAAGCAACATATACATATCTTGAGAGATTATATTCGTTTTGGATTAAATAGGAGTGATTTTATGGTTTTGGTCAATTTAGTGGTTATGTTCATCATTGGAGTTTGTGTCGGGGTGGCAATTGCCTACACGTTGTTTCAAAAACAGATTTCCCAGCAACAACAAACTATAGAGGGCAGAATTCGTCAAGAACGGGAGGAACAGGAAAAATCACATCAGATTCGTCAACAACAAACCGTTCAACAGTTACAACAGGAACATCAAAATCAACTTCAGCAAGTTAGACAAACGGTAGAAACTGAATATCAAGCGCAACTGGAACAAATTGGTATACAGTTACAGGAGAAGGATACTCAAATTCAACAGGTGAGTCAATCCCTGACTGAATCTGAAACTCAACAACAGCAACTCACGGAACAGTTGCAACAAAGTGAAGCTCAAATTACAGAACTGAATCAAATTTTGACTCAGTATCAAACTATGCTGGAACAAGTGAATGCTGAATTAGAAGCCAGTCAAGCACAGGTTCAAGCATCGAGTCAGTCTTTCGGTGATCAGGAGGTTCAATCTCCTATTTTGACAGAAGAATCAACTCCAGCAGTTGAACTTACCCTCACTTTACCGGAAACATCAGAGGAAACCCCCGTTGTTGAGGAGGAAGTTCCAGAACAACAACTCACTGTTATTGAAGTAGAATCACCGACTATTGCAGAAGCAATTACTGAGTCTACAGTTGTAGAATCACCGACGGTTTCAGAAATTATTACTGAGTCTACAATTGCCGAATCATCCCCGGTTTCAGAAATTATTACTGATCCTGCTATTATTAAAGCAGAAAAAATCACATTACCCCCAATAAAAGCAACGTCAGAGGAACAATTAATTGAGCAAATTTTGACGATTGGAACATCGGGAAACTTAGCAGCAATTAACACCTTAACAGGATATCTTCAACATTCTAATCCTCAAGTGCGTTATGCAGTTGCAGCAACATTAGGAAAAATTACCGCTTCTCGTCGCCTGAGTCGGGAAGTACAACAAACGATTCCTATTTTGACTCGTCTGAGTCAAGATCTTGATCCCCGTGTTCGTCAGGAAGCGATTATTGCATTAGGAAATATTCCCTCTCATCAAGTGATTCCGATTTTACAAAAAGCATTACGAGATACTCAAAGTTCAGTTGCACAATCCGCTAGTATTGCATTAAATAAATTCAAAGTTTATCGCGTGCGTCCGAAATCTCAACCTAAAGCTCTAATGTTGAGAAAACCCAATATATCTAGCAATCCTAAATAGGTTGCAATATTTTATTGTAGGGGTTTAGTATTCAATTCTAACCTCTACAGCTTTTTTTGTGATAACTTAGCCGTTTCCATTTACTATGCTGATATGTCAAGAATTGTAATCTTCAATATTACCTAAATCAACGTGAGTTCGACGGAGTGCGATCGCGACAAAACAGACGACTATGGGGCAAGCGATCGCGACAAAACAGACGACTATGGGGCATATGATCTAATCAGTAAGCGTGGGAAAATAGAGATGTAACCAGCAAATATTAGACAA
>CAITND010000215.1 GCA_903893625.1 uncultured Oscillatoriales cyanobacterium
TGATGGCTATTGATTTAATTTGATAAGGGACGGGTTTAGCCCATTCAGGTAATCCGTTTAAGATTCCTGTTTTAATTGCCATCCAGTTCGCTTTTGTGTCAGGTTGCTGCAAATATTTAATGGTTTCGTTGTAGACGAATCTGCTAACTCCGAACCATTGTTTGAGTAATTTTCTTTGTTCAGGATTTAGGTATATTCGGATCTTCTTTGATTTTTTTGATGTAGCTTCTGAGTTATTGCATCCGACAAGAAAAGACGTGAAGGATGGAGAGAAGATCGGCTGTGAGTTCGGCTTCTGGACTGTGTACAGAATTTTCAAGAACCACGATGTTGCCACCGTTTTGTTGTGCCATAAACTCGAATAATTGAAATCCGAATCGACACAATCTGTCTCTACAGGCAACAACAATTGTGAGCTGATCGCCTCGCATAAGTCTGACCAGTAACCCCTGCAATCCTTCCCTTTTGATCTTCCCTTCATCGGCGTATTTTCTCAACGTATTTGGATGTAGACCCAGAAATTCGACCGCTTTCCTGAGTGGTATGTATGCCATGTCTTAAACTATAGCATACATGAGCATCTGTTAACAAAACTTGTACTGTTGAATAACCTTCCCAACTAAGAGAGCATGGAATGAGTTGATAATAGCAGACAAGAGATGGTGATGGTTTCCATCCTTGTCTTCAATCTAAAATTTCTGGTGAACCCTAAGCAACAGATGGCAAAGAGTAACGGCTGAGAATCCCTTGATAGTAAGATCGTAGCTGTTGAGTCGCCGCCGCCCATCCCCACCGTTCTGCTTCTAAACGGGCATTTTGGCGTAGGGTTTCCCGTTCTTGGGGGTTTGCCAATAGCCGTTGAGTTGCTGTAATTGCCCCATCTTCGTCACCGGGATCAAACAAATAGCCATTAATGCCATCGGTGACAATATCAGGAATCCCTCCAGACCGAGCCGCCACCACTGGAGTTCCTGCGGCCATTGCTTCCAATAGCACTAACCCTAAAGTTTCGGTACGAGAGGGGAAAATAAAGGCATCGGCTGAAGCATAGGCCGTTGCCAGGTCTTTCCCCCGGAGATAGCCGACAAAATGGGTAGGAGTTCCCTGAAAATAAGCTTCTAAAACTTGACGGTTAGGGCCATCTCCCACAAGGGCCAAACGAGAATTCGGAATTCTCTCTAAAACGGGTTTAATCCGTTCAATTTCTTTTTCTGCCCCCAAACGACCCACATAGAGTAATAAAGGACTGTCTGGGTGTCCTTGACTGAGAAAATCCCGCATTTCCACACTGGCTAACTCAGGCTGGAACAGTTCCGTATCGACTCCCCGTTGCCATAAATCCAGCCGTTCAATCCCATGATTACCGAGTTCTTGTACCATTGCCGTTGAGGTACAAAGGTTTAACTGGGCTTGGTTATGGGCGGCTCTTAACATACTCCACAGTACCTCCTCCAACATTCCTAAGCCATAATGATGCAAATATTGGGGTAAATGGGTATGGTAGGATGCAACTAAAGGAATATTTAACTTTTTGGCATAATATAAACCTCCTAGCCCCAAAATGGCTGGATTCGCAACATGAATCAAATCCGGTCGAAATTTCTCTAATTCCACACCAATACCCGGATGGGGAATGCCCAGTTTTAACTCTGGGTACATGGGTAGAGGAACTCCCTCAACCCCATAGATCCTAGCCCCCTTGTATTCCGTGAGTCCCCCTGCTGGCGAAATCACTAATACTTGGTCTCCCAACCGTTGCAACTGTTCGACCGTATGAGACAGCCGCGTCACGATCCCATCAATTTTGGGTAAAAACGTCTCAGTGAAAAGAGCAATTCGCATACAAGCTATACACTGATATCAATAGTCCTAGCTCCCCCATCATCTCAGAATTTGCCATCGCTGTTAATGGTTGATGGTTGGCTGGTAGGGGCGGGGTAACCCCGCCCCTACGACTGTTGACGGTTGAGGGAAACAGAAGTTAATTATTTCTCCCCCTGCCTCCCCTGCCTCCCCTGCCTCCCCTGCTCCCCCTGCTCCCCCTGCTCCCTGCTCCCTGTTCCCTGTTCCCTGTTCCCTGTTCCATGCTATATCATAAAAAATAGTAATCTTTTTCCAGATTTAGAGGTTAAATTTTAACAATGACAGTTTCGGAAACTCTTTCTATTCCTCTCGTTGATCTCGCTGCAAAAACTCGTTTATCGGCGCAAAAATTAGGAATATTATCAACAACAGAAAAAAATCAAGCCATTGAAGCCGTTGCTCAAGCCTTAGAAGCAGCAGCACCGGAAATTATTGCAGCGAATGAAGTCGATTGTCGCGCAGCAGAAGCCGAAGGAATTGCAAAACCGTTATATAATCGCCTTAAATTTGATGCAACTAAATTAAATAGTACCATTGCAGGATTAAGAGACGTTGCCAAATTGCCTGATCCGGTGGGAGTGGTACAAATTCATCGGGAATTAGATCAAGGATTAACTCTCAAAAGAATCACTTGTCCGTTAGGGGTTTTAGGAGTAATTTTTGAAGCACGTCCTGAAGCAGTGATTCAAATTTCAGCTTTAGCAATTAAATCAGGAAATGGGGTAATTTTAAAAGGAGGAAAAGAAGCAATTAATTCCTGTCAAGCCTTAGTAAAAGCCATTCGTCAAGGATTATCCCAAACGGCTGTTAATCCTGATGCAGTGCAACTGTTAACAACAAGGGAAGAAATTTTAGAATTATTGCGATTAGATGATTATGTTGATTTAATTATTCCGCGTGGTTCTAATTCTTTCGTTAAGTTTGTTCAGGATAATACTCGAATTCCGGTATTAGGTCATGCTGAAGGAATTTGTCATGTTTATATTGATAAATTGGCGGATATCAAAAAAGCGATCGCGATTACCGTTGATTCTAAAACTCAATATCCTGCCGCCTGTAATGCCGTAGAAACGTTATTAGTTCATCAAGAAATAGCCTCTCAATTTTTATTAGAAGCGGTAACAGCCTTACAAGCTAAAAATGTTGAATTGCGAGGGGATGCTAAAACTTTAGCAATCGTTAATATTAAGCCAGCGACCGAGGAAGATTGGTCAACAGAATATACCGATTTAATATTATCGATTAAAATAGTCGGGAATTTAGAAGAAGCGATCGCCCATATTAATACCTATGGTTCGGGTCATACTGATGCTATTGTAACAGAAGATCAAGCCACAGCAAATACCTTTTTAAATCAAGTGGATGCGGCGGGAGTATTTCATAATTGTTCCACTCGTTTTGCGGATGGATTTCGTTATGGTTTCGGTGCAGAAGTGGGAATTAGTACCCAACAAATGCCCCCCCGCGGCCCCGTTGGTCTGGAAGGATTAGTAACATATAAATATCAAATTGTTGGGGATGGACATATTGTAGCAACCTATTCCGGCAGTAATGCTAAACCATTTACCCATCAAGATTTATAATTAAATTAGCCAGGGGTTTTAATCCTTGGCTAATCCTAAAAATTATCCATCTATTACTTGCTATGAATTCAAACAATCAGGATACTCTAATTCTTTTCTATGTAGGTTTATCTGCTGATGATCAAGGACGGAAAATCGAAGATATTTGGCAATGGGATCATGACCGCCATCTCAACCAATAAAAATCATTAAAAGTGAAACCTATCAAGATAGAAAAAAACAGTGGATTGGTTGGCGGAATCATAACTATTTACGTCTGACTCGAATTTTAACCAGTTTAAAACTATTGGGATTAGAAAATCAAGCTAAAGCATTGTTTAAATGTTTAGATCAAATTTATCAAGAAGAACAGGATAAAATCGGATCAGAAACTTATATGTATTGGAAAAATGCTTGAATTTTAGATTTTTAGATTTTTAATATTCCCCCGTAAACACCCGTTGTGCTGGCCCTGTCATGTACAAATGCTGATTGTTATTTGACCATTCAATATCAAGGCAACCTCCAGGTAATTCCTCTGACCCATCAGAGTTAAAAATTCGCATGGTATAGTCAGTGGTGGGGGTTCCAGGTAGGGCAAAAATTACCCCATCGCCACCAATCCCAAAATTGCGATCGCACAGTTCTACGGCCTGTTTTGGGGTGAGTGCCAAATTGAAAACCAACCTTGATAGACAATTGCATTTAGGAAACTAATTAAAATATCTTGACTTTGATCGGAGCCAAAGATTTTTTTAAAGGCGTAGTCGGTTTTGGGGTTAATGAATTTCATGGTGTTAGTAGAAAATAATATAGGTAGGAACTTAGGCATCGCCTCAGTCATGTTCAATTAGGACAATTAGTTTCTAGCCAACTAGATAAATCACCTACAGATGAAAGTCTCACCCTGATAGACAATTGCATTCAGGAAACTAATTAAAATATCTTGACTTTGATCCGAACCAAAGATTTTTTTAAAGGCGTAGTCTGTTTTGGGGTTAATAAATTTCATCGTGTTACAGGGAAATAATATAGTACAGATCAACGCAGATGGTTATTTATATTTACTTTTTTTGACTATAACACAAACAGATAAAATCAATAATATCATAAACCCGCCCTCGCGCCACGTTAAATCGCTGCGACTTTTTTATGATTTCTGTAAAATATCCCAAAGAAATATAAAGATTTGTCATTATCCGACTGACTCACGGCGGTGACATATTTCGCTTCCCCTTCCACCATTGCTAAACCGTTGAGGTGACAGCGATCTTCGTTGATGTATTGTGAGATAAAGGGCGGTTTCCAGAGAGGTTTACAACTATGGCGATCGCTCAATGTTACTATACAATTGAACAATGTGCTAATAAAAATGATTTGGTTATTTTTATCTACAGCAATATCGTGAATGTCGATATCTCCTGTAGTATAGCCAATTCTTGGTATATATAAGCGATCATAACCTTGATATTGCGCTCCCGCAGCTAAGACATTATCTAATTGCCAAAGTTGATATTTTGAGCTTAAATAAAGGCGTTCTGGTGTGCAGTAAAGTCCCATAGCGCGATCAAAGATCCGCCAATATCCAGAAATAGTATTAGTTTCGGGATTGCTACCAATTAACATTAATCTGCTAGTTTGATAAGTCGTACAAGCGAGGCTGATTTGTTGTTCGGTTAACCAAGATGGCAACTCGCGATCGCCAAAAATCTCATGTTCTTGGGTGGTATTCAAAATTGCTTGATCGTTGTTCATAGAGTCTGAAGACATAGACTTAATCTATCCAAAATGTAACATTATAGCTTGTAAGTGGACATCGCCTCATTCATGTTCAATTAGGGCAATTAGTTTCTAGCCAACTAGATAAATCAGCTATACTAGAAAAGTCGAAAATAGCCTCAGCTAAAGCTGATAATTGCTCTGATGATAGCTGTGATAAACTATCTTCTATTGATTGATTGAGTTCACCTAATTGTCGTTGTAATAGGCGTTTAATCAGATTTATTTGACCTCTTTGCTCACCAATTTCAATACCTTCAGCCCGTCCTTGAGTCAGCCCTTCATTTCGTCCTTCATTTCGTCCTTCAGCCCGAGCTTCAGCCTTACTCAACTCAATAACACCTATTCTTTCCCGTTCAAACTGTTCTCGTTTCTCCAAATCATCTATTTCCTCTAAACTTAAGTTTACCCGATCGGCGATCGTAAAAGCCTTCTCAATTTCTGGTACAATTGACATAGATTCTGGCACTACTTCTAAATCCGGTGCTTTGCGTAAAAAGTAAAGCCATTTATCCGTAATATTACTTAACTCTTCCAGGGTTTTATTAAATTTGGGTAACTCCACAAATACTAATTTTAACGAACTATGTTGATAATTCAGTAGTAACTCATCTTCCTTGAGCGTAAATTGTGAAATCACTTTATTATGTTCATTAAACATGATAAAATCGGTCACAGCTACGCCAATTGCTGATCTCAATTCTGGATAAACTTCCCCTAATTTAAGTTGATTTACATACATTTTTGCCGTGTTATAAAGAATTCTTTTTCCAAAAGCTGGCACATTCAATGCCTGCATTTCAATTAACACATTTTCCCCATTATTCAATTTAGCTTTGACATCAAAATAAGTGGTTTTTAAACCAGAAATTCTGCCGGGTGCGTAGGGATCAATAATTTCTAAAGAAGTGATGAAAGTCTCCCCTTGATAGACAATGGCATTCAGGAAACTAATTAAAATATCTTGACTTTGATCGGAGCCAAAGATTTTTTTAAAGGCGTAGTCTGTTTTGGGGTTAATAAATTTCATCGTGTTACAGGGAAATAATATAGTACAGATCAACGCAGATGGTTATTTATACTTACTGGTTTTTTGACTATAACACAAACACATAAAATCAATAAGATCATAAACCCGCGCCCCGGCTACGTCAAATCGCGGCGACTTTTTTGATGATTTCTATAAAATACCCCAGAGAAATGTAAAGGGTTTGTAAATGATCAGCTAACTCATTGACAACCTAAGGAAACGCTATTAGGCTGTTGATATAAATTTTCATCTGTCCAAAGGTAGAAATACCAACTCATAACTCAAGTCCGGCGACAGAGCCAGACTGACTCAACAATAAACCATTCTACAGGAAGCAAAAACCAATGGGAACTCTACCTCAAATTGACCGCACCCCCAAAAAAAATTTTTTGAATTGGGATTTTTGCCTTAGCAAAAATCCCAAGTTAGAGTCGATTAGGGAGTTACCCCCCTAACCTCTCCTTCAGAACCGTGCGTGAGACTTTCACCTCACACGGCTCCTTGATAACTTCATCCTTGTTATGGATACGATTCAAAACGGGTTTACGTTGTAATTCTCAACTTGTTCTAAGGGAATTAACCCTTTGATTGTTGAGGAACCGTCACTCGCCGTTTTTGTGTCGTGGCAATGTTTGTGTAAAAGTTGCAGGTTATCGTAGGTATCTTTTCCACCTAACGATTTTGGTATTATATGGTCAACTTCTACAATATTTGTACTTGAAAAATACAAACCGCAGTGTGGACAAATACCCTTTTGTTTCTTAATTAATTTGGAAACTCTGTTAGAAGTTCCTGGGTATTCTCCACGTCGTTTACGACCGTATGTCCAGTTACCATCAAACGGACTAGCTTCACCTTTAACCTTTGTATGCCTGACGATTGGCGTACTGCTATGGGTGAGTAATTTTAATCCATCTTCTGTACTGAAACACCAATTTCTGTCGCTTACTGTTCTCCAGTATTTGTCTTTATTGATGTTCCCTTTTCCCCTCGTTCTTGCCCAAGCTCTCAACTTGTCATACGTTAGATGATCAACCTTTGAGAAGGTTTCTTTACTAACAACTGTTGAATAATAGTTTGACCAGCCTCTAATAATAGGGTTCAGCTTACTGATTAGAGCAGCTTGAGGCGCGTTTTTATGGGTGTCTATTACTTCAGCTATTTTGACAAGATGAGTTTTTATTTTGGTTTTTGAGGGTGTGATTAATGTTTTAAAACCTAGTGGTGTTCCATGTCCATTTTTGGCACATCTGTAGTTACCTACTTTGTATTGTTGTATATGGAATCCTAGAAACTCAAACCCAACATTTCCATCAATTTCATTGAGAGTGTGGGTTAATTTTGTTTTACTCGGTTTTAATTCCAGTCCCATGTCACTTAACCAGTTAGCAATTATCTCTTGACACTTTTTGACAACGTTTAAATCCTCGTGGATTATTACGAAGTCGTCGGCGTAACGGATTAGACTAAGGGCTTTACAATTATCCCGTTTCTGCCCTTTTTGAGTTTCTGCATATTGCTTAACTCTTTCTTCCATACCATGTAAGGCAATATTCGCAAGTAAGGGTGAAATAATCCCTCCTTGTGGTGTACCATCATTAGTAGGAAAAAGTTCTTTTCCGTCCATGTACCCTGCTTTGAGCCATGTCTTGAGTAGACGGCTTAATGTGGGGTATGTACTTATTTTAGAGATTAACGCTTTGTGGTCTATGCGGTCGAAGCACTTAGCAATGTCAGCATCAAGCACATATTTGGCTTTTAGACTAATACTGTTAAATATTGCTCCGATTGCATCGTGACAGGAACGTCCTGGTCGGAATCCATAACTGTTTGGCTCGAATTTAGCCTCCCATTCTGGCTCCATTGCTAGTTTTACTAACGCTTGTAATGCACGGTCATTTATTGTGGGTATTCCTAATGGTCTAGTTTCAGTTGTACCAGGTTTGGGAATATTAACTCTGCGAGTTGGATATACCTTATTAGTTAACTTTAACTTACCTACCAAGTTCATACGTTGTTTAGGATTCAGTGTTTTGATTCCATCTACTCCGGCTGTATTTTTACCTTGGTTATCTTGTGTTACCCTTCTGACTGCAATACATTTAGCACTCCAGGAATTAATCAGGGTTTTTTGAAGTTTGCGAACTGCTTTAACATCGCCTCGTTCACTCGCTTGAAATATTCGTTTTTGCAACTTGAAAGTAACCCTTTCTAGCTTGCGCCATTTAAGGTCTTTCCATTCCACCGTCTGAGTTTTAATCAGCGTTTTAGACATATCTATTGCTACTTACTTAATTTCTTTGAAGTTACCGAGTGTTTGTCAGCATATCCCTTACATTACTAAGGGCATTCGCTTTTAACACCATCCTTTTCTTACATAACATTCGTTAGCTACTTACTGGATTATTCGACCTTTCCAGAGTTATATAAGAGTTACTTCGTTCCGATTACACATTTGTTTGAAGCCTTTAGCGTGATGCTTTCCATCGGGTTTATTGGGCGGTGCTTATAAGTCGGCTCAAAATTCGCTTATGCCCTATCCTTGCCTTTTGGCTTGGTGTCAATCGGGGATTAATTCCTGATTCAGCCATTACACCATTGATGATTACGATGGTTCAGACACATCTTTGCTTACGCTACGCATGGACTTCTTGCTTGGCAGTTACCAGATTTGGCTTCTAGTAGTTCTACCTTTTAACCCCGCTTTAATCTGTTGGTTGCTACCCAATCAAACTAGGGGTTATGCTTTCACCTCAGCACTTGAGGGATGGGACTTACCGCACGGCGGTTCACCCATAAATGTAATCAGTTGTCACTAACTGCCTGAGCAGCTAGGCTAACCGTCCTGTAAGCCTTTTAGCTTACTTTAGGTTAAACGAATCGCACTTCAATTGTCATCATTGACCCCACAGTATCCGATAGTCACCACATAGTCCAAGGCATCAAACCCGGCACTGCCACCTATATCCTCGAAAGCCAGCCTAATGCCATAGAGCAAATCACCTCACTCCTAGCTCAACATACAGGCATCGAAGCCCTACACATCATCTCCCACGGTAGTCCGGGCTGCCTCTACCTGGGCAACAGCACCCTAGAATTGGGCAACCTAGAAAAATATCGCTCCCAAATCCAAGAATGGGGTATCGCCCATCTCTATATATATGGATGTAACGTAGCCGCCGGAGATGCGGGTACGGAATTTATCGAGAAATTACACCAAATTACAGGGGCGAATATTGCAGCCAGTAATACCGTCACCGGGAATAGTGATTTAGGCGGTAACTGGGAATTAGAGGTAAAAATCGGGAACATTGAAACCCAACCCCTGAACCTACCTAACTACAGCTACACCCTAGCACCAACAGGCACGTCAGATAACAAAGGCATCCTCGTCAGTGGCACCCCAACCGCCACAACAATAGATGTATTAACGTGAGTTCGACGGAGTGCGATCGCGACAAAACAGACGACTATGGGGCAAGCGATCGCGACAAAACAGACGACTATGGGGCATATGATCTAATCAGTAAGCGTGGGAAAATAGAGATGTAACCAGCAAATATTAGACAA
>CAITND010000216.1 GCA_903893625.1 uncultured Oscillatoriales cyanobacterium
AATCCTTGACTTCTTTTAAATTTTCTATTAAACTTGTTAGCATCTTTTTTTAGAAAAAAATGGCGATCGCTTTTCATTTTATCAGGCTGCGATCGCCATGACTTTACTCTTTCTGACCCGACTTTGAAACAGCCCTGCCCCACAGCCAATAAAGAAACAGTTACTAAACCCGCAGTTAACCCAGAAATGAGTTGTTGACGATTGCGATCGCGTTTTTTCTGACTTTTCTGAATATACCTCCTTTCCTTCTCGGAAATTTGTTTCCCCCGTTGTTCTAACCAACTTTCAGCCTCTTTTAATAATCCCCCTTGTAACAAATCCTCATCTTTCTTTTCCCTCTCCCATTTAATCAAATTGTCGCGTAACCGTTCTTGCCAGCGCCGAAAGTCCCAATCCTGATCAATCCAACTTTTTAAACGTTCCCAAGCCGTAATTAAAACTTCATGAATTAACTCAACAGAAGCCCCCTTTTCCTCATCTGTCACCACTAAACGTTGATCCGCAAACTTAGTCACTAATTGCCAATTTTCCTTACCAATATCTTCAATAGTCGCTATTTTTCGAGTCGCAATGCGATTGACTTCTCCAGGATTTTGTTGTATAATCGGTTGTACTAACTGTGTCATAATTTGGCGCGATCGCTCTTTTTCATCTTCCCCTAATCTTAGATAAATATTCTCAGCATAATTTCCTAAAACTTGAGTTAAACCCCCAAGTTTCTCATAACTTTCTAAGGAAATTAACCCATACTTTTGCTGTTTCCACAATTCCTCTAAAGCAAATTGCAACATCGGTAAATGACCGGAATTTTTTCGATAATCCTGAATAATTTTATTGATTAATCGTTCTGAAAATTCCACCTCAAAATTTTGTACAGGTAGAGTGATCGCTTCTGTTAACTCCTCATCCGTCATCGCCGTAATCAACTCTTTCCCACCCTGGTTTAAAATCTTCCCTAACGCTTCATAGTCCAACGCTTGAGGTAAAAAATCAGCGCGTAAAGTTAAAACAATTTTCCAACCCGCTTCATGGTTAACCGCATAGACTAAACTCGATAAAAATGATTGACATTTATCAGAAGGACATAAAGTATAAAGTTCCTCAAATTGATCAATCACTAATAAAATTTTACAAGCAGATTTTTCAACTTTAGTTTGTACAATCTGAGTTAGAATTTCAGTTAATTCCTGTTCATTTGCTTCTAAATTAACCACTAATTCTAAAAAATTTATTCTATTTTCAGTTAAAGAAGGTAATATTTTTCCGAATTCTTCTGCTAAATTTTCCCAAGGATTACTCTGGGGAAAACCCGGACGAATTTTGACTACAAAATGGGGTAATATTTCTGTAGCTTCAGCTTTCCATGCCGGAATTAACCCCGCAGAGACAACTGAAG
The DNA here is from genome assembly GCA_903893625.1 of uncultured Oscillatoriales cyanobacterium. Taxonomy (GTDB): domain Bacteria; phylum Cyanobacteriota; class Cyanobacteriia; order Cyanobacteriales; family Microcoleaceae; genus Planktothrix. Next base: position 1,397 of record CAITND010000216.1, read on the forward strand.
ATTTACCACTTCCCGAAGCACCAATCACGGCAACTAAAGTATTATCTTTGACTGTTTTTAACAAAGATTTCGTTAACTGTTTACGCCCAAAAAATATGTTTTTATCCCCTTCTGTAAAAGCTGCTAATCCTTTATAGGGATGAACTTGAATTTCTCCTCCTAAATCCCACCAACGCGGCGGAATTTCGGCAGGATTTTGACATAAAACAGGCAACCAACTGACACAGGGAACATCTTTTTCTAGGATTTGTAACCGTTTTCGACTGTTACGCAGTGAGGTATATAAAGATAAACCTTGAGTATAAGATTCTAGGAAATATTGGAGAAATTTAGGAGCGATCGCAATCGGTAAAATCTCCCGCATCACAATAATTTGCGGTAAATATAAATCTTCTCCTTCTGCTAATTGATAAGCAATTCCTAACCCATCGCAACAATTAAAAATTGCCAACTTTAAACCATTATTTATGGCTGTTTTGAGATGATTTTTAATTTCATCAATGCTTAACCAGTCCTGAGCATTAATTTTAATTTTGCCAAGGCTTCCTTCATTCTTTGTTACTCCATGACCTGCAAAAAATAAAATATCCCATTGTTTTTCCCATAAAGGTGCATCTAAATCGCGCCGTTGAGGTTCTTTTAACCAACAAATTTCTGCATTGGGAATTAATTCCTGAATGACGGCTTCATCCGCATCAGTTCCCGCATTATCTCCTAAAATGACGTGAGTTCGACGGAGTGCGATCGCGACAAAACAGACGACTATGGGGCAAGCGATCGCGACAAAACAGACGACTATGGGGCATATGATCTAATCAGTAAGCGTGGGAAAATAGAGATGTAACCAGCAAATATTAGACAA
>CAITND010000217.1 GCA_903893625.1 uncultured Oscillatoriales cyanobacterium
AGAGCTTGCTAAACCGTGGGTGTACCAGGAAGTCACAAAGGTTGTTCCGGTTAACCAGCCACCAAGAGCTAGGTAAGCACAGGGGAACAACAGAACTCCTGACCAACCCACGAAGACGAAGCGATCGCGTTTTAGCCAGTCATCGAGGACGTCAAACCGTCCTCTCTCAACTTGCGGCCGTTCGACTGCTATAGTCATTTCAGAACGATCCTCTTGGGTTATCTAAAACATTATCCTTTGTGAAGTACCCTCCTCTCAATCGGAGTCCCGATTTTTGAGTGGGCTGACCGTTTCACTGGCTTGACCTTCTGTAGAAATACTTCCGAACTCAGTTCGGAGGAAGGTCATACAAAGCAGTTTCTTTCCCTTACGGGACAAACTGTTCAGCGATTGATCGGATGCTTTTAGCTTACACCTTTATGCCCTCGTTTAAGCGGGGGACATTTAGCGGTAGACTGTTAAGCAAGTTAACATAACTATATATTACAGTTAACAATTTTTGCAAAGGTGTTGACTGTCAAGATTCACATTCTGAGTTTCATGAGTACCCAAACAAAGACCACAACGAATCAAATCCTCTATAAGAAAGTTACGGGTTCCCGTCGCTTCAGTAACTACTGGTGGGCCAGTGTGATCACGATTGGTGGCACAGGTTTTCTCTTATCGGGTATTTCTAGCTATTTGAAAATTAATCTTTTACCCTTCGCCGATCCGACCCAACTGGTATTTATCCCTCAAGGCATTGTCATGGGTCTATATGGAGCCGCAGCTTTGTTACTAGCTTTATATTTATGGTTAGTGATTTTGGGGGACTTAGGCGGCGGATACAATGAATTTAATCGGGAAACGGGGAAAGTTAATATTTTCCGATGGGGTTTTCCGGGAAAAAACCGCAAGGTTGAATTCAATTGCAACGTTAATGAGGTTCAATCAATTCGTGTTGATATCAAAGATGGCCTCAACCCCCGTCGAGCTTTGTATCTCAAGCTCAAAGACCGTCGGGAAATCCCCTTAACCCGTGTGGGCCAACCCCTGCCACTGTCTGATGTGGAAAACCAAGGGGCAGAATTAGCTAAGTTTTTACAAGTCCCCTTAGAAGGGCTGTAGGCCATTCGACTGCACAAAAAAATTGAAACCGAAGATGAAAAAATTCAACACACAGCACTGGTTTTTACCCTTACTTCTCATTTGTGTGTTAATCGTTGGTGGCTGTGGTTCTAATACAACCTCCGCCGAAACCCAAACTCAGGACAATTCCTCTGGTGATCAGACCTCTACATCTATTTCTCAAAATCCTACTCAACCTATGGCAAATTCACCCCAATTAAACGGAAAAGCAACGGTAGTAATGACGGTCAACGGATCGCCGATTACGATTGAAATTGATGGGACTAATGCCCCGATTACCGCCGGAAACTTTGTCGATCTCGTTAATAAAGGGGTTTATGATGGTCTGGCTTTTCATCGGGTTGTCCGTGACCCCCAACCCTTCGTCGTTCAAGGCGGTGATCCTCAAAGTAAAGACCCTAAGTTTCCCAGTGCTAGATTAGGTACGGGCGGATTTATTGATCCGGCTACTTCTAAAGAACGGATGATCCCCTTAGAAATTAAGCCCAAAGGAGCAGAACAGCCCATCTATAGTAAAACTTTGGAAAGCGCCAAAATTACAGCAGCACCCGTTTTATCCCACACTCGCGGTGCAGTGGCAATGGCCCGTTCTCAATTCCCTGATTCTGCTTCCTCTCAGTTCTATTTTGCGTTGGCGGATTTAGCCTTTCTTGATGGCAGTTATGCCGTTTTTGGTTATGTTACGGATGGGATGGATGTTGTCGATCAGATTAAACAAGGCGATCTCATTCAATCAGCTAAAGTAACAGCAGGGTTAGAAAACCTGAAAAATTAATGAACCATTAAGAAGTGTAAATACATAGAGGTAAGTCCCTGTAGGGGCGGGTTCACCGAGATTGATGAGATTTCTCAAACAACCTTGATTAACCCGCCCTAACTATCATCGTAGATAACTTGCCTCTAAAACGCCTGAGTCTTCACAAAGAATGCAAGTTGTTGTTACTGGTATTGGTTTAATCTCTACATTAGGAAATTTAGAAACAACCTGGAAACAATTGTTATCCGGTCAGTCAGGAATATTCCCCCATCAACCCTTTCCTGAACTTCCGACAAAACCTCTGGCTTTAATTCAAGATATTCCTTCTCATCCTACGGAATTATTAGAAACTGCGATCGCCGATGCGTTAATAATGGCTAAATTAACCCCACCTTTATTAGACTGTGGTGTTGTTATAGGTTCGAGTCGAGGATATCAAGGAAAATTAGAACAATTAGCTTCAGGGTTTTACGCCCCTTTGGGAAGATCAGATATTAATCAATTTGTAGATTATTTACCTTTTAATATAGCTTTAAATGCGGCTAAAAAAATAGGTTCCCTGGGAATAATTTTATCACCGATGGCAGCTTGTTCTACAGGAATTTGGGCGATCGCTCAAGGATTTGAACTGATTAAAACCCAACAATGTCAGCGTGTGATTGTGGGTGCAGTTGAAGCACCGATTACTCCTTTAACCTTAGCAGGATTTGAACAAATGGGAGCTTTAGCAAATACAGGTTGCTATCCCTTTGATCGAAATCGAGAAGGATTTGTTTTAGGGGAAGGGGCGGCTATTTTAATCTTAGAATCAGAAGCATTAGCACTACAAAGAAATGCTCAAATTTATGGGAAAATATTAGGATTTGGATTGACAGCAGATGCTTGTCATGGTAACAAACCGGATATGTTTGGAAAAAGTGCGATCGCAGCGATTCAAACCTGTTTAAAAAATAGTAATTTATCATCTGATCAAATTGATTATATTCACGCTCATGGAACCGCTACAATATTAAATGATCAACATGAAGTAAATTTAATTCAACGGTTATTTCCTCAAGGGGTTTCTGTTAGTTCTACAAAAGGGGCGACCGGACACACATTAGGCGCGTCAGGAGCATTAGGAGTGGCTTTTTGTTTAATGACATTAAACTATCAACTTTTACCTCCTTGTGTGGGTTTAAAAACACCGGTATTTGATTTAGATTTTGTTACCTCAGTTCGTTCTGATTTAATTAAAAATACTTTATGTTTTAGTTTTGGATTTGGAGGACAAAATGCTATTATTGCAATTAGTAAAGGCTAATCACGGATTTAGACGGATTAACTGGATTTCACGGATTTAGGCTGAGTTGATGACAAAAAAATCAAAATAGAAGTTATATATTTATACTGATTATTTGGGTTTTGGTGCGTGTGCTGCACTTACGCACCCTACGAGTTGTGATATGATATTGATTGAGGAAAAAAGACGGTAAATTATTAATGTCATTAATTGAACGGTTATCTAAAGTTAAATGGGAGCATACCCCCTCAACCCTATCTTTATTTTCGGGATGTGGAGGAATGGATTTACCCTTTCATAAAGCAGGATTTAAAGTGGTTTGGGCGATTGATGCGAATGGGGATGCTTGCCAAACTTTTCGGCGGAATATTGCGGATGTAATTGTTCATAATCAAATTGAAAATATTAATATTGCTGAAGTTTCTGATGCTGATTTAATTGCGGGGGGTTTCCCGTGTCAAGATTTTTCAATGATTTGGAAACGTCCAGGTTTAGAAGGAGAACGAGGAAATTTATATACTTATTTTCTAAAATTTGTGCAAGCAAAAAGACCGAAAGCGTTTATTGCTGAAAACGTGAAAGGGTTATTAAGTGCTAATAATTATAAAGCAATTCAACAGATTATTTCTGACTTTGAAAATATTGAACCCGGATATTTAGTGAAACCCAAACTTTATAATTTTGCAGATTATGGGGTTCCTCAATTTCGAGAACGGGTATTATTAGTAGGTATTAGAAAAGATACCGGGTTTAATTTTATTCATCCCCAACCGGAATATGGGTTAAATCGAAAGTATCCTTATCGCACCGCATCGCAAGCATTAGAAGGAGTTGAAAATATTCCCTATAATAACGAACATCAAAAAATTCAACCGAGAACTATTGAAATTTTAAAACGGATTAAACCCGGAGGAAATTTTACCGATATTCCTAAAGATAGCGAATATTATGTTAAAGGAATGATTAGTCATGTTTACCGACGTTTACACCCTGACCAACCTTCAACGACAATTATCGCAGGGGGTGGCGGTGGAACTTGGGGATATCATTACGATGAACCCAGAGCATTAACTAATCGTGAACGCGCTAGGTTACAATCTTTTCCAGATGATTTTATCTTTGAAGGATCATTTACAGAAATTCGCCGCCAAATTGGAAATGCAGTTCCTCCTGATGGTATTGTAGCGTTAGTTGAAGCGTTAATTCCTTTATTTACTGGGGAATATCAGCGAGTTAATTTATATGAGTTAAGTGAAAATTTACAAAAATTATCAATTAAAGAACGTTTGAAATTAGCGAATCAAGAAAGTTGCGAATTTGTATCACTCCGGTAAATAGTCTGGGTTTAAACTGTCTTCTTGGGAAAAGGGAGATTCTACCGGAAAAGTATCGATTGATAATCCCGTTTCATCAGCCGCTAATTCTCTAGCATCTTGATAACATTCTTGAAAAACTTCCAGAAAATATCGTTTTAAACTAGGACTTTTCTGAAATGATTTTCTGAGTCTTCTACGATGTTCTCGAATTGTAAACCGCCAACTGTTCGTTTGTTTTTCATGCTGATACTGATATTTTAGTAAGTGCATCATCAAAATCGTCAGATTGCTCTCAATTGCTGATTTTTCACTTCTTCCCATAGCTTCTAATTCTTCAATTAAATTAACGAGATCAACTTTGGCTAATTTTCCATGTTGTAATTGATGAATTGTATTCATTAACCAAAGATGATAATCTTCTTCATATAAACTGGAAGTTTGTTTAGATTCTGTGATAGAAAGTTGGGTTGTCATGGGATATCCTAGACTGAGTTATACGATTGTATGAAGTATAGCAGTGCAAGCGTCCCCGCTTGCTTGCCTATATCAATTATCAACTATATCTCATAAAATAAGTTGGGTTTTGTTACCGCAACCCAACCCACTTTAATTTTGAAGACAAATTTAGAAGGTGATATCGAGTTTACTGTGATTGCGATAACACCAGCCTAAAATTGTGCCTAAAATTGATAATTTAATCAGTTCTAGGGTAAAATAACTCCAGTGGAGTTGGTTCATGCCATCGGGAATAGTCGTAAACCCATTAAATAGGTTGAGGTTAATTCCTAATGCACTCATTTGAGGCGTGAGAATGTAGGTGTAAATCATCGCAATCGCTAACAGAAATAAGGATAATCCGGTGATTGTCCGAATGCGATTACTAAATTTTTCAGGAAGGGTCGTTGCTAATGCAATTAAGCCTGTTAAACCAACGGCGGCACAGACTAACTCAAAACGATTAAATACTGAAAAAATCAGCGTTCCTGCGGAAGTAAATCCGGTCTCTTCCATCATGCCTGAAACATACATTGTTGGCATAATTACAAAGTCAAGAATTAAGCTACCGCCCATCCATAATGCTAAGGTTGCTAATACCAATGTTAGCCAGCGTGTGGGATGATCTTCTAGTTTAGAGACTGTCGGCATAGTGATAACTACCTAATGTATAGAGATATAATTGCTGTCTTTACTTTTTAGTGTAGCGAAGATTCTGGGGATAGAATGTGAAGTATTTTGTATCATAAAAGTTTACAAAATAATATAAAAATTTAAGTATTTGTTCTTAAACTGGAAGACGGGGTTTTTGTATAGAATTTTCTAGGGAACCCCCATCTTGAGAAAAAACTCGGTTTCTGGGTTGTAAAAATTGTTACTTCAAGATCAAATTGTGCGATCGCTTTAATTTTTGTTAAAATTAACTGAAACACGATCAACAATATTAACAAGGAAAAAAGACTTTGGTGAAAGCAGTAATTTTGTTATCGGGTGGCTTGGATTCTTCAACGGTTTTATACCAAGCTAAGGCGGATGGGTACGAATGTTATGCGATTTCTTTTGATTATCAACAGCGACATCGAAAGGAATTAGAATCTGCACGAAAAATTGCTGAGTGTGCAGGAGTCGTAGAACATCAAGTTGTGAATTTTGATTTGAGTTTATGGGGAGGTTCTGCTTTAACGGATAAGCGCCTGGATTTACCCCAGAATCGATCACTAGAAACAATGGCTGAAAGTATTCCTATTACTTATGTTCCGGCGCGAAATACGATATTTTTAAGCTTTGCTTTAGCTTATGCAGAAGCGATCAGAGCCCGTTGTGTTTATATTGGTGTAAATGCGTTAGATTATTCAGGTTATCCTGATTGCAGACCCGATTATATTCAAGCGATGGAAAAGGTATTTCTATTGGGAACACAACAAGGTCGAGAAGGGAATACAATCACGATTCAATCCCCACTGATTCATTTAAAAAAAACAGAGATTATCGAACTCGGAAATCGTTTAGGTGTTCCCTGGAATTTTACTTGGTCTTGTTATGCAGGAGATACAAAAGCTTGCGGGGTTTGTGATTCCTGTCGTTTACGATTAGCTGCGTTTGCGGAACTGGGATTAACTGACCCTATTCCCTATAGTCACCGTTAAATTAACGGAAAAAAACATAAAAAATAGTAGGGGTTTTTAACTTCTACCCTGCTGTTAATTTTAAGTTATTTAATCGACGATGCTCTATTTAATAATTTCTGTGTTATTCTGTATGTGATCGTTTTCATCGTTAATCCGTGAGATTGATCACGACAGGGTAAGAGGATATTAAATTCAGTATGATTACTGATCAACTATGGTTATTTTTGTTTAAACAGAGTAATTTTCCTACGGAGAGTGAGGTGATGATGACTCTAAAAATTTAAGAATAGGGTAAAAAGGGACAAATATAGCGAAAAAGTGCTATTCTTTGGCGAAAACTTTACCCCAAGAGGAACTTTGTGGTATTGTTCAACAAATTAGAAGAGTGTGATTTTCTATTCTCACTCAGATATAGCGTTTTTATTAGAGATGTAAAATCTTTCTGTTTCCTGTTTTTTTCCTGTTTTTAACTTAAGGAGATTCCATTGAAAAAACTATTATCAGTCCTTATTTTAGGTTTTGTATTTTTAACACTACTACTTCCTCAACCTGCATTAGCAGAAGAGGCTTTAAGTGGATCTCAAATTTTTTCCAACTCCTGTGCAGCGTGCCATATTAATGGAAATAACGTGCTTGTTGCCAATAAAACCTTGAAAAAGGAAGCCTTGATTAAACACTTAAAGGGATATGAAGAAGATGCTCAAGGGGCAATTATCAATCAAGTCACTAAGGGAAAAAATGCAATGCCTTCCTTTAAAAATCGGTTAACGCATGAAGAGATTAAAAGCGTTGCAGCCTATGTTTCTAAACAATCTGAAAAAGGATGGCAGAACTGAGAATAGAGGACTGACACAAAACCCCGAAGAAACCGGGTTTATGGTTTGTCTAAAACGATTATAACCTCAAATGGCAAGCAAAATCTCTGCAAAAATGTTATAGAACAGGTGAGGAGTGAAATTTTCCAGTTCAACTCGAATATCTGTTATCTTGGATATCAAAACTCTGCTCAACATCTTGTGAGTCGTGAGCCTCTGGAAATTTCAGAGTTGTCAGGTTCCATATCGCATTCCGTCAGTCAAATCTGTATAAAAAACCTCAATGTTGACACAATTTCATTTAACAGAGCGACATCATCATATCCTGTGGGCAACCATTCGTCACTATATTGCGACGGCGGAACCCGTTGGCTCTAAAGCCTTGGTGGAAGAATACAACCTGAAAGTCAGTCCCGCGACCATTCGCAATGGGATGGGGGTATTAGAACGAGCCGGACTGCTCTATCAACCCCATACGTCCTCTGGGCGAGTTCCCTCTGATTCTGGCTATCGAATTTATGTGGATAAATTAATCACTCCCTCAGAAACTTTTGCGGATGAAGCCCTGCAATTGTTACGCGAACAACTTAATTTAAAAAACTGTAGTTTGGAAGCAGTTTTGCGGGGTGCGTCTCAAATTTTATCCACGCTGAGTGGGTATATTACGTTAGTTACATTACCTCAAACTATTACAACTCGGTTGCGACATTTGCAACTGGTTTCTATAGAACCGGGAAAAATTATGTTAGTGGTGGTGACGGATTCCTATCAAACCCAATCGAGTTTGATAGAGTTATCTTCTCCCAATCATCCTTCCAATTCTAACACAATGGGAGTCAATCCGTTACCCGAAAATGAAGAAGTTTTAGAACAAGAATTACAACTCCTCTCCAACTTTTTAAATGCTCAACTGAGAGGGAAATCGATTTCCGAACTTTCCGCTTTAGATTGGAGTGAATTAGATCGAGAATTTCAACGCTATTCTGACTTTTTACGGAAATTATTAACCGATTTAAGTTTTCGTACCCAAACCCCTGAATATACTCGAATTTTGATTAGTGGAATTGCTGAAGTTTTGCATTTACCCGAATTTTCACAATTACAACAGGTGAAAACTCTGATGCACTTATTAGAAGAAGAACAGGAACAATTGTGGCCGTTAATTTTTCCTCCATCCCAAAAAGAACGAGTTACGGTTCGCATTGGGTCGGAAAATCCCTTAGAAACAATTCAAGGATGTACTCTGGTTTCGGCTCAATATCGACGGGATAATATTCCGGTCGGAAGTGTGGGAATTTTAGGCCCGACTCGGATGATGTATGAAAATGCGATCGCCGTTGTTGAAGCCGCCGCCGATTATCTATCGGAAGCAATTAGTTAATCCTTAATTATTGGATTTATGGTCGGTTTAGAAACCTTAAAAAATAGCCTATCTTCCTTTGTTCATCTTCTAGGATTTTGCTTAGAAGCACTTTCGGCTTTTTGTATATTATTAGGATTAATTAGTACCTTAAAAATTGCCCTAGCGAGTTTCCGTCGTCGGCAAATTTTTCCCTTTATAGAATTACGGCTTAATTTTGGCAGTTGGTTAGCTTTAGCCTTGGAATTTCAGTTAGGTGCGGATATTCTGTTCACGACAGTTACACCTTCTTTTATTGCATTAGGTCAGTTAGCTGCTATTGCTATAATTCGGACATTTTTAAACTATTTCTTGAATAAAGAATTAGAAATGGAAACCAAATTTCAGAACAAACTACAGGAGCAATCTTCTCTTGATCAGTTATAGAATATGACGGCAAATTCTGATATTTTAAGACTAGCAGAAATAGCAATTACTGAGTTTGAAAATTCAAAAATTCCTGGGGTTTGGACGGGATTAGATCAACAACAAATTATTGCAGAATTGCGATCGCGTCTGGTTAATCCTTTTAATATTAATCAAGGCACTCAACCGTTTTGCGGCCCGGCTGCGATTATTTTTGAACTAATTAGAAAAAATCCCCTTGCCTATATTCAAATCTGCCGTAATCTATTTCAAATTGGAGGATTTCATACCCAAAGTAATCGTTGGATTTCTGCTTCTATTCGTTTACAAGAAAGTCAAGGGAATTTCCAAATGCCTCAAGTTGATTGGATGGTTTTATCCACCCTCAGAGAATCGGAAAACTTGATTTTTCCGGTAGAACCTAATGGGCCTAAATTCTTGCAAAATTTGGCAGGAATGACAAAACCTTGGGAAATTGCCGGATGGACAAAAGAAATTTTAGGTTATCAAACCGTTCACAGTATTAACGCTTATTTCTCTGGGGATTTATCCGCCATTCAAGAAGCAAACCATATTATTCAATCCGGTGGAGTTGCCTTTGCCTTAATCAATGAATTTGGATTGATTTTGAATCAAAATCCTCTGATTTCCTATCCTAGTCATTGGATTACATTACTGGGTAATCTTTCCATCAATTCGTCTCAAGATTTAATCAGTTTTGAGATTTATACTTGGGCTAAAAAGATGCAGATTAAGATTAATTTAGACAGGTTAAAAACCCATCTTTGGGAAGTTATAATTGGGATTTAGTTATCCTCAATTAAACTTCAAAATTACCAATTAAGGAATTGGTAATAATCCGTCTCACCCCTACATTTCTTAACTGTTTGACATCCTCTGGACTATCTACCGTCCAAACCACCAGATCAACCCCTTGTTTGCGACTCTCCTCAACCCATTGAGGCTGTTCTAAAATCACGGGATAATACACACTCAAAATTGCATTTTTTACCGCTACAGCTTTTTGAAGTTGTTGTTCAAAATCAGAAACATCAGTAATAAAATAACCCAGGGAAATTTCAGGGAAAAATTCTCTAATTTTCCCTAAAAAACCTTCATTAAATGAAGTCATAATACTTCGATTTAAAAGGTCTTCTTGAACTAAAAGTTGACCTAAATCATCCACTTCTCGCTCTGACCATTCCGACTCGGTTTTAACATCAAAATACAGAAAATCTTTGACCATTTTAAACCCAGCTACAGCCTCTTCTAAAGTAGGAATACTTTCTCCAGCGAATTGTTCAGCAAACCACGCTCCCGCATCCAATTGTTTTAACTCAGCAACCGTTTTTTCACGAATTGTACCCGATGTTCCGGTAATTCGATTCAGCATCGCATCATGAAAAATAACCGGAACTCCATCGGCTGAAATTTGTAAATCACATTCAATAGAATTTGCACCCTGTTGCAAAGCAGCAGTAAACGCTACCAGGGTATTTTCTGGTGCCATTACGGAAAAACCCCGATGAGCTATAATTTCTAAATCCACAATTTTACCTCCCGTTTCTATAATTATAAGTTTACCTGAATTTGAGCATTTAAAAACGCTTGAACGGTTTGGTTAAAACTATCGGGTTCAACTAGAAATGACCAATGATTTCCCGGAATACGCTGAATTTCTAAGTGAGTTAAATACTTTTTATAAGGTTGTAATTGCCAATCCTGGCGATTTACTCCTTTTTCCGGTTGAATTAATAACGTGGGAATATCAATAGCTTGGGTTAGCCCTGGAACTTCTAACACCTGTTCAAAAATTTCATTTCGAGTGGGAATTCTAAATTTACTCCCCCAACTTCCATCGGGTTTCTGTTCCATTCCGGCTTGAAACAATTCCTGTTGTAAATCACTCCATCCCGAAAATGGAGCTAATTGTTTAGCTTGATTTTCTGCCTGTTCCAAACTCACAAAGGGCTGCATTAATTTTAAGCAATCTAACTGACGATACAGCAGGGGAAGCAGGAATTTAAACAAACTCGGAAAATTCATAATAAAAATTGGATCAACTAAGATCATACTATTAAACCGTTGAGGATTCTGCTTTGCCCAAATTGCTGCCACTTTTCCTGTCCAAGAATGTCCTAAAATATGAGCTTTTGACCAATTTAGATGCTCCATTAAGGCTTCTAAATCTTCAATAACTTCCGTAAATGTATATCCGTGATCGGGTTTACTACTTTCTCCATGTCCTCGCATATCCGGTGCTATAATATGATAGCGATCGCTCAATTGATCTCCTAATTTTTTCCAGACTAACGCTTGATCCGTTAACCCATGTAATAATAAAAGATGGGTATCATCAGAACCTTTAACCGCAGAATTCCATTCTAAATAAGATAGATTAACTTTTGATAAGGATAATGTTTTTCTAACACAACTCATGCTTTTACCCTCGGAAGTAAACTGGATATAGTTAGTATAAAGGATTAGATCCCCCTTAATCTCACTTTTATAGAGTAGGAGACACCAAAAAGTTTATGATCTCAGTCGTTAAGTTATGGGTTGTCACTCACTCTACCTTGAGCAAAATGTGATATTTTAGGGAAAATATGAGATAATTATATCAATCTTCTATTAATTTTATTTTGTAAAATTCAGAAAAGCATTATGCAAGCATCTACAGACTGGCAACAGGTCAAAGCCTCCTTTAAACAAATTTGGGGTTATGATGATTTCCGACCGCCCCAAGGGGAAATTATTAAAAGCTTATTAAACAAAAAAGATGCCTTAATTGTCATGCCAACTGGAGGCGGAAAATCCATCTGTTTTCAACTTCCAGCACTATTACAAACTGGATTAACGTTAGTAATATCGCCCTTAGTGGCATTAATGGAAAATCAGGTTCAGGAACTTCAAGATCTACACCTTCCTGCTGCCTTAATTCATAGCCAATTAATGCCCCAACAACGCCGTCAAACCTTACGTTTAGTTGAACAAAATCAATTAAGACTCCTCTATCTTTCTCCTGAAACCTTATTAAGTGTTCCTGTTTGGAGTGTGATTTCTCAACCTCATGTTCAAATTAATGGTTTAATCTTAGATGAAGCTCATTGTTTAGTACAATGGGGGGATACTTTTCGCCCTGCTTATCGACGGTTAGGGGCTATTCGTTCAACTTTAATCAAACTTAAACCTCCGGGAACAAAAATAGCGATCGCAGCCTTTACCGCCACCGCCGATCCCGATGCTCAAGCAACAATTCAAAGGGTTTTACAACTGCAAAAACCTCAACAATTTCTGCTTAGTCCCTATCGGTCTAATTTAGAATTAAATATCAAAACCGTTTGCACTCCCAGAGGACGACAACAACAGTTAATCCAATTTATTCAACCTCGAAAAAACCAAACGGGTTTAATTTATGCCCGCACTCGTAAAGATTGTGAAGAATTAGCCCAATGGTTACAAAGTCAAAACTATTCAACCGTTGCTTATCATGCGGGGTTAGGTTCAGATGAACGCCGAAAAATCGAAAAAGATTGGTTACAGGAAAAGATTAAATTTGTGGTGTGTAGTAGTGCCTTTGGAATGGGAATTAATAAAAGTAATGTCCGATGGGTAGCCCATTTTCAAGCTCCTTTTTTATTATCAGAATATATTCAAGAAGTGGGACGAGCCGGGAGAGATGGTCAACCTGCGATCGCCCTCACTATTATTAGTGAACCCACAGGTTTTTTCTATCCTGAAGATAAACAACGGCAAAATTATTTAAAGGAAAACCTCCAAAAACAATATCAATTAGCGAATCAATTAATTAAGAAACTGCCCTTAACAGGAAATATAGAAACCGTCTCTGAACAATTTAAAAATAGTGCGATCGCCCTTTCAATTTTACACGCTCAAGAACGATTAATCTGGCGCGATCCCTTCCATTATGAAATTCTCTCCAAGCCCTCTAAATCGACTCTGGATCAAAATACAAAAGCCATTCAACAAATGAATCAATACTTAAAAACTCGTCACTGTCGATGGCAATTTTTATTACAAGCTTTCGGATTCAATTTAGATAATTCTTTCAAAAAATGCGGTCACTGCGATCGCTGTAAATCTAAGTAGGATCAGCTACGCCCATCCATTTCTAATAATAAACCTCAAAAAAAGATTAAAAAACCTCTTGTTAATCCTTCAAAACAATGATATAATTACTGTAATTATTCCTCATAAAAAAAGGATTTTTAGAGGAACTCCTCACCCCAATTCATCAAATTCAAACAATGGAAACCAACACCACAGAATCAACCCTCACCTCCGAACAACACCGCCTAAAAATGCAACGTCGCAAAGAAGTTCAGGATCAACGAGTGGCGGAACGCAATCAAACCAAAGGATTAATTATTGTTAATACCGGAAACGGAAAAGGGAAAACCACCGCCGCATTAGGAATGGTTTTGCGTTCCCTCGGTCATGGCTATCGGGTGGCAATTATTCAATTTATTAAAGGTGCTTGGGAACCCGCAGAAAAAGCAGTTTTCAGTAAATGGCCTGAACAATTAGAATTTCATGCGTTAGGAGAAGGCTTTACCTGGGAAACCCAAGACCGAGATCGAGATATTGAAAAAGCGAGGGAAGCGTGGAATTTAGCCCTTTCTTTTATTAGAAATCCTGAGTTTAAATTAGTTTTACTCGATGAAATTAATGTAGCGATCAAACTGGGTTATTTATCCGTTGAAGATGTTATGGCTGGACTGGCGGAAAAACCCCAAGATACCCATATTATTTTAACGGGTCGAGGTGCTCCCCAAGCCTTAATTGAACAAGCAGACCTCGTAACAGAAATGTCCCTGGTTAAGCATCCATTCCGCGAACAAGGCGTAAAGGCTCAACCAGGGATCGAGTTTTAATAAGATTTAATTAAAAACCCGGTTTCTTTGAGAAACCGGGTTTTTGAGGTCGCTATGTTTAACAGGCTAAATATTCCCGAACTTGAGCTTTACGACGACGGAGATGGTTTAACGCTTGGTTTTCCAGTTGACGAACCCGTTCGCGGCTGATGCTCATCCGAACACCCACTTTAGACAAGGACATCTCTCGACCATCTTCCAAGCCATAACGCAGGGTAATCACTTCTCGTTGCTGCGGGGTCAAGTCCGCCAGTAAATCTTTCAAGTCCTGGCGCAGTAACTCTTGAGTGACAAACGTATCGGCGGAGGTGCTTTCATCTTCCAAGAGATCTTGCAATTCCGTATCTTGGTTATCTCCCACACGCAAATCCAAAGACACCGGATGACGAGACGCCAACAGATAATCCCGAATTTGACTTGGATCTAACTCCAACGCTTCCGCAATTTCCCCCGGAGTCGGATTTCGTCCGAATTTTTGCACCAACTCCCGTTGCACTTTTTTGATTTTGTTCAGTTTTTCGGTAATATGGATCGGTAGACGAATAGTGCGAGAATTTTGCGCGATCGCCCGCGTAATCGCTTGACGAATCCACCAGTAAGCATAGGTTGAGAACTTATAGCCCCGCATGGGATCAAATTTTTCTACACCCCGTTCTAAACCGAGGGTTCCTTCTTGGATTAAATCCAAGAATTCCATATTGCGTTTTTGGTATTTTTTAGCAATAGACACAACTAAACGCAAGTTCGCTTCAATCATTTTTTTCTTGGCGCGGCGTCCTTGCTCCAGAGTGGTGTGAAGTGCGTCTTCGCTGATCCCCACCGCTTCAGACAACTCTTGCTGGCTAGGTTCCCGACCCAGTTGTTCTGCCAGAGTTTTTTTCGCTTCCAACTGTTGCATCATTTGCTGCACCTGCTTGCCATAGGTGATTTCTTGCTCTCGTGTTAGCAAAGGAACACGCCCAATTTCATGCAAATAGGTGCGAACTGTGTCAGTCGTGGCAGGTCGAGCGTTTTTGGAAGCCGCTTGATCTTTGTGTTTGGTGTTGACAGTTGCCATGGGTATGAATTACACTCCTAAAACAGAATTTACAGGGGTAGCAAATTTTCCTCCTCTATCTACAGGAGGTTTTACATGACTGGACAACACAGGTTCGATGGGGTTTCAGTCTTGGGGCTGGCTCCAAATCTTGTCTTGCTCTGTAAAGCTGAATTCTGTCCTATCCGATTTTTCGCTGCGATTGAATGGTTTTTCTTTAGGGTCTAGGGCTATGATTTCCTTGGCGAATTGTGCTACATCAGCACCGTTGATTGTTTTCTCTCCTAGTATTCCCTAAAGCTTCATAACTTCATCAGGCTGTTAGGTCGCCAACCGACGCTCGGCTTAGACAGAGAATCTGTGTTGACTTTCCTCTCCTGCTTCCCGTTCCAGGAAGCTTAACGTTATTTACATAGATTTACATCTCTCAAGATTATGACATACAAGTAGGGGTAAAAGTCAAGGGCTTTATTCCAGAATTTACTATTGTAGCAAGTTTTGCTCGCATATTTTTATCATGCCCTAATTTTTTTGATAATACAACTGTAGTAATTGAGTAATAACCGAACTTTTCATTGTCGGTTAACTGTTAACTGTTGACTGTTGACTTCGGATGTAAATTGATATCAATACGCCCCCGTCGCCTCTACCCCAAAATCCAGGTATTCTTCAAAATCCCAAATCATCTTTTGCTAACGCTGCTGCTTTTAATACCTTTTCATCTGACATTTCTGTCCAGTCAGTTTCTCCTATTTCTTGATAGAAGGTTTCATCATAAGGGCGAGTGCGAACCACAACAGGCATAGGGACAGCATGACCCAAGACTAACGCCTGTTGTTTAGAATCTAATTTGGATAACACAGAACGCAAACTTTGACCCCCAGAAACCCCTGTAAAAATGGCATCAATATCTTTATCGTCATTGAGTAAAGCTGTAATTCGGGTTCCCACTTGAGACATCACTTCTGCATCAATACCAGAGGGACGTTGATCGACAATTAATAAGGTAACAAAATATTTTCGCATTTCTCGCGCAATGGTTCCAAAAATCGTAGAACGCACAATACCCGGATCTAAAAAACGGTGGGCTTCTTCAATGGTAATTACTAACTGTGTTGGACGATCTACAGGATTTTTAGAGGCTAAAAAATTCTCCGATTTTTTAACATAAGCGTGGTGAATGCGACGAGTAATCATATTAGTAACTAACATATAAGATAGCATATCCGATTGAGATCCAAACTCCACCACGACATTTTTACCCGCATCCAAAGATTGTAATATTTTATCTACATAATTAAACGGACAATTGGGACGCATATATTTTAAATTATCCATCCGTAGTAATTTCCGTTGTAACGACATAATTGATCCCTTATGTCCTCGGCGTTCATCACAAAACAGTTGAATTTCTTCATTGGTCATCGATAATAATTGAGTAATCCAATCTTTTCCAAATTCACTGCGAAGAATATTAGCATTATCAATAGTGGCTTCGGAAAGATTTAATTCCCGTTGCACTAACATAATATCTTCAACTTCAATTTGACTGTAACTCAGATATAATTCTTGAGCATCTTTAATTCCACGTCGTCGAGTTGATTCAGGATCAAGAGTATAGACTTCGACTTGACCCGGAAACAGTTGTCTTAACCCTTTAACGGTATTAAATTGTTTCCCCTCCGATACCGCTTCCCAGCCATATTCGGAGTGCATATCAAAGATTAAATTAACAGCAGCTTTTTTCTTAATAATTCCCGATAATAATAACCGCGTTAAAAAGGATTTTCCCGTTCCTGATTTCCCAAAAACTCCATTACTGCGTTCCACAAACCGATCCAAATCTAAACAAATCGGTACATCCATATCCAATGGTTTACCGATGGCAAAATTGCGCCGGGTGGGGTCATCTTCCCAACCAAAAATGATTCTAAAATCCCGTTCACTGGCTTCATAAACCTGGGAAAAATGAACCGGAATGGTTTTTACAGGTAACAGTTCAATTTCAGGGCTATTTGTTTGGGGTTGAAAAGAAGCGATAGCGGATTTTCCATTATTGAGAGGGCGAGAAGACCTCGCCCCTACTTTTTGTTGGGCGACAACACGAATAATTTCTTCTTTTTGTTCTGAAACGTCCCGACTCAACATTAACATCGGGCTCAATTCAATCATTCCGTAGGTGCTATTTCCTGCTAGAATTGCCTGTAAAAAATCATCATCAGGGTGAGGAGGGTTAGCGATAATTCGGGCGCTGGAGGTTCCTAATGATACATCAGTCAGCAAACAGAAAAAATGCGATCGCTTCCCCCGCACAACTAAAAATTTTCCGACTCGCATTTCCTCGACAGACACATCAGGATGTAAGCGAACTTCCAAACCTTTTGTCAGGGAACCTTGAATTACAGAACCAAGGGGTTTCTCAGTCGTCATAGTTCAGTTTTTGGGGGGTTAGCAACGGGGAACTTTCGTTACACATTGGGGGTTGATCGGGAGTTGTTGTATTGTTCATGATTCAACATTTTCACCTCAAATCAATTGCAACTGACAATTTCCCTGTCAATAATATCTACTGTTTGTTGTTTTCCGTCAAGGGATTAATTGTTGCAAACTTGGAGTTGATTCTCAAAATTCTCTGATGGAGAGGGCTAAAGCCCTCACTACAGTTTATTTAGGATGAAAAGCTATAAATGGTTTGAGGTTTTAACTGTTGACAAATGGAAGAAGGGAGTTGAGTCATCGGAAATTGTTCATGCTTGAGTTGTGCTTGTAAATTCGTCAGGGGATCAACCCCAGAAGAAATGATAAATTGTAATTTTTGCAGATGGGGCCATTGAGTAATTTGATCTAAAATTGTGGTAATGGCTTTGAGATAGGGATGATCCAGTTGTTGATACCATTGAGGAGCGGCTACCCCCGCTTGATCAAACCCTAAATTAACGATTAATTGAACTTGATCAAACAAAGCGATCGCCACAGGTCTAGCTTCTTCTTGTAGTAATAAATCATTCGTTTTTGCTAAAAATCGTAACTTTTCTAACCGTTCATAACTACTGTCTACTGAATTATGCTTTCGTTTTAACTCCAGGGATTCTTCTTCTGAATTTCTGACTAAAGGTTGAGGTTCATCCCAATTAATAGCCAGAGTAATTAAATAAGTTTGCAATAATAAATGCCCTAATTTTTGGGCTTTTGTTGCTAAATAAACCGTATTATAATCCGTTGCTTCAATAATTAACGGCACCCGATCTACAATCTCAATTCCATAACCTTTTAACCCGGCAATTTTCCGGGGATTATTGGTAATTAAACGAATTTGACGTACCCCTAAATCATTCAACATTTGCGCCCCCATGCCATAATCGCGTAAATCGGGGGCAAAACCTAAGCGTTCATTAGCTTCAACGGTATCGAGTCCAATATCCTGTAAAGAATAGGCTTTAATCTTATTAATTAATCCAATCCCTCGCCCTTCTTGTCGTAAATAAACAATCACTCCAAACCCGGCATAATCGATCATTTTCATCGCCGTTTGTAACTGCATTCGACAGTCACACCGCAAGGAACCAAAGGAATCTCCGGTTAAACATTCGGAGTGAACCCGCACCATTACGGGCATTTCTTTAAACTGTTCAAGATCACCTTTAACTAACGCAATATGTTCAGTATTATCTAAAGTATTGCGATAGGCATAAACTTGAAAATCGCCAAATTGTGTGGGTAATTTAGCAACACTTTCTCGATAGACAAAACGGTCATATTTGAGGCGATAACTAATTAAATCCGCAATCGTAATTAATTTTAAATTGTGAACTTTGGCATATTCAATTAATTCAGGAAGTCGCGCCATTGACCCATTAGAATTTTGAATTTCACAAATCACACCCCCCGGATACAACCCCGCTAACCGAGATAAATCCACCGCCGCTTCCGTATGTCCCGCCCGTTTTAATACCCCGCCATCCTTGGCCCGCAGAGGAAAAATATGGCCCGGACGTCGTAAATCTTCAGGGTGAGTCGCCGGGTTAATCGCAATTTGAATCGTTCTCGCGCGGTCATCGGCGGAAATTCCCGTTGAAACCCCCATTTGAGGGGACGCATCAATACTAACAGTGAAGGCGGTTTGATTGGCGTCGGTGTTTTTCATCACCATTAACGGTAAGTCTAACTGATCCAGACGTTCACCCGTTAAGGCTAAACAAATTAATCCCCGTGCATACACCGCCATGAAATTAATCATATCGGGTGTCGCAAATTGGGCAGCACAAATTAAGTCGCCTTCGTTTTCGCGGTGTTCATCGTCAACCACCACGATACAGCGCCCCGCCTTGAGATCGGCTAAGGCTGTTTCAATGGTGTCAAATTGGAAGGTATTTGTCGGTAGCACAGACTCGTTCAAAATCGTTTGGTCATTAACGCCTATTTATTGATTGTAACGCTGTTGAACAATCGAGATCGCATTCCCTTGGAATCTCAGCCTATGGCGAGTCATGCTAACCTAGAACTACTGGAAAGAACAATGGCAGAAGCTGAGGCTAATGCTGAAGCTATGCAAGCTAGTATTCAAGAAGTTAATAGAAATTGGAACTTACTATGATGAATCAACCTAAAATTCCTAATGCTGAAGTCAGATTGCATTCTGCTACTAAAATGCGAGATTTATGCAAACGTATTGATACAAATCTTTTAGATTTAGATGAACTAATCTCACAGTTAGAAATGGATATTCGCAACAGTTCTTTAACCGCTTATCGTTTAGGAAAGTCACAGAAAACTATTAAATAATCAGGATTGATAAATTTCTTTAAACTGCTTCAGGGAAATCTACTTAGGCTGGGTCTTATCAATTATTCTAAAATTTTCATCCCACTTTTTGGACTATTAATTGATAACCAAGTTCTACAAGATCCAAAGACTCACCAAAAATATTGACAAACGCATCCACAGCAATCTTAGGTCTATGTAACGGCACTGCGGAGTTTCCCCAAATGTAGTCATCAAAGACCATGATCCCATCTTTTTTAAGCAGAGGCCAAGCCATACACGCATCAGTTAGAACATCAGGAGCTTGATGAGAGCCATCAATATAGATAAAGTCAAATTTGTTTATACCATACTTTTCTTCATGAAATGTTGCTAACTGAGCCAATCCTTCGTAGGAAGTTGCTTTGAGCGTAAACACTTCTCTAGCAGGGTATTTCGACATAGCAAGTTTAATGTTATATTTAAAGCGTTCTTCTGACCCTGCAATTTGATTTTCGATATGTTCCTCCCCACCATCCCAAGTGTCGATGCACACAATCACGCCGTTATCTTCCAGCGCATTCTCTAGTAACCAAGTTGTAGCTCTACCTTCAAACACACCTATCTCTAAAAAACATTTTCGCTCAGGCATTTGTTTAAAAAGTTGTTCCCACACCGGGAGAGCCCATGAGAACCAGTCTTGGGTAAATTGGTATTCGCTCATTTTATTTTTCTCTCCCCTAAGAATGTTTTCAATCAATTAATTCATTGCTGATTGAAATTTTACCATTAATTAATTTATTTCGCATGAGAGATCCTGCTTTTAATGTAATCGTATCAGGTTCAAGATAAAGTGCGATCGCTTCCCGAATATTTTCTAAAGCTTCTGCTTCCGTTTCACCTGCGGAAACACAACCCGGTAACTCTGGACACCAAACAGCCCATTCTCCAGTGTCAGGGTCAGGTTCTAAAATAACACGCCATTTCATTATGTTTTCTCCTGGTGATATTTAACCATCAAAAATGTTGAGTTGGAGGGAATTGTTTAACTCATTAGTTATTATAGATCGGATTTTCAATTAAATCAGTTTTATTGAATCGGCCATTCAGGAATGATTTGATCAATCTCTTTCATAATAGTTAAGGTTGCTGTTAACGCCACAACAATTTTTTGATAATGCAGAATATCGTCAAAGGATAAACTACGATTAGCTTTTTTCCGGTCTTTTAACCATTTATCTAATACTTGATACCCGCCAATTTTAAATTCCCAGATTTCCGGGGGTATTCCTTCAAAATAACGAGTTTTATTAATATAGATTCGTTGCTGTTGGGGTTTATAGGTGACTTCTGTAACGTTGTTATCTCCTTCTCCTTTATATTTAGTAATTAAATGATTAAGTTGTTGAGATTCCATTAAATGTAATTTAACTAATTCTTCGCCTTTTTTGGCTAAATTTTTAAATAATTTTTCATTGCTAGTTAGGGGTAAACGAGGAAAGTCTATTTTGAGATATTCTGCATATCGTTGACGATAGGTGGGACTATGGAAAATGGCATAAGCATAATAAAATATCTGTTCAGGGGTGGGAATATATCCTAGTTTTGCTTTAATTTCACTTAGGAATTTTGGGGAAAAGTTAGGGGTGCGTTCTGTAAATAAGTTATATTGATCGTTTTCGGTGTCTGGGTAAGTATAAAGAGGGAAAACATAAGTTACTTCTCTCGATTTTAGAGAAACTGCACAACGTTCTGTAATAGAGTTAGTACAAAAAATATGATCAAAACCCGATTCAAATTGTTGACGACAAGATAATAAAGCTAAATTGTCCTTTAGTAGATTACTTTGAACTTCTTTTTGCATTCTTCTTAAAATACTATGATAATAAGTAAATTTATAATCAAAAGGTCTGTAATTAATTAATGTAACTAAATTTTTATCATATCCTTCTTGAATTAATAAAGAACGGTTGGAACAAAAACGCCATCCACTTGTATTTTGAATTTGATATTTTTCATAGGCTTCATGATCACTAAAACTAGGATTACTTAAATCTTGTATAACTTGTTGGATTTCATCAGCTAAATCAGTAATTAAAACTTCATCTCTACCTGTTTCTATTCCACTAGAATAAACTAAAAAAATATCAGATAATTTAAACAATTTTTCATATTCTTCATTCCAATTAAATTTTTTAGGGACAAAAAAATAATTGGGTATAGATAATACTAATTGGCTCCAT
Source organism: uncultured Oscillatoriales cyanobacterium (assembly GCA_903893625.1). Taxonomy (GTDB): domain Bacteria; phylum Cyanobacteriota; class Cyanobacteriia; order Cyanobacteriales; family Microcoleaceae; genus Planktothrix. The sequence continues at coordinate 22,101 of CAITND010000217.1, forward strand.
TGCAGAGAATCAATATCAGTTTGATTAAGTAAATCATATTTATCTTGACGACTCCCCCACAGATCATAATGAAAAACCGTTGCTAGATTACTATTAACCAACTGTTCAGGATGATTTTTAATAGCGATTATAATAGCAACGCCTTGCTGAATATCAAACACATTCTGATCGTTAGTTCCATCGGGACACTTTTCTTTTAATAAAGAGTTACCATGTAAATCTAAAACATAAATTTCATCAAAAGTTTTTATTAATTCCTCTCTCATTCCCCGATGAATTAAACCCCCTAAATAAGAATTATTAGTAATAAAAGCTACAATTCCATATCCAGTTTCTTCAATTCGGTGATGAGCAAAACGAATAAATTTAATATAATCATCATCAAGAGGTTGAATATTTTTTTCACCTTCTAATCTAACCCTACCTTTATAACGTTCTAATAACTCACCAATAGCGGTTAACTCAGTAATTTTTTGACCGGGTTTAGCTTTTTTAAAGATTTTCTCCCAAATTGCACCTGTATATTTAATATCAGCTAAATATTGTTCATTACCTTGGGAAATTCTCTGACGTTTACTTGAATTTTGAGAACTCACAGAATAGGGCGGATTTCCTAAAACAACCATAATAGGAAAATCTCGTTTAATAGCTGCGGCTTCATTCGCTTCTTGGGCGACATATTGACCAAAGAGCAAACCCGATTTTTTTAACGCTTCATCTAAAGTATTGGTTAAATAAATTCCTAACCGTTGTTTATGTTTAAATTGATAACCATAATTTTGTAATTGTAACCCTAATTTTAAATGGGCGATCGCATAAGGAGCCATTAACAATTCAAATCCATATAAACGATTAAATAAATGATCCTTAACATAATCATTCCAACTACTTCCTAACCCCATTTCCTCTAAATTTTGGTAAATTTGATTCACCACAGTATAGAGAAATGTTCCGGTTCCCGTTGCGGGATCAAGAATTTGTACCCTGGGCTGTTTTGTGGTTTTATCTTGACTATAATCAGCCAAACCTAACGTTAAATTAAACCGATTTTTTAGAATTAAATCCACTGAACGCACAATAAAAGATACCACAGGTTCAGGTGTATAATAAACCCCTCGACTTTTCCGCAAGGCGGCATCATAGGCGGCGAGAAAAGTTTCATAAAAATGTACAACTGGATCTTCCTGTCGGGTATTTTTACCAAAATTTTCTAAAATATTCGTCATATTGACTTGGGCTAAAAGCTGCACTAAATCATCAACAGCCCAATTTATTTGAGAAAGCGCATCGGTATCAACAACGGTATTAAATAACCGCTTTAAAAATGGGTTAGTATCGGGAATATATAACCCGGCTGTACGTCGTTCAAACGCATAGTTTTGAGGGTTTTGAGCATGACTAACCCTAGCTGTAAATAAACCATAGGCGACAGTTTGAGCATACATATCCGCAAAAGTAGATTGTTCTAAATTCGGTAATAAAACCTCTTGAAATCCCTTTTGCAGTTGATGCAGTTGTCCGGTTTCTGTTTCTAGTTTCAAGGCTTCTATAACTGCATAACGAATGGCTTTTGTCAATCGTGCCATCTGTTTTGCTAAATCTTCAGGGTTATTAATAATTTCGCCCTGATAGTTCAGAAACCCTTGTATTAATTGATTAGTTTGTTCAGTATCAATTAATTGAATCTGATGATTAACTTGTTCTCCTAAAAGGGTTTTTAACCGTAATTTTCCGTTAACATACCAACGAAATTCTAAATAATTGGTTAAAATTAAGTTAGCCCCAATATGGGATTCTCGATAACGTTCTAACTGTTCTGTTTTTTCAACCGTTGATAAATCTATTCCTAAATCTTTGGCTTCTACATATCCAATTAGTAACTCTCTTTTTCTCACCGTAAAATCAGGAATTCCGGCTTTATTTCCTTTTTCTTCAATACTGGCTTCAATCTGTTCTGAGGGATAATCTAATAAGGTTTTTAAAGCGGGATAGTGGGTGCGTTCACTCCCTCGTTGTGAATTTTTTTGAAGCGATCGCAAATATGTTTCAAAATTCATGCTGATCATTCCCCAATTAATCCCAGTTTTTCTATTTTCTCATAAAATTCTCATTTTTTCAATAAAAATATATTAATTATCTATGTATTTGGCGGGGAAATGGCCACAAGCCCAAAAATTACAAAACTGTAATCTAAACAGCATTATTCTTGTAATTTTCATACCCGTTAATAGTAAACAAGATAAGTTGTGAGTTAGAGCTAACCAAAACTTTTCAAGTAGCAATCCCTAAATTTTGGGGTGCTGTTGGAGTAGTTCAAATAAAAAAAATGCTAACTAGCAACTTAACTCAAAAACTTAATTAAGAGAGATTTAACTATGGCTATTAACACAGAATCAACACTTTTCCAAAATCCCCAAAACGCCCCAGTTCAGGGAAATATGCCTCCAATTCCAGGGAATAACGGACAAGATAATAATTCCCAATTGCCTCCAATTCCAGGGAATAACGGACAAGGTAATAATTCCCAATTGCCTCCAA
>CAITND010000218.1 GCA_903893625.1 uncultured Oscillatoriales cyanobacterium
CTACTCCCCCTGCTCCCCCTTTTTCTATCTGCCTCCTGATGATAGAATTCAATCAAGAAACTTAAATTGAATACAGTCAAACTTTACAAAAATAGGGTAAAGGTCATGGGTATCAGAACTGCTATTATTGCTGGCTTGTTTTCTTTGGTTCTTCCTGTCTTTGCTCCCGTAGCATTAGCGACATCAAGTTCGGGTTCAGGACTAACAGAATCATTGCCCGAAGGCAGCAATTCCGGGTTAACCTCAAGCTTTACTGACACAGAAAACGCTAGTCGGGAACTCTTTTCTGAGCCATTCTATCAAGTTCAACCTCAACCGTCCCGCCGACGGGAACGGGTGTTATCCCAGGGAACGGAAGGCTCCCAAGTAACGGGGTTACAACAACGGTTAAAAGCTCATGGGTTTAGTCCGGGGAAAATTGACAGTGTGTTTGGCCCTCGGACAACCTCTTCGGTTCAGGCTTTTCAGCAGGCTAAAGGATTAGAGGTGACGGGGGTTGTAGACCGGAACACCTGGCAGGCGTTATCGGCAGATCCTCAAATCGCTAGTCCCGTTAAAGAGGATAGCATTTTAGCGAAAGGTTCACGGGGAAGCGATGTCCGCGTCCTACAAGCACGTTTAGAGGCGAAAGGGTATAATCCTGGCCCCATTGATGGGATTTTGGGTTCTCGCACCCTCTCAGCGTTGCATGAATTCCAAATGGCGCAAGGGTTAGAAACGAGTAATCGAGTTAATGAAGCGACTTGGACAGCTTTAAATGGAGCCTCATTGCGTCAAGAAACCCCCGCTAATTTGACGGAAGAAAAGACGATTTCTCCTGAAGAAAATTCTAATTTAACTGAAGAGGAAAATCAGGATTTAGGGGGTAATTCTGACGAAGAAGTCTTCAATTTAGAAGAGTTCACGAATTAAAATTAAATTGGGTGATTACCGTAGAGACGTGCCATGGCGCGTCTCTATATTTATTTCCTGATAATTTTCATAACCTCCGAATAACACGACAAGGATTCCCCACAGCAAGAACTCGTTCAGGAATATTATTAACGACGACACTCCCTGCACCAATGGTGGTATTGTCGCCAATTTCTACGCCGGGACAAATAATTGCACCTCCTCCAATCCAAACATTATTACCGATTTTAATGGGTGCTGCTAATTCTTTTCCGCTCAGGCGTAATTCAGGATCAATGGGATGATAAGCGGGATAAATTTGAACATTAGGCGCTAATAAAACATTATCCCCAATTTCAACCCAATTGCAGTCTAAAATCATGCAATTATAGTTCATATAAACATTATTTCCGAGTTTAATATAACAGCCATAATCACAATAAAAGGGGGGAGTAATGTACAAGTTATTTCCGATTTTATCGAATAATTCTAATAGAATTTGTTGACGGGTTTCTAACTGTTCTTCCCTTGTGTTGTTGTATAAACGAGTCAGTTTAGAAGCACGTTGACGAGCTAGGGCTAACTCAGGATCACTGGCGAGATACAACTCTCCCGCCAGCATTTTTTGTTGTTCTGTTTGGGGTGTATTCTCCATCTTAATCAGCATTAATCCAACGTAAAACAGAGGCGATCGCACGATTGACAAAACTATTCGGTTTCTCTTCAAGAATTTTGCGTTGTGTTTTATCCCGTTCTAATTCTAACTCAGCAATTAATCGTTCTCCTTTTTGCTGACGAATCAACGCCACTAAATAATCATGGGTAAGTTGATATCGATCATCAGGAATATCAGGGAGATGTAAGATTAATCCTTCTTCAACCAAAACTTCTAATAGAGGTTCAATTTTACTAAATTCTACATCTAATTCTTCCGCAAGTTTTTGACTGGTTTTCAGAGGACGGTGTTCTTGTTCGTTGGTTAAAGCATATAAAATTTTAATCGCCATTCGTTCATTTTTAGCACTACAATCTCGAATAATTTCATCTAAAAAATGCTCTAATAGCTTTTGTTTGGGGTGTTCTCCAAGCTGTCCATATTGCTCTATGGTGTGAATTTCATGAGCTTGTAATTGAGCGCCAATGAGTTGCAATTCAATGGGTCGCACCTGATCAATATCAACAGTTAAATCCTGAAGCACTTGATTAATTAAATCAGGTTCCATCGCAAATTTAGCCCGTTCAATTTGGTTGTTAATTAATGTTTTAGCTTGATTTAGGGTAAAGTTTTCTAATCCATAGATCACTTTTTTGGAAAGAATTTCAGAATGAATCACATCTTCTAAATAGGTACGGCGATCGCATTCTAATAAATGATGTAAAGCATCGGTTCTTAAACAGAGTAAAACTGTGATTGAAGTCAGCATCAAACTTTCTTTTAAAAATTCATAAAATGGTAATCTTTGTTCTAATTCCTGACAAATGACAAAAAATTCTTCAAACTGATCAAAAATTAAAACCGTTGGAATTTGATGTTGATCATTCTGTTTGAGTAAATTTAAAACGGAACTTAAGTTCCAGGTTTTCGGGTTTGGTTCTCGCAGCCAATCCGTATAAATTCGGAGTAAAATGGGTCGAGCAATCTGGTAATCATGGGAACGCTCTTCTAACAGCATGGGTACAATTCCTGCATTGAGTAATGAACTTTTACCCACTCCTGATTCCCCATGAAGAATAATCAGTTTATTCTCTGGATTTTGAATCCGTTCAAATAAAACTTGAACATCCTTTAACCGAGCAGAATTTTGAATTTCCAGAGCGATAGAACGTTGTTCATCATTCAGTGTAGATTGCGCTTGTAAAGATCGCACCCCAATAAATGCGCGTAACCCATACTTATATTCAATTGAAATTTTTTGTTCTTTTAAACGCGACGCTTGAGTATATAAATCTTGATCAAAATAAAGTTTATGTAACGTCGTTAGAATTTTTAAATAACCCTGGGGATCTTCTTCAACATTTGTTCTTCGCAACGCCTCTTCTAGTTGGTTAACAGTCGTTTGCCATTGTTGTAATTCCTGTTTTGATTCTGCTAGTAAATAAAGATAGGAATTATTGGATACTGCTGCTGTACTGATCGGATCAGCATAGGCGGACTGGCCTTGAATCGCTAATGCTAACTCCGCTAATTGATTCGCGTGCGCCCACTTTGACTCATGTAAAGCGGCTTCGGCTAAGAAGCCATAATCTTTGGCTAACTGGGCTTCTGAACCATAAGAAATATGTAACTGAATCGCTCTTTGGGCAACTTTTTGTAGGTCTTCCCAGGCTTCTAAATGCCTTAAAACATCCCCTAATTCCGCAATATATTTAGATACTAAATCAGGGCGACTGACTTTTTCAAAAATGTCTAAACTTTGCTCAAAATATTTTTTAGCTTCTTGCCAATTTTTGTTGTTTTTTGCTGTTGCATTAGACTGGGCTAAGGTCATAAAACATAACCCTACATGAAACAAAACCGCACCCATTTGTTCGATAAATTGATTCGGAAGAATGGTTTCTCGGTTAGCGATGGAGAGCATATCGAAATTGCCTTGGGCTAAAGCCGACGGCCAATATTCTAAACTGTGGCGATAATGGTAGAGAGCAGATTCTAAGTCATGATTCTCATAAGCTTCTCTACCCAAGGTAAATTGTAATCCGGCGATTAATGTGGGTACTAAGTGCTGATAGTTATTTTGTCGAACTTGCTGAAGAATCGTTTTAAATTCAGGATAAGAGATTCCCAAAATCATCGCATTAGGTTCAAATAGGGCCGTATTGGGATCTAAAATCTCGACAAAGATCTGCTCAACACAGCGATTGAGAAATAGAATGGATGAAGAGGGCGTATTACCGAGAACAGGTTTGGATGGGTTGATGTCGCTCATGGTATTGCCTCAGACTGGGAGTGATCCTAGAAGTATTAATAGTGTGACATTTTTTGGATTAAAAAACAACTGTTTCGACAAGAATAAGGGTATCCCTGGCTGTTGGGAAGGATACCCCTTTAAACATTAGACGTTTGAGTTGGCTCTCCTAGCAATTTTATCGACCTACAATAAGCATTTATTATGGGCTGCTTCCAAGGTTTTTACATACTCTGAATCTTTGCCATAAAGCCCCGTTAAAATATTAACCGTTTCTTCGACTAATATCAAAGAATTCACCGTATTGAGCCAAGACATATCTCCTGCTGGAAGAATCATGCCATAAAATTCACAAGTCAAGGGTTCCTGGGGAACTAAGGCATAATCTTGAGTTGAAATTGCCGGATTTCTTAAAACTTCTCCAATTAATAATAATCCATCACTAGCAAAGGCATTGAGACGACCCTGAACGACATCTTCTACAGCATTTTTTCGACCCTCAACTCCTGGATATTCTACAACCTGCGCTAAAGAATAACGACTGCTAATAAACTGTTGAGTTAAGGAAGCAGGCAAAACCCCAATGGAAATATTTTCTAATGCTCCTGATGGTTGAATAAAGGCTTGATTATCCGGTCGAACTAATAGGTGAACTCCCGTTGCTAAAAAACGATCTGAATAAACAATTCCCGGTTTGGGGGTGCGAGTAATGGTATTAGGGCCACATTCTAAATCAACTTTTCCCTCCGTCACAAGTTGTTCCCGATTTTCCAAAGTTGAGGGAATAAATTGCACCTCTACAGGTTGACTCAGTTTTAACTGATCTTCTAATCGTTTTGCCAACAAATCCATTAATTCAATACAATATCCTTCCCACTTGCCATCAGAGGAAACAAACCCCAACGGGGGTGCATCTTGCCGAATTCCTACTTTTAAAACTCCCGTTTTTTTGATCTGTTCTAAAACTGTTCCCGCCAAACTTGGCAAGGGCAAAATAACCGATAAAATTAGGCTTAATGTAACAGTGGCTAGTTTAGTTTTCATGTTATGATAGATACCTACAAACACAGTAATCGAATCTAGCTTACCGCAAAAAGGATAAGTCAGCCGGAACTGATCTGGCCGTTGTAAACAGTATTGAGTTGGCAAGGGACAAGGAAAACGGTAATATTTTTTAATCCCAAGAGAGTAGTAACAGAATATGGATTACGATTTAGTGATTATTGGTGCCGGAGTTGGTGGACATGGGGCTGCTATCCATGCCGTCGGTTGTGGCTTAAAAACCGCAATTGTTGAAGTAGCTGAAATGGGAGGAACCTGCGTAAACCGAGGGTGTATTCCGTCGAAAGCATTATTAGCAGCTTCTGGACGAGTCAGGGAATTACATGACACCCACCACTTAAAAAACTTAGGCATTCAGTTAGGACAAGTCAGTTTTGATCGTCAACAAATTGCTAACCATGCCGATAATATTGTTACTAAAATTCGGGGTGATATGACCAATAGTTTGAAGCGGTTAGGTATTGATGTGATTCAAGGCTGGGGTAAAATTTCAAGTATCAATAAAGTTACCGTTGAAACTGCTAATGGTGAAAAAATAATTACTGCTAAAGATATTATTTTAGCTCCCGGTTCTGTTCCCTTTGTCCCCCCTGGAATTACGATTGATCACAAAACAGTTTTCACCAGTGATGATGCGATCAAATTAGAATCCCTACCCCAATGGATTGCAATTATTGGAAGTGGTTATATTGGCTTAGAATTTTCTGATATTTATACAGCTTTAGGCTGTGAAGTGACCATGATTGAAGCGTTAGATCAATTAATGCCCACTTTTGATCCAGATATTGCTAAATTAGCTCGACGGGTTTTAATTACGCCACGTGATATTGAAACCAAAGTTGGGAAATTAGCCTTAAAAGTTACCCCAGGTTCTCCGGTTATTATTGAATTAGCAGATACCAAAACCAAAGAAGTTGAAGAAGTCTTAGAAGTAGATGCCTGTTTAGTCGCAACGGGTCGCATTCCTGTGAGTAAAAATTTAGGCTTAGAATTAGTTAATGTTGAACCCATTCGTGGCGGTTTTATTCCCACAAATGATCACTTAGAAGTATTATCAGTCGGCGAACCTGTTCCCCATTTATGGGCAATTGGAGATGCTACGGGTAAAATGATGTTAGCCCATACTGCATCCGCCCAAGGAATTGCCGTTGTGGAAACCATTTGTGGACGTCCTCGCCAAGTGGATTATCGCAGTATTCCGGCGGCTGCATTTACCCATCCTGAAATTAGTTATGTTGGTTTAACGGAACCCGCCGCGAAAGAATTAGGAGAAAAAGAAGGGTTTGAAATTACATCAGTAAAAACCTATTTTAAAGGGAATTCTAAAGCCATTGCTGAAGGAGAAACCGAAGGTATTGCTAAAGTAATTTATCGCAAAGATACGGGAGAACTTTTAGGCGTTCACATCTTCGGACTTCATGCTTCTGATTTAATTCAAGAAGCCGCAAATGCTATGTATCAACGTCAATCTGTTCACGATTTAGTCTTCTCCGTTCATACTCATCCTACCCTGTCCGAAGTGCTTGACGAAGCCTATAAACGGGCGGTTATTGGTGTTGGGGGTCATTAATGAGTTTATTGCATTAAACACTGTAGGGGCAGGGTTTTCCTGCCCAAAACTCAATCCATCAATCTGCTTCTAAAATGCTAAAAAATAGGAATTATATAAATTCAGAAACTTAGGACGAAGAAACGTTGTCCTATAAAGGAATTAATCATTATTAATTTATTTTATTTATGTCTATCTTTGTTAACCATTTAAAAAACCAGGGTTATTTAGATAATATTGACCTGACTTTATGTATTGTGGGTTCCCGTCAAGTTCAAGAATTTATTGATACAGATTATTCTCAGCAAGGATGGGATATTTTTGCCCCAGGTTTAACAATTTATGGCTTTGATGCAGACCCGAAAGCTTGTCAAGAACGAAATAAACAATTAATCCAAAGCAAGATTAACTGGACAGAAACCCATATTCCTCTAGCAGTTTGGAATACATCAGGAACTCAAACCTTATATTGCACCAAACACCCAGAGTGCAGTTCTTTATATCCTCCCAATGAGTTAGTAATTAATCGTTTAGAAGAATATGCTCAACGTCATAAATTGATGTCTACAACTTCTGTACAAACAACAACCTTAGATGAATTTTTTAAAGATAAAACTGCATCAATTGATTTTCTTCAGTTGGATGTCCAAGGAGGAGAATTAAACGTTTTACAAGGCGGTTCTCAACTCTTAGACAATCAAATTTTAATGATATTAGTGGAAGTTTCTTTTATAGAACTCTATAAAAATCAACCCTTATTTGCAGATATTGATATTTATCTGAGAAATCAAGGCTTTACTCTCCTTGATTTTGGAAGTCGATGGAATGGTCGTCGTCAGGGAATTACTTTGATGTCTCGTCAACACCCTGGACAATTAGTATGGACAGATGCGTTTTATGTTCGAGATTTAATTCGACCGGATCAAAATTTGGGTTTTAAAACCCCTAACAATATTCTAAAATTAGCTTGTATTGCTGATATATTGATGTTTTATGATTATGCGTTAGAATTATTGGGATATTTAACTTTAAATTATGGAGAAAATTCTCAATATTATTTAACTGATGTCATCATTAACAGCATCAAAGAACATCCCGAAATGAAAGATTTTAAAATAGAATCTATTCCTTTTATTTCTAAATTAACCAGAAATCAGCACTTCCCTTGATTTAATATCGCTCTATTCGACAAATTATTAAAGTTTACGTTAAACTATATCTATTCTGATTGGGTTAAAGCGTTTATGTCTATTGTTTATAACGAATCTTCCACACTCCAAACTTTAGAGCAACAAGAGGAATTTGATGATATTATATTTCCACCTAACGATTTATGGAGTGAGGAACCTCCCTTGGAAAGTGATTTACACCGTAAACAAATGGATCTCCTGATTCGTCTTTTAGAGTGGTGGTGGCGAAACCGTCAAGATTTTTATGTTTCTGGAAATTTAACCATCTATTTTAACCAGAATCAAAAAAAATCACAGGATTTTAGAGGGCCAGATTTCTTTGTGGTTTTAGAGACAGAGCGTAAACCTAGACGGAGTTGGATGATTTGGGAAGAAGGAAAATACCCTAATATTATTATTGAACTGTTATCTCCATCCACCGCAGAAATCGACAAAGGTTTGAAGAAACAACTGTATCAAGATACATTCCGCACCTTTGATTATTTTTGGTTTGACCCTGAAACCTTAGAGTTAGCAGGATTTCATTTAGTTGATGGTAAGTATCAACCCCTTGAACCCCACCCCCAAGGATGGTTATGGAGTCAACAATTAGAATTATTTTTAGGAGTTCATAACTCCCAATTGCGTTTTTTTACCTCAGACGGTCAACTTCTCCCCACTCCCGAAGAAGCAGCAACAGAAGCAAAAACCTCATTAGCAAAAGCAGAAACCCTATTAGCAAAATATCGAGAACAATTTGGGGAGTTACCCGAAAGTTAGGGTTAAATTTAATGATTTAAGCTCATATTATGCTTAAATTTAAGAAAGTCGAGTTAAACAATAAACCTCCTCAATTTCTATGGTCTCTATTCGTCGTCGTCAGCCCAATCCCGCCGTTGAAGTGTTAAGCTTACGCTATCAGGTTGCTATCCCTGGTGCAGAACCTCAGAATATTTTAGAAGAAATTGTTTGGTATAAAGAAAAAGAAATCACCGACCTACGGGAACGTTTACCCCTAGAACAATTAAAGCAAAAAGTCAATACAATTCCTAACCCGCGTAACTTTTTTCAAGCCTTAAAACAAAGTAAAACTCAACCTGCGGTGATTGCAGAAGTTAAAAAAGCCTCCCCCAGTAAAGGAGTAATTAGAGAAGATTTTGATCCCGTTGCGATCGCTAAATCCTATCAACAAGGAGGAGCCAGTTGTCTATCGGTTTTAACTGATAAAAAATTCTTTCAAGGGAGTTTTGATAACCTGTCTAAAGTTCGGGATGTTGTTGATTTACCCTTACTTTGTAAAGATTTTGTTATCTATCCCTATCAAATTTATTTAGCTCGATATTATGGAGCCGATGCGGTTTTATTAATTGCGGCAATTCTCTCCAACCAAGACCTGCAATATTTCCTCAAAATTGCTAAAGTGTTAGGAATGACCGCCTTAATAGAAGTTCATACCCTTGAAGAATTAGATCGAGTATTAACCCTGGATGGCGTTAACTTAATTGGAATTAATAACCGCAATTTACAGGATTTCTCCGTTGATTTACAAACCACTTGCCAATTGTTACACAGCCGACATTCTGAATTACAATCCCGTGATATTTTAGTGGTAAGTGAATCAGGACTCCATACCCGTGAAGATCTAAGTTTAGTCATCCAAGCCGGGGCGAGAGCCGTTTTAATTGGAGAATCTTTAATCAAGCAACCCGATCCCGGTATTGCCTTAAATCAACTGATTGCCACTTAGTGATATGATCTAAAATTGCAGAAAAATCCTGCTGTTCTCCCGTAGAACGGATTCCTATTCTCAGTTATGTTAATCACGAAGTTAATCTAAAAAGGATTAATTGATTAGAGGCATAAAAGGTTGAATTCAGAATTAAAAATTGAGCATTGAGTCGCAATTTTGAGGGAGAATATTTACTCTGCTACTCACGCAGAACACCGAACCCTATATTAGTGAAAACAGACAATGGACGATAAATTAATGTTGATGATTCCAGGGCCAACTCCGGTTCCTGAACAGGCTTTATTAGCGCTGTCCAAACACCCCATCGGACACCGCAGTGGCGATTTTTTCAAAATCATGGCGGAGGTGACAGAAAACCTGAAATGGTTACACCAAACCCAAAATGATGTCCTGATTTTAACGGTCAGTGGCACTGGGGCAATGGAAGCCGGAATTATTAATTTCCTCAGTCGGGGGGAAAAGGTGTTATGCGGTTCTAATGGTAAATTCGGAGAACGTTGGGTTGAAGTCGCCACCGCCTACGGTTTAGAAGTAGATACCGTCACCGCCGAATGGGGAAAACCCCTCGACCCCGAACAATTCCGGGCTAAATTAGAAGCGGATACCAACAAAGAAATCAAGGCAGTTATTATTACCCACAGCGAAACTTCTACGGGGGTAATTAACGATTTAGAAGCGATTAATCGCCATGTAAAAGCTCATGGGGCGTTAATGATTGCGGATGCTGTCACCAGTTTAGGAGCGTTTAATCTTCCTATTGATGAATGGGGGATTGATGTGGTGGCTTCCGGTTCCCAAAAAGGCTATATGATTCCCCCTGGTTTGGGATTTGTTGCGGTGAGTGATAAAGCCTGGGAAGCCTACAAAACTGCTAACCTCCCGCGCTATTATTTAGATTTGGGATTGTATAGCAAATCGGCAAAGAAAAATACCAATCCCTTTACTCCTCCGGTGAACTTGTTTTTTGCTTTACAAGTCACTTTACAAATGATGAAAAAAGAAGGGCTAGAGAATATTTTTGCTCGTCATCAACGGTTAACTAAAGTTACTCGTGAGGCGGTTAAAGCCCTGGGATTATCGTTATTTGCCGCCGATGAATGTGCGAGTCCTGCAATTACGGCCGTTGTTCCTCCTGATGGCTTAGATGCGGAAGATGTCCGGGCTGTTGTTAAGAAGAAATTCGATATTATTTTAGCCGGAGGACAGGATCACCTCAAGGGCAAAATTTTCCGTATTGGTCACTTAGGATTTGTCAGTGATCGAGATATTTTGACCGCGATCGCATCCTTAGAAGCGGCGCTGCGGGAACTCGGTTATGAAGGGTTTACTCCCGGTGCTGGTATTGCTGCTGCGGCTCGTGTGTTAGCAGAATCTTAAGTAAATTTGGGATAAATTTTCCTTAATTGTAGGGTGGGCATAGCCCACCTTCTTGATAATTAAGGGGGTAATTGTTAAGATGGGCGAAGCCCATCCTACGCGGTTTCTAACCAGTCGAAGATTTTATCTAACTGTTCCAATGTGACTAAACCATATTGCCACAGGGTCATAGATACCGGACTAGCATCGGGATATTTATGTTGAGATTCCGCCGGATGATTGGCTCGTTCTGCCATCGCAATTGAGTCAGGAGAAAGAGATAAATCATCTTGTAAAAAACGGATAAACCGAGAGTAATTGATTGGTGTCATTCTAACATTCACCTCCTAATATAAAATCCATCCAGGGATTAAAAAAAGTTTTTTGATAAACGGGGCTGATCGCCTTTTGTTATAAATTGAGATGCTGATAAAGCCTGAGTTTGCAAACTTCAGAGCATTAATTTAAGGCTGTTAAATTGTCCGAAAACGACCGCAATTTTATACAATCGTTTGTTCAGTTTTCTCCTCACGCATCTACATTAGTTGCGATTAAAATTCCGCACAATTTAGTAGTAGCCACATTCTGTTCTGTCACAGGTTAGCTTTATCAAAGAATTACTAACCAGTAGAACAGGTGCAGGTATTAAAATTAATCTGTCTGCCCACAGAACGGTTTCCCTGTCAAACGAGAGAAATCATGGAACTCTAAACCTTAGAGTCACACTGTGATCGTTATTCAACCCTACTTCGTTCACTGAAGCGAACTTGACTCAAGATTAGCCTTGACAACCGATCAAGATTGTCGTGGATGAATTTCCTCGGCTTGCTTGTGTCTCCTCACACCTAAGAAGAATAAATCAACTGTTTAGAGTTAACTGCTGATCAGCTTAACAGTGCTGGAGTAAACAGGTTAGCAAATTTCTCTACTGTTGTGTAGACGATATCATTAAAGTTTTAACAAATTACATGAACTTTTGTAAAGTTTTTTAAACTTCAAGCTCATGGCTGAGAATCCACAACGGTAATCGAGATGCGATCGCCCACTTTTACACCCAATTCTTGAGAACGTCCTCCCCGCAGTTCAATCACCTGATCCACCGCCAGATCAGGGCCATAAGTGGGACAAGGTTGCTGTTGACAAGGGGAAGCATTAACTTGAATCGCTTTAACAACTCCATTACGGAGAAAAATCATATCTAGGGGAATTTTGCAATTTTTCATCCAAAATCCCACAACGCGAGGTCGATCAAAGGGAAATAACATTCCTCGATCATCAGCTAAATCGGTTCTATACATCAAGCCTAATGCTTGCTGTTGGGGTGTTTGAGCGACTTCAAGCTGAATCACTTGGCCCCCGATTTTCGCCTGAGCCGTAATGGGTAACATTTGACCCTGATTATTTGGGGTTTGTAAAGGAGACTGAGAAACCGCAGTTCCTAAGCTCAATGGTTGTGCTGTTGAAACCGATGAAAACAGAGATGAACAGCTAACCAATAAAATACCGAGCACCCCAAGGCCCATCGATATTAAGGCGGTTGGGATAGAAGCCAAGATTAAACCCTCCTCAAATCGCACTAACAGTTTACGAATTACGAATTACGAATTACGAATTACGAATTACGAATTACGAATTACGAATTACGAATTACGAATTACGAATTACGAATTACGAATTACGAATTACGAATTATGAATTGGGAATTGGGAATTGTCA
>CAITND010000219.1 GCA_903893625.1 uncultured Oscillatoriales cyanobacterium
CCTAAACACTTACATTTCAAGCTATCTAGCCCCCTAGCCCCCAACATTGGGGGGAAAATAAATAATTAGGACTTTTGAGGGCGATTGCTATTATCATTGGTATGCGATCGCCTACTTTTGACACGCTATATATAGCCTGCTTGCGTAAGTCCTGTTTAAGTTGGAAAGGAACCACAAAGACACGAAGACACAAAGGAAGGGAGAAGGATGATTAAGGGGGTATGGTATTGTTCCCCAAACCCCCTCTTCAATTAAAATCAATCGGGATGGGGCGGGCGATCCCGTAACCCTGAGCATAATCTACTCCCATTTCCCGCAATTTTTCTAAGATAGCTTCGTCTTCGACAAATTCAGCCACGGTTTTAAGATTCATAGCATGGGCAATGCGATTAAAGCCTTCCACAATTGCTTGAGAAATTAAATTATGACTAATATTCTTGACAAAAACACCATCAATTTTTAGATAATCAACGGGTAAATTCATTAAATAAGCAAAGGAACTCAACCCACTCCCAAAATCATCTAAAGCAAAGAAACAGCCAATTTTTTTGAGTTCGCTAATAAAATATCGGGCTTGCTCAAAATTGGCGATCGCGGCGGTTTCAGTAATTTCAAAACAAATGGTCTGTGGGGGGATTTGGTAGCGAGGAAATTGTTCGATTAAAAATCTCAGAAACCGATTATTCCCAATACTAGCACCCGAAAGATTAATCGTATATAAGCCTTTATTCAGAAGTTTTTGATCCGATAATTTTTGATAATTCGAGAAAAATGTTTCAATGACCCAGCAATCGATATCGGTGATCAAGCCATAACGCTCGGCGGCGGGAATAAACGCATTGGGAGATACTAATTCTCCATTTTCATCTAACATTCTGAGCAAAATCTCATAATGCTCTGTTGATGGTTTAGAGGTAATAGAAACAATCTTTTGATAGTAGAGACGAAAACGATTAGTTTCCAGCGCTCGGCTAATTTTGGCAATCAACTGCCTTTCCCCACGCTGTTTAATCAGTTCGTGATCATCTTGACGATAAATATGAACACAGTTGCGCCCTTTGGCTTTGGCGGCATAACAAGCGGCATCAGCCGCCCCCAAAACTTCCATCAAATCTTGGCTGGTTTGGTCAATAGCAACCACTCCAATACTCACCCCGATAATAAAGGTTTTGTTATTCCAAATAAACCGAAACTGATGGACTAAATCTTTGAGCTTTTCGGCAATATCATCGGCTTGAGCGAGGGGACATTGCCTAAGTAAAAGACCAAATTCATCCCCGCCCAAGCGAGCTAATATATCATTAGTACGAACGCCTTGTTGTAAAAGTACAGTAATTTGGCGGAGGAGTTCATCGCCAGCAAGATGACCGACAGTATCATTAATGACTTTGAACTGATCTAAGTCTAAATAACAGAGAACGTGATGTTGATTGCTATCTTGAACAGAGGCGATCGCATCAATTAGGTACTGCTCAAATCTTCGGCGGTTGATTAATCCGGTCAGAGCATCGTGACTGGCTTCCCAAGAGAGTTGACGGGTGAGATCCCGTGATTCGGTGACATCATGAAAGACAATGACTGCCCCGATAATTTGCCCTTGGTGGTCTCGAATGGGTGCTGCTGAGTCTTCAATGGCGTACTCCGTCCCATCGCGGGCAACGAGAATCGTATGGTTAGCCAAGCCGACAATTTTCCCCTCTGACAGAGCTTTGTTGATGGGATTTTCTACTGGCTTTCTCGTTGTTTCATTCAGGATGAGGAAAACTTCATACAGAGGCATTCCTTCAGCTTCCTGCGCTTTCCAACCCGTTAGTTGTTCAGCAACAGGATTAAAATATTTAATATTTGCTTGGGCGTCGGTGGTAATGACAGCATCACCAATAGATTTTAATGTCACCTGAGCCAATTCTTTCTCGGCAAAGAAAATATCTTTGAGGCGTTGATTTTCTTCTATCTCTTTGATCAGGCGTAAATTCTGTTCTTGGAGGCTTTTTTGGAGCCTTCGGATCGTTAAATGAGTTTCGACACGGGCCAATAATTCTTCGACTTGAAACGGCTTAGAAATATAATCTACCCCGCCAGCAGCCAGCCCTTTCACCTTATTAAAAGTTTCATTGAGGGCACTCAAAAAAATTACGGGAATATCTACGGTGCGCTCGTCTGATTTTAATTGTCTGCAAACTTCATAGCCATCGAGATCGGGCAATTTAATATCGAGTAAGATTAATTCCGTCGCTGGAGATTGGGCGGCTCTGAGTGCCATTGTCCCTGTTGTGGCACTGCGAACCTTATACCCTTGTTCGCTCAATGTATCTCTAAGCAAACGAAGGTTGTCGGGTAAATCGTCAACGATTAAAATATTCCCTCGATAGCCGATACCTGGATTGCTAATCATAAGAAAAGGATGGGAGTGTGGAAACTCAGTGTCTTTAGACCTGAGTTCGTAAAAAAATAATTATAGAGTTGAGTAATAGGCTTTAAAATCTAAAACTTGCAGTCGTTGAGAGTCGATTTTAAAAACGTGATAAACTATTGATAAAGGGATAATCGATATTATAACACAAACTGTCACAGGTAGAATCCTTATGTGCTGAGTACGTCCTATTAACAATCAATTTTTGGAATCATAATGGAAGAACGTCAAAATCTACAATTATCCAAATGCCTAACGGGTATTCAGGGACTTGATGAAATCACCGATGGAGGTCTACCCCAAGGCAGGCCAACCTTAATTTGTGGCTCTGCGGGTTGTGGCAAAACCTTATTTGGGGTGGAGTTTCTGGTGCGTGGGGCAACGGTGTACGGGGAACCTGGGGTTTTAGTCTCCTTTGAAGAAACGGCTACAGAAATCACCAAAAACGTCGCCTCGTTAGGATGGAATTTAACTGAATTGATCGCTGAAGGCAAAATATTCATTGATCATGTTTATATTGAAGCCAGCGAAATTGAGGAAACAGGAGAATATGACCTCGAAGCCTTATTTAGTCGTCTAGGCTATGCGATTAAAAAAATTGGCGCGAAACGGGTACTTTTAGACACCATTGAAGTCTTGTTTACGAGTTTAGCCAATACCAATATTGTCCGAGCCGAATTACGCCGTTTATTTCATTGGTTAAAAGAACAAGGTGTAACCGCCGTAATCACAGGAGAGCGAGGAGAACAGACTTTAACTCGTCAAAGTTTAGAAGAATACGTTTCCGATTGTGTGATCAAATTAGATCAGAAAACCGTTGAAGATATCGCTACCAGAACTATCCAAATTGTCAAATATCGTGGCTCCCGTCATAGTAATAATGAGTATCCTTTTTTAATTGAAGATAATGGCATTTCGGTCTTACCAATTACTTCCTTAACCCTAGACCATGCAGTTTCTAATGAGCGGATTTCCACAGGAATCCCCCAACTTGATGATATGTTTGGTGGGCAGGGATACTATCGAGGTAGCAGTATTCTGGTGACAGGTAGGGCAGGAACAGGAAAAACCACACTTGGGGCTTATTTTGCCCAAGCAACTTGTT
Organism: uncultured Oscillatoriales cyanobacterium; assembly: GCA_903893625.1. GTDB lineage: Bacteria > Cyanobacteriota > Cyanobacteriia > Cyanobacteriales > Microcoleaceae > Planktothrix. The sequence goes on from CAITND010000219.1 coordinate 3,519, forward strand.
TGAAGGGCGAACGCTGTTTATATCTTGCTACCGAAGAATCTCCTCAACAAATTCTCCGCAATTTAAACTCGATTGGTCTGGACTTAGCCCCATACATAGAGCAGGGATTATTACAATTTGATGCGGTACGTCCTACGAATTATAATTTAGAAATGCGGTTGTTTAAAATTCATCGCTGGATCAAAGAATTTCAACCCAGGACGATCATTATTGATCCGATGAGTAATCTAATTTTGAGCGGGAGTGTGATACAAACCAAGAGCTTTTTTATGCGGTTGATTGACTATTTAAAGAGTCAACTAATCACCGTTCTTTTGACCAAATTAATATCTAGTGATACCGACATTGACGAAGCAAAAACAGAAGGAGGTGTTTCCTCTTTGATGGATACTTGGTTAGAACTGCAAACACTCAAGACTCATGGGGAAAATAATCGCATTCTCTATATCCTCAAATCTCGTGGCATGATGCACTCTAATCAAGTACGAGAATTTATCTTAACCAATCAAGGGGTAAACTTGGTGGCGGTTTATTTGGGAGAGGGCAAAGTATTAACAGGAACAGAAAGAATTAATCAAGAACTAGAGGAACAATCTGTCGCTAAAAAACGGAGAGAGAGTTTTGAAATTAAAAAACGGGAATTTGAGCGAGAAAAACATCTCCTGCAAGCTCAAATAACGGCTTTGCAAATGCAGTTATCTAATCAAGATGAAGAATTAGCATTGATCATGGATGCTGAAGAAGAACATCAAAAAATGTTACTTGAGAACCGCACATTTATGAAGGAGTTACGCCATAGCAATCAATAACATCAATCTATCGCGTTTTCACTGTGCCAAAATTATGTATGATTCAACCTGCAAGTTTATCGCTACTCAATATTCGAGACAATTAGCAACTTGGTTATTAGGTAAGCCAATGGATTTAACAGAAGTTAAGCCATCGGAGCTATCATTAGAACCAATCAGGGCTGATACTGTAATCTTTTTAGAGTCAGAAGACACTGCTCTACATATAGAGTTCCAAACCGACCCTAAAGATGATATTCCTTACAGAATGTTAGATTATGCTGTCAGACTCTATCGGCACTATCAACAAAAAGACATCTATCAAGTCGTGATTTATTTGAGGAAAAGTAGCCTACCCTTAGTCAGACAAAATAGTTATCAAAGGGGGAAAACTCAGCATCAATTTGAGGTAATCCGCCTTTGGGAAACACCATCTGAACTATTATTACAAACACCGGGGCTTTTTCCTTTCGCTATACTGACTCAAACTGAGAATCGGGAAAATTTGCTTAGACAAATTGGACAAAGAATTGAGCAAATCAATGACAGTCGAGAACAAAGTAACTTGGCTGCCTCGACAGCAATTTTAGCGGGTTTAGTCTTAAATAAAGACATCATTCAAAGATTATTGAGGGAGGACATTATGAAAGAATCAGTTATCTATCAAGACATTCTGGCAGAAGGAAGACAAGCAGGAAGACGAGAAGGAAGACAAGAAGGAAAACAGGAGGAAGGAGTTAATTTGGTACTACGCCAATTAAACCGACGTTTAGGTGGTGTATTACCCCAATTATCTCTAAAGATTCAAAGTCTTTCTGTAGAGCAATTAGAAAATTTAGGAGAAGCACTCTTAGATTTTGAGTCAACAGCAGATTTAGAGCAATGGCTTGAGAATTATGTATGATTCAACTTGCAAGTTTATCGCTAGTCAATATTCGAGACAGTTAGCAACTTGAACGCTGATTATATAATTACAGGAGATAATGATTTGTTGGTATTAAATCCTTTTCGAGCAATTAGTATTATCACAGTTGACCAGTTTTTATTATTGATTTAATATAGTTAAATCAATGCACCTAAGTTTTCCTATTCTCTATTATCCTAAAAAACATGACAGAAGAACATTTATCAAATCCCGTTAACACACAAAGTTCAGCGACTTGGCAACTGCGGTTATATGTGGCCGGACAAACCCCTAAATCTCTGGTGGCTTTTGCCAATTTGAAGAAGATCTGTGAGGAATACCTGCATGGTGAATATAGCATTGAAATTATTGACTTGACTAAACAGCCCGAGCTTGCTATAGAAGATAATATCATTGCTCTACCAACCCTCGTTAGAAAATTGCCCCCACCAATTAAAAGGATTATTGGTGATTTATCAAATACGGAAAAAGTGTTGGTAGGAATGCAAATTATTGCTCTGGCAAATGAAAAATAACTCAATATTTTGGTACTAAGATTTAGGCACTAAAAATGGTTAACCCAGAAGAGTTAAAACCAACAACTACAGAACTGTTTGAACAGTCCCTATCCCAATCGAAGGAACAGTATTATATCCTCCGTCTTTATATTGCTGGGACAACCATCCAATCGTTGACAGCGTTGCAAAATATTAAAAATATTTGTGAGGAATATCTTCAAGGATGTTATGAGTTAGAAGTGATTGATATTTATCAACAAACAGAAGCAGTTATTGCTGAGAATATTGTGGCTGTTCCCACCTTAATTAAATATTTACCGCCGCCCTTACAAAAAATTATTGGTAATTTATCGAATACGCAAAAAGTCTTAGTTGGTCTTAATCTTTTGCCTAAAACTATAACTGGAGAGGAGAGCAATGAAGGATTCACTAAACACTCTTGAAACATTGCGTCAAGAAGTCAAAACCCTGCATCAGCAATTAGCAGAAATGCAGGCACGTCTGAATGAGACGGAAGAAACATTGCAGGCTATTCGTTCTGGGGAAATTGATGTTGTTGTTGTTTCTACGCAACAAGGGGCGCGAGTGTTTACCCTGGAGGGGGCAGATTATATCTATCAATGTTTAGTGGAACAAATGAGCGAGGGAGCAGCAACTATTTCTGCTGATGGCTTGATTTTGTACTGTAATCAGCGACTCTCAGAACTCTTAGATTGTCCTGCAAAAAATCTGATTGGCTCCAAGTTAGAAACCTTTGTTTCTCCCCATGACAGAAAAGCATTTTTACTTTTATTACAACAGCTTCAAGAACAGAAGACTCTGACCCAAGAATTATCCTTGATTACAGCAACGGAAAATCAGGAAGTATCTGTTAAATTATCGCTGAAACAATTTAAGATAGATGGGATTTTAGTTAATAGTATTATTATTACTGATATTACCGAATCTAAACTAAAAGAAGCTACTAAACTGAATCAGATTCTCAAGAGCGCGGTTGCAGCGATTACCAGTTATCGAGCATTTCCTGATCATACTTGGGTGTTTGATTATTGGTCTGGGGGATGCGAAATCATTTTGGGCTATACAGCAGCAGAACTAATCGCCGATCAAAATCTCTGGTCAAGTCGTGTTCCTCCTGAAGATTTAGAAAGCATTGTTCCTCAAACGTTTGAAGACTATAAGCTAAAAAAAAGTAGCAATGTAGAATATCGCTTTCGTCACAAAAATGGTACTGTGCGCTGGATTGCATCTTCCCAGTTTTTTGAATGGGATGAAACTAATAACTGTTGGTTAGGAACAGGAATTTTAACCGATATTACCGAACGCAAACAGGCAGAAATCGCCCTACGGGAAGCCGAAACTATCATCAAGCAACAAGAAGAACAGTTGCGATTAGCCCTAGAACTGACCCAAACAGGTATTTGGGATTGGAATATCACCGCCAGAGTTATCCACTGGAATGATAGCCATTACGCCTTATTGGGGTATCAGCTAGGGTCGGTGGAGTCTAGTTATCAAGCTTGGTATAATTCCGTTCACCCCGACGATGTGACAGAGGTGGAACAGAAACTATGGCAAGCTCTGGAAAACCAAACAGATTTTATAGCCGAATATAGAGTTATTTACTCAGATGGCACGATTCACTGGGTGCTAGGCAAGGGACGAGGGCTTTATGACGAAGCGGGACAACCTGTGCGGATGATTGGGACGATTATTGACATCACCGAGCGCAAACAGTCAGAAATCGCCTTGTCTGAGGCTGAGGAGGCTTTAAGCATAGCCATTGAAGCCGCCCAAATGGGGACATGGTATTTGGATCTGATTCTTGATGTTGCATCCGAGCACTCGCTGCGCCAGGACCAGATTTTCGGTTACGACACCCCGCCAGTGGAATGGGGACAAGCGATATTTAAACAGCACATTGTTGAAGCAGACCGAGAAATTTTTGATGCTGCATTTATTCACGCTACAGAAACGGGCTACCTCGATTTTGAAGTTCGCATTCAATGGCTAGATGGCAGCATTCACTGGATGGCTGCTCGTGGACATTTTTACTTTGATGACCAGGGAAACCCTGTGAGTGCTGGGGGTGTAAACTTTGATATTACCGAGCGTAAACAAGCAGAAATCGCCCTACAAGAGCAAATTGCCCTACAAGAGCAAATCGCACGGGAGCGACTGGTGACAAATATCGCCCAAAACATCCGTGAAACCCTAGACCTCAATCAAATCCTACAAAGTGCTGTAAATGACGTGCGAGAATTTCTGCAAGCGGAGCGAGTCGTGATCTTTCGTTTCCATGCTGACGGACAAGGTACAGTCATTAGCGAATCCCTTGCTTACGGGTGGCCTTCCATGCTTTCCCAAACCTTTCATGATCACTGCTGTACAGAACATTATTTAACCTATTCCCAAAAAGATTTTTATGCCAGAACAGATATCTACGCCCCTGAACTCCCAACCTGTTATCGTGAACTTTTAGAGCCATTTCAAGTCAAGGCAAGTCTGGCCGTCCCGATTTCACAGGCACAACATTCCTGGGGTTTATTAATTGTTTATCAATGTTCTGCCCCTCGACAATGGAAAGAAACAGAAATTGAATTAACAAAACAGTTAACAATTCAACTCAGTATTGCCATTGGGCAGTCAGAATTGTATCAACAAACCCGCCAAGAATTACTAGAGCGTCGAAAAGCCCAAGAAGCTCTTTTTGACAGTGAACAAAAGCTAAAAGCAATCCTCAAATATGCTCCTACCCTTATTTTTATACTGGATCTCGAAAACAGACATCTTTTAGTCAGTCGTTGTTATGAAGAACTGGTGGGTATGAATACTGATAACTTTATAGGTAAAAGCATTTATGATATTTGGACAAAAGAGGAAGCTGATTCTATGGCTAATATCAATCGCCAAATCGTGGAAAATCAGCAAATTATGACTATAGAAGAAGAAGTTTTGCAACCTGATACAAATAACTCTTTAACTTTTTTAACTTTGAAGTTTCCCCTTTATGATGCTGAGGGAAAAGTCTATGCTGTTTGTGGTTTTGCCACTGATATTACAGAGCGGAAGAAAGCACAACGCAAAATTGTTGAACAAGCCGCCTTAATTGATATTGCTACTGATGCTATTTTTGTCCAAGATTTAGAAAACCAGATTTTATTTTGGAGTAAAGGAGCGGAACATTTATATGGTTGGACAGAAGCCGAAGTTTTAGGACAAAAAACTCAAACCCTATTTAATCAAGGGAAGGAACTAACTGAAGCTCTACAAACTACTATGGAGCAGAAAAGTTGGCAATGGGAAATAGAGCAAATTACCAAAACAGGCAAAAAAATCATCGTAGAAAGTCACCGGACACTGGTAGAAAATCTATTTTCACAATCAACATCTATACTTGTAGTTAACAGTGATATTACTGAGAAAAAACAACTCGAAAAACAATTTTACCATGCCCAACGATTAGAAAGTTTAGGAACCTTAGCCAGTGGCATTGCCCATGATTTTAATAATATTCTGACCCCGATTTTGGCAGGGAGTCAACTACTTACCCGCAAATTCCCTAATCTTGATACTCAGACAAAAAACTTATTGACCCTCTTTTCTAGTAGTGCTAAACGTGGGGCTGATTTGGTCAAGCAAATTCTTCTTTTTAGTCGAAATACCGAAGGTGAATCTGTAGTTTTACAAGTCGGTTACTTACTCCTAGAATTAATCGGGATTACCAAACAAACATTTCCAAAATTAATCACGATTTCCGCTAAAATCCCCACCAGGGAATTATGGACTATTTCGGCAGATGCTACCCAGATACACCAAGTATTTATGAATTTGATGATTAATGCTAGAGATGCCATGTCAGAGGGAGGAATTTTAACCATCAGTGCCGAAAATCGTCAATTAGATCAACATTATGCCCTAATGAATTTGGAAGCAAAAGCAGGTGCTTATGTGGTGGTGACGGTTGCTGATACAGGTGTAGGCATCCCAACAGAATTGTTAGAGCGAATTTTTGATCCATTTTTTACCACTAAGGAAGTTGGCAAAGGAACAGGATTAGGATTATCAACCGTAATGGGAATTGTCAAAAATCATGGCGGTTTTATCAAGGTTTATAGTGAGTTAGGGAAGGGTACGGAATTTAAGGTTTTCTTACCCGCTATCGAAGGAAAAGTCAGCCTCACAACCTTAGAAGAAGACTGTTTTAGAGGTAATGGTGAGTTAATTTTAATTGTTGATGATGAAGCTTCTATTCGAGAGATTACGCAAACTTCTTTAGAAAACTATAATTACAGAGTAATAGTTGCTAGTGATGGGATTAAAGCCCTCGATCTCTATGGCAAACATCAACAGGAAATCAGCGTTGTGTTAATGGATATGATGATGCCAAATTTAGATGGGATCACCGCAATTCGTACTTTGAAAAGCCTTAATCCTCTGGTTAATATTATTGCGACTAGCGGACTTTTTACTAATAGTCAACTGGCTTTAGAGGCTGATGTTCAGACATTTTTGATGAAGCCTTACACGATCCAACAATTATTGCATAAGTTACAGGAGATCCTGTCGCACGATAACGATAAACGAGATGGTATTCCGACCATTACTTCTCAAGATCCTTCTCCTCGGTCGACGGTTGAATTATCTAAGGACACTTTAGCATTCATGCCCCCCGAATGGTTACAGCAAATGTATGATGCAGCTTATTATTGTGATGGGGATGTTTTGCTGGAGTTAATTGAACAAATACCCCCTTCTCAAGAGGCGATCGCCAATGCCCTGAAAGATTTAATCCTAAATTTTAAAACGGATATTATTATGGAATTAACGAATTGACACTCTCAGGTCTAATGGACATCCTCGATTCTAACTTCAACCTAAATATCCTGTCAGGGTTTCGATATTAATTACCAATACTGTGTACATCCGATAATGACGACTCCAGGGCTCTACAGTCGCATCAAGATAAAATCCCGCCCCCATTCCTAAGTCCCAGGCGTCATCTTCCCCTGGTGTCCCGGTATTGCGGGGACTGGTATCGGGTACAACGACCATTAAGCCGTATTTTGCAGCTAACCGTTGGACGCCTACTTTAATCGTAAAGTTTTCTTCCGTACAGGTTAACCCTGAAAGGTAGTAGAGTACAGGAACAGCGTGAGATTGAGCTTGGGGTGGTTGGTAGACGGAAAATCCCATCTCGCTATGACAACTTGCGGAAAAATGACGATAGAAGCCTACTTTACCGCCAAAGCATAAACTTTCACTGATTTGGTTCAGGGTAGAGATCATTTGTTGACTGTTAACTGTTGACTGTTGACGGGCGGGTTTTTTGAGTTCTTTGCTTGATTAACTAAAATCTTGATCAACCCGCCCCTACGATTGTTACTGTACCATTTCAAACTTATTTTATCCTTCGGAAAAGCAATCTCTGGTTTTCCGTAATTTCCCTTTAATATTCTGTAGCCAACTTTTAATTAACCTTTAAATTCTTTCCCAATCATGATTAATCCAAATTTTGTCAAACACCAACTTGGAATTAAGGCTTTTCACCATCAAGAATTATTGGAAATTGCCTTAACTCATCCTGATGCCATTAGCGAAAACTTAGATTTAACTCCCGAAGAACAGAAGTTAAGAACCTTAGAATATTTGGGAATTAGTCGTTTAGGCTCTAACCTGTTTAGCCAGATGGTAAGTGATTATCTCTATCTGCACTGTTCCCATTTAGGATCAGCAACCTGTACTCTGTTAAAAAGTGATTTAGTCAGTCATAAAATTTTAGCAACATTAGCCTCAAAAATCCATCTGGATCGGGTGAGTGATTTAGGAACAAACTATCTATCTAAGTCAGAGTTTGAACAACAGAAAGTTTTGGCAGAATTATTTGAGGCTTTAGTGGGGGCTGTTTATTTAGAGTGGGATCGAGATTTTGAACAAACCTATAATTGGTTAGCAAATCAATTTTTGGCAGGGGTTGTGAATCAAATTCTGATGGATTTATTTATCGAATTTGTACCTGCTGCGGATTGGGATGCTAATTTTTATCCTTGGTTTGGGTCAACAAATTTAACCTGTCCTTCTAAAAAATCGGCATCAAAATCAACCTCTCTTTTCTGCTCCTAAACTATCAAACCCTTAAGATCAACCTATATTTTGTACTGCCAATTTTTAGTACACTTTAAAACAACAAAAATTTTGGAAGACTGAATGCAATCACTTATTTTCTTTTTAGTAGCAGCTTTGGGAGAAATCTCAGGCTGCTATACTTTTTGGGTATGGCTACGGTGATTCCCGGTTTAAAATGTTACCACAGTCCGAATTGATTCTCCTTGGTGCATCAAATCAAAGGCTTGATTAATTTGTTCAATGGGCATAACATGGGTAATTAAATCATCAATATTAATTTTACCCTCCATATACCAATCGACAATTTTAGGCACATCCGTCCGACTTTTTGCCCCTCCAAAAGCCGTACCTTTCCAAACCCTTCCGGTGACTAATTGAAAGGGACGGGTACTAATTTCTTGACCTGCACCTGCAACCCCAATAATAACACTTACTCCCCAACCTTTATGACAACATTCTAAGGCTTGACGCATCACCTTAACGTTACCAATACATTCAAAACTATAATCAGCACCGCCTTGGGTTAATTCGACTAAATAGGAAACTAAATCGCCTTCAATCTCTTTCGGATTAACAAAATGGGTCATGCCAAATTTTTCAGCAATGGCTTTTTTATTAGAATTAAGATCAACCCCAATAATTTTATTTGCCCCCACCATTTTTGCCCCTTGAATCACATTTAATCCTATCCCTCCTAAGCCAAAAACTACAACATTTGCTCCGGGTTCAACTTTAGCCGTATTAATAACAGCACCAAGTCCCGTTGTTACCCCACAACCAATATAACAAACCTTATCAAAGGGGGCATCTTCTCGAATTTTGGCTAGGGAAATTTCCGGTAAAACGGTATAGTTAGAAAAGGTAGACGTTCCCATATAATGATGAATCATCTGACCATTTTTAGAAAAACGACTACTACCATCTGGCATTAAACCTTTTCCTTGAGTTCCACGAATGGCTTGACACAAATTCGTCTTAAAACTTAAACAATATTCACATTGACGACATTCGGGAATATACAAGGGAATAACATGATCTCCGGGTTTAAGACTTTTTACCCCAGAACCCACTTCAACGACAATTCCAGCGCCTTCATGACCTAAAATAGTAGGAAATAATCCTTCAGGATCAGCACCCGAAAGGGTAAAAGCGTCGGTATGACAAATACCTGTCGCCTTAATTTCAACTAAGACTTCTCCCTCTTTTGGGCCTTCGAGTTGAACGGTTTCCAGGGTTAACGGTTTTCCGGCTTCCCACGCAACAGCAGCTTTAACGTCCATAGTTGACCTTCGGTACAGTTAGTAGTATGAATTACGAATTGGGAATTACGAATTACGAATTACGAATTACGAATTACGAATTACGAATTACGAATTACGAATTACGAATTACGAATTACGAATTACGAATTACG
>CAITND010000220.1 GCA_903893625.1 uncultured Oscillatoriales cyanobacterium
GACATCACCCCTAAAACTACTACTAATAACACTTCCCATAACCCATACCTTTTTCCTTGACTTTTTCTGAAATCCTTGACTTCTTTTAAATTTTCTATTAAACTTGTTAGCATCTTTTTTTAGAAAAAAATGGCGATCGCTCTTCATTTTATCAGGCTGCGATCGCCATGACTTTACTCTTTCTGACCCGACTTTGAAACAGCCCTGGGACTTACCGCACGGCGGTTCACCCACAAATGTAATCAGTTATCACCAGTCTTAACAACTCAATTCGTAATTCCTAATTCGTAATTCCTAATTCCTAATCCTTCGTTCTCCATAGCGTAATAACATCTCAATACTCGCCAAACGATTACCCCAACTAGAGACTTGATAGGGACGTTCTAAGGCTTGTAAACGCATAGAAGTTTGGAATTGTTTTTGGAAGGTTGCTAACTTTTGTTGCGCTATTCCTAAAGTTTGATGAGAGGGATTATCCTCTAATTTTTTTAAGGTTTGTGCTAAATCTTCTGCCTGGGTACTCAAGGCTTTTAGTTCCCCATCTCGAATCCAAAGTTGCTCATTAGCTAACAGAAAACTCCATTCTCGTTTTAATGCTAAATAACGATCATGCGCCGAGGCAAAAGGTTGTCGATAGGGAATGGGAGGTTGATTTTTAGTTGAATAAACTTGAGTGCGTCGAAAATAGTTTTGTAAATTATTACCAATAGTTTCAACGGCAAAAATTGAATAACCTCCGGTGGATAAATCCCGTAAGGATTGTAATTGATCAATCGCTACAATTTCAGGAATATTCAATAATTTAATCGCCGGACTAATTAACGCCGATCCTAACCGTTGTTCCTGGGTTAAAGGTTGAGTAATTCGTTGTAAACGATTCGTATCCATCGCATAAGTCATGGGAACAATTAAATCGACATAACCTTGTTTTGCCCAAACTTCCCAATCTTGTTGAATTTTCAAAATCCGTTCCTGTTCAGGATGGGGAAATACCGCAACGGATAAAATCACATTCGGTTTTTGTTGCTTCAAAAATTGCGAAACTTCTGCGACAAAGGATGTGACTTGATTGGTTTTAAATTGTAACCATTGATTCCATAATTGATGATTTTTGGGAGTAATATTAACCGGATCAACTCCTGTTAATTGTTGAAATTGTTCCCGTCCGGCTTTACCATAACCATAAGTATAATTTCCCCCTGGATCTTGGAAGGGATAGCGAATATAATCCAACTGTAACCCATCCACATTATAAGCTGTGATTTCATTAATTAAACGCAGAATATACGCTCTGGCTTCTCGGTTCGCCGGATCAAGATAAACTTTATGATCGCGGGTATTTCTTAACTCTCCATAATTATTAATATTCACCCAATCAGGATGGGCTGCTATCACCGGACTTAAAAAACTACTGGGCTGCCCCAAAATTTGATTATGACGGTCATTTCCTACCGCAAATACCCAGATCCAAGCGTGTAATTCTATCCCCCGTTCATGGGCTAATTTTACCGCCGATTCTAAGGGGTTCCATCCCCGAATTAAGGGGTTTTGTTGAGGAGCAATGCGACTGGGATAAATGGGATAACCCGCATTAATCGTTTCAAAATAAACCGTATTAATTCCCGCCGATGCTAATCGATCAAAGACTTGTGCTAGTCCCGCTTCACCTCCCGCTTTAACAATCGTTCCTCGGTCTAACCAAACCGCCCGAATTTCTGCTCCTAATCGTTCTCCTTCTGTGGGATAATGTTGCCATAATTGTTGACGAATTTCTAACCATTGACGACGAGCTTCTGCCCAATTTTGCTGCGCGACTAATTGAGGAAAATCCTTAATCACTTGTCGAGCTTTGGTAATCATTTGATCCGATTGTTTGAAAATAGAACTGGTTAAACTTCCTCCGGTTCCTGCCATTAATTGAGTAGAAGCTACCTGTAAATTAATCGGAACATTACCCGAATTCGAGGCAATTAAAGCATTCTCAAAACGTCCTAATAAATCTACTAATTCCTGACGCATAGCAATGGCGGTTAATTCCTCAATAGGTTCATTTCCGGGCTGTACAACTAACCCCGCAGGTGCCGTTTGTTCAGAAGGATCAATAAAACTATTGGGAATGGCGGAAGTATTCGGTAACGTGCGAGTCGCCGTTATCGTTGGGACGGGGGGTGGTGTCGTTGCACGAGGAGGAGAAGGCGGTACCTGGGGAACTCTTGGCGGTGTGACGGGACGGGACGCCGGGACAGTCGCTGCTTGCTGTAGCGTTGGTGTGATTGGTTGGGGTAAGTGTGTGGGGTTGGGACGGGTCGCTACAGGCGGCGGCGGTGTGGGGTTGGGACGGGTTGCGACAGGCGGCGGCGGGGTGGGGTTGGGACGGGTTGCGACAGGCGGCGGCGGTGTGGGGTTGGGACGGGTTGCGAC
>CAITND010000221.1 GCA_903893625.1 uncultured Oscillatoriales cyanobacterium
GAATCGAGGTAATCTCGCCCGTTTCTCAAAGAAGTTCTTGTAAGCTGTATATAAATTGAGAGCGACAACTTGTAAACACTGGGAGTAAGCATCTGTTAGCCAAAGATATTCCTTTTTTAGTTGAGGTAACAATCCTTGAATAGCTGTTCTTGATAATCCTTTCCCTGTCGTTTTATAGGTTTCTTGGCACAAGTTCAAGGCGTAATGACCATACCAACGACAACAGCCAAAACTCTTGGCTAAGGCTATTTGCTGTTCTGGTGTTGGGTAGATTCTGTATTTGTACGCCTGAAACATTGTGACTTTCAAAACCCTTTAATAAAGTCTAACATGACATTTTTAATTTTGTCGGGATTGACCGACCAAAATTAACTTGGGGGAGTCCGTGTAATAGGGAATAGGGAATAGGGAATAGGGAATAGGGAATAGGAAATATTACCCATTACCCATTCCCTATTACCCATTACCTATTGCTGATTTCTGGTTATTTTTTTAACTTGGCGAAATTCAGCGTGGGACTTATCGCTCCCCCAAACCCCCTCGAAAGTTAAAATTTTATCATCTCCCTAAAATAATCTTGAAAATATTGACGATATAACTCACAACTGGGAATGGCTTGATTACCATTAATATGAGCCAGTCCCATACTTTTTAATTTAAACGCTTTTAATTGTTCCATTTTAACGGGGTGAGTTGTACCAATAATTTGTTGATAAGCGGTGACTAAATCAGGATCTTGCTGAAGTAACCATAACTGTTCATGGAGATGATCGCTATAAATTCCTGTATCACTGGTTGCCTGTTCTAGCAACTGTTGAAGGGGAATATTCCGACGCACACTATGATCTAAGGCTAATCTAACTAAATAAGGAAATCCCCCAACAAATTCTGTGAGTTGTTGTATTTCTTGTTCGGTTAATTTTAATCCATATCGTTGAGCTAAAATTTTAACTTGATTGAAATTAAAAGGATGTAAATCAATCGCTGTACCCACGTTAAAGGGAGATTTGTTGGTGTCCAAAGGAATATAAATATCCGTTGAATATACAATCACAAATCTTAATTTTTTCCAATTACTAATATCCCGTGTTTCTTCATGCCAAGAGCGTAATAAAGCTAAAACATCACGGGCTAAGGATGGATACTCGAATAATTGATTAACTTCATCGATTGCTAATACAATGGGTTGCTGAATTTCTTCTAATAAATACCCTTGAAAATATAGGGAACTACTGACTAAGGTTCCCACATCTTCATCCCAAAATTCATCAATTTTAGATTCTAAGTGTAACTGTTGAGTCACATTGGCACAGAACCAACGTAAAAATTTTTCAGTGGAAGTAAATACTAAACTACTCGCCCGATGGAGACTTAACCGAACCGGGTGATAATTTTGCTGTTCAGCGTAATCTAAAATTCGAGCCATTAAAGAGGTTTTTCCCATCTTTCGAGGAGCCTTAATTCGCAGTAATGCCCCTTGATTTTGAATCTCTTGATAACACATCAGTTCACTGGGCGATCGCTCAATATAAAAAATAGAATTCAATGGAACCTGACCTTCTGGAGATTCTAAAATAATCGGTTCATAAAAAACAAGTTCGGGGAAATTTTTCGAGACAGTTCGAGTCTCTAATTCCCGTTCTAATAAACAGCGACAATTGATTTTATTAACTTTTTCACCCACGACGTCCGATAAGAGTTGCCAGAGGTGCGGGGCAACCCCATTTTTTAAATAACTAGGAGAATAGCCATTTTCGTCAGCAATTTGATCGTAAGTTTTTTTTGTTTCTAATAAGGCTTCTATTAAAATCACCTTCTGGATATAACTCAGAGGATTTCCACCTTTGGCTGTTACCAAAGCCTCAGCTAATTCCAAAATTTCCTCAACACTTTTGACCATGATTAATCTCAGTTTCCCTAGACAGACTTATCTAATTAATGATCTAATCTGGGTATTTTAATAAAATTAAAAATACAAGACTGCTTGATGTACTATACCTAGATTTTATCCCAAAATTTCATTTTTGTATAGATATATTGTATTCAACAAACCGTCCACCCAGAACTGGACTCTTAAATCAGGAAATTGGGTTGGGTTTTGGGGTTAATTTCCTATTCTTTATTCAATTTTGATATATCTGGCGACTGCTATTTAAACTAGACTAAACTGTACCGACTAAGGCTAGGGGTTTTTGGGGTTGTAGCCGTTTTTTTGGGAGTTGCATTTTAATCCCCCCTTTGGGAGCTAAAGTCACCCCTCTACGCACCGCTTTTACAGGTTGTTTTTCCAACAAATTTAACTCATACTATTCATTGAAATCAATGATTTTAATTTATCTCTCTAGTTGAAAAATATTATCATTTTCAGGGACAAGTAATTGTAAAATAAATCTTAACTCAAAAAAAATAGAATTATCGAGAAGGGATTAAACATGACAGCAACAACAATACCCGAATTTTGTCAAGGAATTCAATATTTTAGCGACAGTTTCCCCGAATTTGACAGCTATGGGAAAACACCAATTATTGCTGAAAATAGTGTAGCGATCTCTGATCCCCATGATGCTACCGCCGCTTATCAAACCTTACTTTATGCAGATGCACTGCGTTATTTAACCTTACAAATCACCGCCAGTAAAGCCTCTGGACACCCTGGAGGATTTGCCTCTAGTGTAGAAGCTTATGCTGCGTTAGTGATGCTAGGCCATAAAAATATTATGACGGAAGTGGGACACCATGCCCCAGGGTTTTATAGTGCGGTATTCTTAGATCGTTCCCTAGAGGATATGGGGATTTTCACCGTTCAACAATTGCGCGATCGCTTCCGCGAAAAACATGGACTGCTCGGCCACCTTTCCGGCTTTATTCCGGGTCTACTCAACCCCGCAGGGCCATTAGGACAGGGACAACATTTTGCCATGGCTGGGGCGTTGTTACACCGCAATGTGTTGTTTCCGTTCACTCTCGGCGATGGGGGCATGGGCGAACCCTACCCCATGAGTAGCATGATGCACTTCCACACCGCCTATCCTGACGTGACCAATTTCTTGCCTGTGTTGGTTTGGAACGGTTACAGCCAAGAGCATCATAGCATGGTTTCGACAAAAACCAATGAAGAAATGATTGCCTATTGGAAAGGTAACGGATTTTCAGAAGTGATTTTAGTCAATGCTAAAGATTTTGATGACCAAAATCAACCCGGTGATTATGTTGATAGTACCGCCTTTTCGATTAATAAACGAATTGAATTTACCCAAGCCATTTTAGGAGCAATGGATAAAGCTGCAAAATCGGCTTTAGGAGGTCAATTAACCGTGTTTATTATTAAACAATTGAAAGGGGCAGGGGTTCACGCCAGGGGAGCAAAATCTCACAATCTTTATCCAGGGGATACCTTGGATAGTTCCCATATTATTAACGCTTTAAAAGAACGGGCGTTACCGATCACAGCTTGGGAATTAGTGCGAACCAATTTAGAACGATCCAGTGGTGGCCCTGCGGCTAAAACCGTTGTCACGGAGTTTGATTACCATTTACCCGATTTGGGCGAATTACCCTTAGAAGAATATCCTGTTGGTGGTGATCCGAAGGTTTCTACAACTGCAATGGGGGCGTTAGTAGTTCATGTCGGGCAAAAAGATCCCCATTTTATTGTTACCAATGCTGATGGAAATGCCGCTTCTGGAATTAACAATATTAACCAGGGATTAAAGATTATTCATCCGACAACGGATAATACTTATTTTCAACAACCCCAAGGGCAAGTTTATGAACCCTTAAGCGAGGATGCTTGTGCCGGGTTAGCGGTAGGATTATCCTTATTAGGAGCCAGAACTTTATGGTGTTCTTATGAGTCTTTTGCCATTAACGGTGTGCCAGTTTTACAAACCGTCGCCCAAGCCATGGCCGAGTTACGGCGTGCTACCCCCTCAACAGTCTGTTTATTCACCGCCGGAGCCTTAGAACAGGGTCGTAATGGCTGGACACACCAACGGCCTGAAATTGAGGCCTATTTCGCGGCGATGATGCGGAGTGGCAACGTTTTCCCGGTGTTTCCCCCCGATGCTAATAGCATTCAAGTGTGCTACGATTGGGCTTTAAAAACCAAAAATAAGAGCATTATTATCACCGCCAGTAAGTCTCCGTTACCCATCCGCACGACGTTTGAACAAACTCGCCAAGGGTTAAAAGATGGGGCTGTGGTGTTACAGGAAGTCCCAGGGGATAAAACCGTTGTATTTGCGGTTATTGGGGATATGACGTTAATTCCGGTGTTTGAAGCGGCGGCATTTTTGGAAACCGAAGGCATTGGGGTGCGAATTGTTTCTATTATTAACCCTCGGCGTTTATATCGTTCTCACGATGTTTTATCCGAGACTTGTTCGGAACCTGATAATGATTTTGCCAGTGATGAAACCTTTAATCAACTGTTTGCTGGAAATGCGTTAATTGGAGTAACAGGAGGTTCAAGTTTGATGTTAGAACCGATTATGTTACGCAGCAATTCTAAGCGGGATACTTTTGCTTGGAAACGGGGCGAAACCACCGCCAGTGCAGGGGAGTTAATGGCATTTAATGGCATTACTTCGGAAGCATTGACGAAACGAGCCATTGAGTTGATTCATTAGTGAACCCAGGTAGAGACGTTAAATTTAACGTCTCTACCTTATTGTTAATTGAGGAGATATGATATACAATTTAAGGATGCAACCCTTATGCCAATTGCAACCCATATCCTTTAGACGAATAAATTATGTCTAACAGACTTCAGTTCTTTAGAGAAAGAATGGCTGCTTTTGAGGCTAATGCTGATCCTCAAAAAGCCATTGTTAGAGGTTATTACGTCAATCAACCTCAAAAGTCATTAGCTGATACTTTAGCGAATCGAGTTGCTCTGCGTCCCGCTTCTACTCATATTTTAGCAGGAGGAATTGGTTCAGGAAAAACGACTCAATTGTTAGTTGCAAAAGATAAAATTAACGAAATAGGAGATACCTATGCTCATGATTTACGAGGTTAGAGTATAATAAATATTCAGAAAATCAGTGGGTTTCATAATCAGTATGCCCCTAAAATTATCTAACACTAATAAGTCTTGATCTCCCGTAATTAAAACTTCAGCCTGAGCCGATAAAGCAGTTGCTAAAATATGATTATCTTTAACATCTCTTAATTCAGGTACATTCAGAGAAAGATTGGGGCATTTTTCAGAAAATCCTTGAGTGATAGCTATTAAATATTCAACGGTATGATTTCGCTTTTCAAGCTGATTTTTAAACTTGGTACGTTTTAAAGTCATTTCTAATTCTCCTAATAAAGATTCAGAAACAAAAATAGTTATCTTGTTCTGTCTCGAAAGATGTAATATTTGAGATGGTAAACCTCCCCATAATAAACCCGAAATCCAGATATTAACATCAAGAACAACTCTCATTATTTCCCCCACAATTCTTGTCTAACTTCGTTGACAATTGCACTAATTTCTTCTAAGGTGGGTTGTTCAGGATCTGCTTCTAATTGATCTAATTCTTGTAAAAACAAATCTAAGTCAACAGTTACATTAGATTGTTTTTTCAGAATAATTTCTTGGTCTGTAACTGATATTTCATATTCCGTTAAAGGTTGCAGTTGTTGTAAAATTTCTGTGGGAATTTCTAATTTTCCTTCTGAAGTTACTTTCGCAATGGATTTGATGGTCATATTTTCTCCTTTCTGTTTTAAGATTGCTCGTAATTGGGCCGAAGCCCAACTACACACTTTTCGATTATAGCAAGAAGTTTTCTGTAATGCTACGCTTTTAATACTCATTTTCAGCAAGACATTTGGAAGGAAGAATTAAAAGATATCAGCAGGATCGGCAGCTTGTAATTTGCGAGTAGCGATCGCACCGGATAACATACACATAATAATCGTTAATACTAACACTTGAACTGCGCGAATTAAGGTCATATATAACGGTAAATTTGTGGCTTGTCGGGTTAAACGATATAAGCATAAAGAAATCGTAGCACCAGGGATAAATCCCAGAATAGCTAAAATAATGGCTTCTTCAAACACAATTCCTAATAAATAGGCATTACGAAATCCCATTGCTTTGAAAGTGGCATATTCTGGGGTATGATCAGCGACATCCGTAGCCAAAACTTGATAAACAATAATCACCCCAACGACAAACCCCATTGCTGTCCCTAAACTAAACACAAATCCAATCGCAGTATTTTTTGACCAATAATCCTTTTCAAAGGCTAAAAATTGTTCATTCGTTAAGACTTGTACATCTTTGGGTAAATAATTTTGGAGGTCTGTAGCCACTTTTTCCACATCATAACCCGGTTCAACTTTAATCAGTCCAGCACTAATTCCCCCTGGTTTTCTTCGGGGAAATAATCGTAAAAAATTGCGATCACTGGTAATTATGGTTCCATCCGCAGCAAAGGAAGCCCCCACTTTAAATAATCCCGCAATTTTGAGCGTGCCTTTTTCTAATTCGGTACTAACAATTTCACCTTGATCAACTTTGTCAATAACTTCTTTATAATCTCCTCTCGCAGACCGATCAAATAACACCTGATCTGGTAATTTAATCACGTCTAAATTTTGTTGAACTTCAGGTAAATTAAAAGCCGACTTACGGGGATCAAATCCGATGACTAAAATCGCTGTTTTTTTGCCTGTTTTAGGGGTTTTCCAATCGGAAAAATTAACATATAAAGGATCTGCTGATTTTACCCCCGGAACATCCATTGCTTGATATAAACGTCGCCGTGGTAATGTTGATAAATTAACTAAATTTCTCGCTTGGGGACTAATGATAAAAATATCCGCATCTAAATATTTATGCAAGCGAGTATTACTGTCATATAACGCTGTTTGAAATCCCAATTGCATAAAGATTAAAACATCTGCAAATGCAATTCCTGATAAAGCCACTAACATTCGAGTTTTATCATGGCTTAATTGCAACCATCCTAAGGGCGTTCTGTTTGCTAATTGTTGTATAAATCCAATCATAATTGAGGCTGTTGACGGTTGGCTGTTGACGGGTACAGGCGGGGTTAACCATAGCGTGTAAACTTCAGGCTGAAAGTAGGTTAGTTTCTTGATCTGGATCTAAAGTCAATGATCCCCCTGCTCTAACCCCTTAAGAAGTAGGGAACCGGAATTTATTCCCCTGAAAATATTAGATCATGCTAACATAAAAACCCGGTTTGTTTGAGAAACTGGGTTTTTGGGTGTATCTGATCTCAAATTCTACTAAAATTTAACGATTCATTTGACGATTAGCTAGATCAATTTTTTTAACAAAATAATCCTCTCGGTATTTTAACTGTTGTGCTAAGGCTAATCCTTGTTGAAAGGCTGCGATCGCAGATTGATAGGCTTTTTGGGATAAATAAATATCTCCAATTTGATCATAAGCATTCATCATTCCATAATAATTATACGCTTGTTGATTGACTAAAACTTGAGCTTGATAAATATCTAAAGCGGTTTTAATTTGATTTTGAGATCGATAGAGTTTACCGAGTCTTCCTAATGCTTCACTGGCGTTATCAAACTGTTGAATAGAGGTCGCAATACTGTATGCTTCTTGATAAGTTAATCCCGCTTGTTCAAACTGTCCTAATTTTTCATAATTCCAACCAATACCTAATTTAATTTCTGGAATGGGGAATAAATTTTGCTGATTTGCATAATATCCCGCTAGTCTTTCTTTAACAGAAATAGCCTTTAAATACTCTCCAATTTGTTCATAAATAAAGGCTAATTGTTGTAGCGATCGCACTTCACTCGGAGGCGGTGTTGGGTTGGGATTTTCCGGTGTAGCGGGTTGGGGTTGAGGCGGTAGAATATCCCCTTTAATGGCGCGGATTTCCTGTTGTAATTCTAACAGTTTCTCATGGGTTTCTGCGGCTTTTGGATAGTCTAACCAACTCATATAAATTTGAGCAATTTCATTTATATATTGTTCCTCGGCTAAAATATCATCGCTTTTATTAGCAGTTTCTAATAAAGATTGATAGATAATTAAAGCTTGATTTTTAGCTCGAACATTTTTAAAGGTTAATCCCAAGAATTGCCATAATTCCAAATTGTTGTTCTTTTCTGTTTGCAGTTTTTGTACAATTTTATCAAGACGTTCTGTGATAAACTTTAGATATAATCTTTGACTATTATTCCAAGCAATTAACCCGACTCGATTTAAAGCTGCAATTTCTTGAGATAATCCAAAATAACGACGAATTCTTAACTCTCGGTTCCACAATTCAAACGCTCCTGGAATATTTCCAGCCTCTAATAATGCTGTTGCTTCAGCATTGAGTTTAATTAATTCTGGTTCTAAGGTTTTCTGTTGACTTTGACCTAAAACTTGACCATTGGGGGGAGGAGAAGGGAGTAGAGGATCGGGTTCTTTACTGAATAAAGGGTTAGGAGAAAAATCATCTAGGAGAGGTTTTTCTGGTTCGGTTTGTTTTGGTTTTTCAGCGATCGCAATTCCAGTATTTCCTAAACTAGATAAGATCACAACAACAGCTATTAAAATAAAATTTACTGTCTGTATATTCAGTGTTTTTAGGTTTATCATAAAATCAATAGCGCATAATTTAAAATAGAATCTATTTATTATAGTATAACTATTTTCAACCGTTTGTAAACACTCCAATCAGTTTTTCTAGTCAAATTGACCTAAAAAGGATCAATAGAATTATATACAATCAAAAAAGTTTATTGATTTTAAATCATCAAAATGATGGGACTCAGCTTTTATTATTTAGTTTAGAACAAAGTTGAATCGGGTGGGCAATAAATACTCAAAAACTATAACACCCTCCCTCCACCGTCTATAGATGTGTAGAGAGAAGGTATATCAATGATTGGATGCCAGCCTACTGGCTTACGGATATTTACATCCTAGCTTAAGGTAAGGCTAAGTGTCAACTCTCGTGTTGAAATCCATACCAGATTGGGGTAGGCTTAAAAGAACACGCCGATCAAGTGCGGGATGTAATTTATCCGCCGATATCAACCACAATATAGATACTGATATTATGATAACTTTGATTTTGAATTATCTATCTGATCTCAATCGAATTTAGTTATGACTCATTCCACCGATATTGTCACCTTAGCGCAATTAATGGCAGCCGACTTCAGCAACCAAGCGCAAGCCTTTGAAAACCCGCCTTTTTTTGCCCATATTCGCGTCTGTATGCGTCCCCTGCCTGTAACATTATTAGATGGTGTTAGCTTGTATTTAGAACAGGCCTATGATATTAACTTAAAACAACCCTATCGGGTGCGGGTGTTGAAATTAGTTCCAGTAGAAAATCATATTGAAATCGAGAATTATGTGATCGAAAACGAACAGGAATTTTATGGTGCTTCCCGTGAACCTGAACGACTGCAAGGGTTAACAAAAGAGCGTTTGAAAAAAACAGAAAAATGCTCTTTTATTACCCATTGGACAGGACATAGTTTTAAAGGAGAAGTCGAACCGGGTAAAGGATGTATGGTGGAACGCAAAGGAAAAGTCACCTATCTAGCGAGTGAATTTGAAATTGATGAACACCGCTTTATTAGTCATGACCGAGGACACGACCCAGAAACCCATGAACAACTGTGGGGAGCCTTAGCAGGGCCCTTTGAGTTCGTGCGCTGGACAAGTTTTGCCGACGAGGTAAAAATTTGATCCCCTTTCCTGATAAATTTACCCAATATTGGCACATCAAGATTCAACAAGTGTATTTATGAAAGTCCTGGTTATTGGTGGTGATGGCTACTGCGGTTGGGCCACAGCGTTGTATTTGTCCAATCGTGGCTATGAAGTCGGTATTCTGGATAGTTTAGTTCGACGTCACTGGGATCAACAACTGTGTATTGATACGTTAACCCCTATTGCACCGATTCAGCAACGGATTCAACGTTGGAAAGATTTAACAGGTAAGTCTATTGACCTGTTTATTGGGGATATCAACAACTACGATTTCCTGATCAAAAGTTTACTGAAGTTTGAACCCGAAGCCATTATTCACTTCGGAGAACAACGTTCTGCACCCTTTTCAATGATTGATAGAGAACACGCTGTTCTCACCCAAGCCAACAACGTGATTGGCAACCTAAATTTATTGTATGCAATGCAGGAACATTTCCCTGATTGTCATTTGGTGAAGTTAGGAACGATGGGAGAATATGGAACCCCCAATATTGATATTGAGGAAGGATATATTACCATCGAACATAACGGCCGTAAAGATACTTTACCCTATCCTAAACAGCCGGGCAGTTTCTATCATCTCAGCAAGGTACATGACAGCCATAATATCCATTTTGCTTGTAAAATTTGGGGTCTGCGAGCAACGGATTTAAACCAAGGTGTGGTTTATGGGGTGTTGACGGATGAAACGGGAATGGATGAATTGTTAATTAACCGTCTCGACTATGATGGCGTTTTTGGAACGGCTTTAAACCGTTTCTGTATTCAAGCCGCCATTGGTCATCCCTTAACAGTATATGGAAAAGGCGGACAAACTAGAGCCTTTTTAGATATTCGGGATACGGTACGATGTATTGAATTAGCATTAGAAAATCCGGCGGATTCTGGACAATTCCGCGTCTTTAACCAGTTTACCGAATTGCATAGCGTTGGTGACTTAGCAATGATGGTGAAAAAAGCAGGTATTGCATTAGGGTTAGATGTGGAAATCGAAAATATTCCTAATCCCCGTGTTGAATTAGAAGAACATTATTTCAACGCCAAGAATACTAATCTATTGGATTTAGGATTACAACCCCATTTTCTATCGGATTCTCTGTTAGATTCGCTGTTGAATTTTGCTGTTAAGTATCAGCATCGAGTTGATCATACCCAAATTATGCCCAAAGTCTTATGGCGTAATCCCGGTTAATTTAGGATCATGTTTACTGTAGAGAGAGGTTAAATTCTCTACAGTAAGCCTTTTGTTTTGTAAAGTGTTATGATAGACTGAATGTTATGATCAACTGAATCAGGAGGTTAATGATTGACGTTTAAGTATCAAGAATATATTAATGAACTTTCTAATTGTCCACCTTCAGATTATCAACCCATAGAAATGACAGCTTATCGGTTTGTATTTGAGGAAAATCAGGAACAGTCAGAAAATAGTTTTTTACCTGTTCTGATCATAAAACCTCACCGAAAATTTAATACACCTCAACAATGTTGTCAAGGTTATGCTCTGTCATTATTTAATACTCAAAACCATGCAGAACAACGCTATAATCAGCTAAGAAAAAACCGACCTGATATCAGTCAAACATTAGGAACTCATCTTGCAAAAGGAATCATTGACAAGACAGATGGTATAGCTTCATCAGTCGATCAAAAAGGACATTTTAGTCTTCATGAATTTCAACATACAGACTTATCGCAAAAATTTGAAATTATTAATCAATTAGAAATAAATTAAGCTGATGAATAATTTAAATGGTTGTCCTTTAAATAAATTTCCTCTTAATCTTCAATATGTGGCTGATCTAATTTATTTTGATGGGCCATTAGTATCGTTATTTGAAAATCAATCTGGAGAAAGCTATCTTTACTGTTGGTCTCATGTTAACGCTGTTTATAACAGATGGCTAGTTTTTCGAGTAACTAAAAAGTCTTTGCAAGACTATCTACTCGGTAAAGTTTCTCTAATGGACTTAATTTTAAATCCTGTTGATGGTTTTCATTATGCGATTGATATTGATAATGATTTAGAAGTTAAAAATACTTTTTGGATACTACCAGAAAATTTACCTCCTTCTTATGTTCCAGAAGAAGATTCTTATCATAATCCTTCCTTATTGAATCCAGAACAAGGCGAAGAAGATATGAAGTTAATTGAGTCAAGGATCAATTTGAGAGACAATGATTTAATGGTTAAAAAGGATTTTGATTTACTATTAAATCCAATAAAAAATCTCTCCTTATGACTTTCAAAAATGAGTCTCAAAATAATAATAAAACAAAAAACAAGGATAATAAGAGTTTAACGTCAACGAACCGTTAACGAACATTAAATAATAAAATCAAGAGGATAAAACGAATCAGGCTTTGCTCAACAAAAAGTTTTTATTACTTAAAAAATGAATAAAAAGCGATCGCCACGCTGCTAACATCGGTAAACTATGACGGGGACTATAACCCTCCGGGTATTCACCGAGGGGTTAACACATTAGGGCAGAGTCTGATCGAGGTAGTTCGGTAACGTCAATAATCTATTTAGTAGCTAGAATTCCCTGAAAATAATGGTAGAAGCTAACCCTGACAACGGTGATTCTACTTAGGTGATGCCAAACTGTTCTTTTGAGCTTATGGGTATGATTATCTAGTCTAATCTTGACTTCTACCTGATTTTGTTACTAAACGTTACAAAAATCTGAATTTAAGAGAGAAATGCGCTCCGGCTCGTCTCTATTAAAGAGGGGTAGCTGATAAATTTAAAAGATAGTTTGTACTTCCTTCTACTTGAGAAACTCGGATAAAATATGTACCACTGGGTAATTGATCAATTAAAATTGATTCTGGGGTTAAGCCTAAATTAGCAGAAGTGGCAATAATTTCATTACTTTGAACCGCTTGATTACTATTGAAATCTCGAATTAAATCTAAATCTAAATTTGCTTTCATTTGATTCATGATTGCACTAAATTCACTATTATTATTGGGGATAATTAATTGATAAATATCAACCGGGTCAGCATCTGTTATCAAGCCAACAATTGTTCGATTTCCTAACAAAATATCAATATCAACGGCTTGAGTCAGGTCATCTTTTAAAGCCGGAGGGATTCCTAATCTTCCTTCTTCTAAGCCTCGTTGCCAAAAGTGTTCAAATAATGTATTATATAGCCCTGATTCCAATTCAGATAGAATTTCAGGATATCGAGTTTGATAAAAGTTAGTATCAAAAGCAATACTGGGATTGCGTCCTTCATATTGTCCGTACAGAAAAAAATGTTCAAAGGGGTTAATTTCTCCTCGCAGAAAACCTCCTTTAACATCGGGATATTGTTCTAAATAATATCCAGGGTCAAATAAAGGATTAGGAGAACGCAGTTCAAATTGTCCATAATTAATAAAATGTTCAACAGGTGTGAGAACTCCTTCCGCAATTTGGGCGGATAAATCGGAATTAGCCTCCTGATAGTATTGGCTATCAAATAAAGCGTTAGGGTCATAACCGGATACTTGACCTACCTCGATAAAATGATCAAAAGCGGTGTCGAATTCTCCGGTTTCAATAGTTTTAGCAACATCAGGATATTTGGCAAGATAGAATTCTTCATCAAACAATGTTTCTAAAGTTAACATTTTCTCAAAACCTTCCAATTATTCACTTCTGTCTTAAGTTTACTATAGCAATCCTAAATAGGTTGTAACATTTTATCGTAGGGGTTGGGTCTCCCAACCCATGCGCCAAGAGGGTTGGGAGGGACGCCACCCCTACAGGTTTTTATCACAAATCATTTAGGGTTGCTATATAGCAACAGCAACCCAATTTTCACAAAAACAGTAATAATAGAATTAACCAGAGGAAATCACCTCTGATGAAATTGGATGAGTGTTAAGTAGGAGAAACCAATGACTCTTAATCCTAGCATCATCAATGCCGTTGAAAAACTAGGGCATCGTGTCACCAGTGGCGATGTCGCAACTCAAGCGGGAATTGATGTTAATATTGCCCAACGAGAACTTTTAGCCCTCGCATCGGAAGCGGGAGGCCATTTGCAAGTGGCTGATTCGGGGGATATTGCTTTTGAATTTCCCCGCAATTTTCAGGCAATTCTGCGGAATAAATATTGGCAATTAAAGTTACAAGACTGGTGGGAAAAAATCTGGAAAGTTTTATTTTACCTGATTAGAATTTCCTTTGGAATTATTTTGATTGCCTCGATTCTTCTGATTATCGCTGCTATTATTACGATTTTAGTTGTGATTAATTCAAATCAAAATAATAATAGTTCTGGGGGAAATCGGGATAGTGGTGGTTGGTTTTGGATAGCTTGGTTGATGCCTGATTTTCGGTGGTTTTCCACGGTCGATAATAATAATTATCAACGCCAAAAAGCTAAGAGTAGCGAAAAGCAACAGATGAATTTTTTTGAATCTATTTTTTCGTTTATTTTTGGAGATGGCAACCCCAATTATAATTTAGAAGAACGCCGATGGCAAACAATTGGTATGGTCATTCAAAACCAAAAAGGCGCGATTATTGCTGAACAAATCACTCCCTATTTAGATGAAATTGGCAGTTCAGTGGCTCAGGAATATGAAGATTATATGTTACCAATTTTAACTAGATTTGATGGTAGACCGGAGGTGAGTCCAGAGGGACAGTTAATCTATCATTTTCCCGAATTACAAACCACAGCCAAAGCCTCCCATTCTAAGTCTGTTCCTGCTTATTTAAAAGAAAAAAAATGGCGATTTAGTCTGGCGAATTCTGGGCAAATTATGGGGGCAATTGGTTTAGGTTCGGTTAATGTGATTGGAGCATTAATGTTAGGCAGTTTATTGAAAACCCCTGAAGTTGCTGGATATTTAACCGGATTTTTGGGATTTGTTCATGTCATTTATCCAGTTTTATTAATTTATGGTATAGGATTTTTGACTATTCCTTTAATTAGATATTTCTGGGTACAATGGAAAAATCAAAAAATTATTATTCGCAATACAACCCGAAAAAACAGAGTTAATATTTTGGCTGATGATAATTCAATTATACAGGAAAAACTCAATTATGCCAGTCAATTTGCCAAGAAAACTGTGATTAATAAAGATAATTTAGCCTATACAACAGAAACGGATTTGTTAGAACAAGAAACCCAAAATTCTGATAAAATTGATGTGCAATGGCAAAAACGTTTAGATGAATCTGAATAATCACAAAATAGGCAAAAATTAACTTTTACAACCTTTAAATCAGTGATTATGAAGGTTTAGAAATCAATCCTTTCTGAATAGCTAGAATTGCAGCTTGGGTGCGATCGCGTACCTCTAACTTTTGTAAAATAGCATGAACATGAGTTCTAACTGTTCCTGATGTAATATGAAGTAAATTGGCAATTTCTTGATTAGTTTTGCCATCAGCAATTAAGGCTAAAATTTCCTGTTCCCTTTGGGTTAAATCATGATCAGCGATCGCTGAATTTTGGGTTTCTCCTGATTTGATATTATCAAAAAATGTCCGAATTTCTGCTGTTACTGTTTGATCCCACCAAGAAGCTCCTGCCGCAACGGAATGTAAAGCTAAAATTAATAAATTAGGTTCAATTCCTTTTAAACAATATCCCGATGCACCCGCCTTAATTAATCGTTCAATTAGACTTTTTTGGGAATGAGAAGTTAAGACTAAAATCGGAATTTCAGGATGGTTTTGTTTAATTTGACGACAGGCTTCTACTCCTCCAATTCCTGGTAATCCTACATCTAATAATACCACATCTGGTAAATATTGATTCGTTAATTCAACGGCTGTTTCTCCATCGGTAGCTTCCCCAATAATTTTGATTTCGGGTTCTTTTTGTAAGCGAATATTCAGTCCTAGACGGAATAATTCATCATCTTCGACTAATAAAACTCTTAAGACTTTTGATGGCATTTTTTCTAACTTTTTTCAAAATATTTTAAATTTTACAGTTGAATTTCTCCCTGAGCCAGAGCCGGAAGACGAAAACAAAATATTGCCCCATTGGGGATTTTGTTTTCTGCCCAAATTATACCCCCATGCGCTTCAATAATTTGTCGAGTTAAGTATAATCCTAATCCTGAGCCTTGAGCTTGGCGATCGCTATTTCCCTGATAAAATCGCTCAAACAAATTTGGCAATTCTGCGGGGGTTATTCCTAGACCCTGATCCCAAATTTTCACCACCTGAAAATTAGCTTCAGATTCTAATATTACCTCAACCCGACCCCCACGCGGAGAATGATTAATCCCATTAATTAATAAATTGCTAAAAACGCGCTGAAGTTGCAGTTGATCACCTTTCACCCAGAGAAATCGCCGAAAATCAGAGTTCCGATAACTTAAACTTAAATAAATTCGCCGGGTTGTGGCTAAATCGGTTAAATTTGCGATCACCTCCTCCGCAATTTTGACTAAATTAATCGGTTCTAAATTCAGTTTTAATCCCTCTGTATCATTACGATAAATATCCAATAAAGTTTGAACTAATTGTAAGCTGTTTTGGTGAGAACGCAACATCATATCAAAAACTTTTTCTTGAGTTGAATTAATTTCACCAAACTGTCTATTTTTAAAGGATTTTAGAGTTTCAATTGCCCCTAAAAGCGGTGTTTTTAAATCATGGGTTAGAGTAGAGGCAAAATCTTCTCGAACACTAGCAAGTTTGCTATGAGATTGAAGTTGAGCTTGTTGTTGAGAAATTGCTTCTTCATAGCGACGAGTGCGATCGCTTAACCAAGCCGTAACAATTAAGGCAAAAACGGCAATCATTCGATTAGCAACTGTTGCTGAATTGATGATTTCAGGACTCGGAAAAACTAAGTTAAATAACGTTAATAAACAAGCGGCTACAGTAACTTGTAAGGTAATCATGCGATTTAAACGGGGGTGAGCTAATAAAATAGGAATCGTATAAAGATAACCAAAAACATATTCTGCGGGTGTCATATATTCTAATAAAATCACCACCGCAAAGAATCCTAAAATTAACCAATGAATTTTTAAAGTATTTTTTAAAATCATAATTTATTTCTCAATGAATTACTCTTTTTAATCTAACTTAAAATTATCGTTGAGAGTTATCGTAGGGGTTGGGTCTCCCAACCCTCTTTATGCCTGGGTTGGGAGACCCAACCCCTACATTTTTAGGATTGTTA
>CAITND010000222.1 GCA_903893625.1 uncultured Oscillatoriales cyanobacterium
GTTTCCACAATTTTACGGTGTTGTCACCACTAGCAGAAGCAATCATTTCCCCATCGGGACTAAAACTGACTGCCGATACCCCATTACTATGACCCGATAAAGTTTTAATCAGAGTGCCATCTCGTCTCCACAATTTTACGGTTTTGTCAACACTAGCAGAAGCAATCATTTCCCCATCGGGACTAAAACTGACTGCCGATACCGAATTATTATGATCGGAGAGGATTTGATAGTTTTTAATTGTATAAATAGCTTGCTGAAGGGTACTAAAAACTTCTGCTTTAGTATTGTCTTTATTCCGAATTGATTGATTTAATTGATTTAATTGTTTTAATTTTTGTGTAGCTTTTAAACTTTTTATTAATGACTCAATGTGTTGCTCTGATAAAAAAGATTCTTTAGCTGAAGTATTCATTGATCGAATATTTTCTAAGTCTAAAATTGTTAGTCTGTTTTGAACAAAAATCAAAGAAGATAAGATCATGATTCCGGCAATAATAGCTGTGATTATGGTTACTCTCCGTCCTCGGCGAATTAGCTTTTCAGTTTGTTTTTTAATTTGAGTTAATTCTTGATTAGCTTCCGCTAGGGATAAATCAACGTTTTGTTTGGCTTCCGCTAATATTTCATTGGCTTGTTTTTCGGCTTCTAATTCTAATTTAGTCGCTTTTTGTTCTAATTTCTGACTCGCTTCTAAAAAGCGATAATCTTCCGCCGATAAATTTTTATCCTGTTCCCAAACTAAGGCATCAATTAACGCTTGTCCCCGTAATAATCGAGACTCGTCCTGATAATCTGATTTTTCCCAAGCAATAAAAGATTCTGAATAAGGGCGCAATTTTGTTAATTCTTTAGTTAACCAATCAAGATTAAAAACTTCTTGATAAATTAAATTAGAAACCTTTAATTTTGCCCCTCGTTTAACAATTAATCCTGAAATTTGTAATTCAGTTTGTTCTCGACTACCATCGGTTTCTAGTTCTCCCTGTTGTAGAATATGCTGATAAATTCCTAATAACCGACTCGCTCGTTTTTCATTCACCAGAAGACGGTCACGAATGGTTCTTAAATGTTCTGGTTCATCTTGACTTTCCCAATCTTTTATGATATAATCTTTAACTAGATTATCAATCGCTTGATGTTCATTTTCTTCGGTAATATTAGTAATTTTATTTAAAACTAAATTACAAACTTTTTGGGTTAAAAACGGTTGTCCTCCCGTCCAATTTAAGATTTCTGCTATTACTTTTTCAGGATTTTGGCTTTTTATTGCTAAACCTGGCGCTAAAGGTAAAGTTTCTGATAATTGAAATCCTTGTAAGGGAATAGCGCAACCAATATTAAACGGTGTTCTGGTTTTATCTTTGATTAAATCGGAAGGGGTGGCGACACCTAATAAAGCAAAGGTTAAACGGTTATATTCCGGTTCATCGACTCGTTGATTATAACAGGAACGAATTAAGGCAAAAAAATCATCAACGGAAAATTTTAAACTTAAAACACTATCAATTTCATCAATAAAAATAACAATATTTTGCGGTGTAGAGGGTAATAATATATTGTCAATAAATTTATACCAGCGTCTCACATTCGATAAATTTTGATTCTGAGTCCACCATTCATCTAAATCAAAATTATCATATAAATCTAAACTACTGACAATACTATCAATAATCCCCGCATACCATTCTTCTGGTGTAATATCCGCAGTCCCAATAGCAGTTAAATCAATAGAAACACATAAAACTCCCGCATTTTGTAACCGTTGCATTGTTCGCACTCGTAACGAAGATTTTCCCATTTGTCGAGAGTTCAACACATAACAAAACTCTCCTGCTTTCAACGCTTGATACAGGTTTTCATCCGCTTGACGTTTAATATAGGTAGGAGCATCGACAGGTAAACTCCCACCGACTTGATAAATAGAATCAGACATGGAAGTAAAGAAAACGGTTGAACTCGAAACAGACAACCCACACCGTTATTTTATATGAAATCCAATTATAGATGCTACAAATTATCCCTCTAACCTCCCCCTGTAGAGACGTTGCATGCAACGTCTCTACAGGGGGAATGCGTAGCCAACATTTAAGGATTTCATATTAATTGTAAATTTAGGGAATTTCCATTAATAATTTCCTAAGATTTGCCTTAATTGTTTCAATTCTACATCCGTTAAATCTCGCCATTGACCCGGTTTGAGTCCATTTAACGTTAAATGAGCGATCGCCACTCTGACTAACCGTAACCTCGGAAACTGCACTGATGATCAACGGGTGCAACCTTAACTTTACATAAACTTTTGACAAAAAAGTCCCTCAACCTTCGATTTCATGGGTGTTACAAGCCCTACAGTTTCACCTGTCAATGTAAAGATAGAGTTAAAGATTTAATAAAATCATCGGAATGTCCTTCAAGTTCAGGACACCCTTGATAAAAATATGCCATTATGCCAACAGATATTACGGCGATAGGCAACTTGGTTGAACATCAGAATCCTCTAATTATCTGAAAAGCAATCGGTGTTGTTAGACCACAGTTTTTACTGAATTTCGTTTGAATCTTGTTTGTAGGAGTCTCCATTTTCACGGGGATCTTACCGTGACGAAGGAACTTTGAACCAAAGGCTAGAGAAGCCTAATTTCATGTTTCTATGGGCGGCTTCACCGATTGCCAATCCACACTATTTATTCCCTCGGAACTATGATTAACCCTAACTTGACTGAACGGGAGCGGGTGTCCATTCCTAACCCCAAGATTTCTCAGTCTTTATTGATTGCAACCTTAGAAAATTTATTAACACAAATCCAAGCCGATACTATTGATATTGAAGCTTGGAGTCAACATTGGCATCTCCACTCGTTTCAACTGGGAGATTCTATTGATAATATGGCCATTTCTCCCCAAAAAACAGTTCACAGTGAACCGAACCCCAAATCTCAGGTTTATTTAGTTATTGAAGGTCGAGTCCGACTCCTGGCTGGGGACAAAAATCTAAATCGGGAGGTTTCGGTTTCAGTTATTGAACCCGGTGAAACCTTTGGCGGGGATCAACAGGGATGGGCATACTCAAGTTTACCCTATCAAGCGATCGCCGCTAGTGATGTCATCGTTGCCTCAATTTCGACAATGGAAATCCAGACCCAGATCAAACAGATTCCTCCGCTACAAACCTATCTACAAACCACCATCGAAAACCGACAACGGTTATTATTCTTCAAAACACAAACGGACTTGCGACGGTTCACCAGTTACCGACTCCAAGAGATTTTATCGAACTGCACCGAACATCACATCAGGGCTGGAACTGCCTTAATGAAGGCGATCCCAACGGAACAAGGACGGTTTTGGCTGTACCAAGGACAAATCACAGGTGCCGATACCGTTCCCCAGGTGGGCGATAGTTGGGGAGAAACCGATCCCATCCCCCCAGAAGGTCGCGCTGCAACGGAGTTAGTCGTGTATCAACTTCCCATAGAAACCTTCCAGACAACATCTGTACAAGGTGGGAAATTCCACATCCAGAAACAGCAGATCACGGTATCCCCTGAACCCGCAACCGTTAACTCCACCCCGGTTATTGTTCCCCCAACCGCCCAAATCCTCAGCTTCCCGAAACCCAAACGTCAACGACTTTGGCGAGGATTTTGGCAACGCTATCCATTTATACAACAGCAAAGCTCCTCCGACTGTGGGGTCGCTTGTTTAGCGATGATTAGTCAGTATTGGGGGAAATATTTAAGTATTAATAGCCTGCGTAATATTTCGGATGTAGGACGATCTGGAGTCTCCTTAAAAAATCTCACCCTCACCTCAGAACGCTTAGGCTATCAAGCCCGACCTGTACGGGCAAGTTTGAATCGTTTAGAAACCGAAAAAAACCCTTGGATTGCCCATTGGCAGGGGGATCATTATATTGTGGTCTATAAAGTCCGCCGCCATCATGTTGTAATTGCTGATCCGGCTGAGGGCAGAAAAACTCTCTCTCGTCAGGCGTTTTTAACCGGATGGACGGGCTATGCTTTACTTTTGGAACCTACGGAGCAATTCCATGAACTCAAAGAGCAGAAACGCTCTCTAGGTCGGTTTGCTGGGGTAATTTGGCCCCATCGGTTTTTGGGATTACAAATTATTTTGTTATCCCTATTAATTCAGGTATTTGGAATTGTTACTCCCTTATTAACCCAGATTATTTTAGATCGGGTTGTGGTGAATAAAAGTCTCACCAGTTTGAATGTATTTGCCTTGGGATTGTTATTATTTGGGGTGTGGAGTTTAGGGTTATCTTCGATTCGACAATATCTATTGAGTTACTTATCAAATCGTTTGGATTTAACTCTCATTGGTGGGTTTATTAACCACGCCCTACAACTTCCCTTAAAGTTCTTTGAGTCCCGTCGCGTCGGGGATATCATTACTCGCGTTCAAGAAAATCAGAAAATTCAACGGTTTCTAGTCGGTCAAATTTTGCTGTCGGCGTTGAATGTTGTGACGGGGTTTGTGTATTTAGGGTTGATGCTTTATTACAACTGGAAACTCACAGTTTTAATTTTAGGAATTGTGCCTTTAATTATCATCTTAACCTTAGCAGCAACGCCAATGTTACGGCATATTTCCCGTCAATTATTTAATGCGGCTGCGGATCAAAATTCAATTTTAGTAGAAATTATGACGGGAATTAATACCGTGAAAGCAGTAGCGGCGGAACCCGAATTGCGATGGCGTTGGGAAGAACGATTAACCAAACAGATGAATGTTCAGTTTAAAGCTCAGAAATTAGGGATTAATTTAGGATTTGTGAGTGGGTTAATTAATTCAGTAGGAAGTACAGCCTTACTTTGGTTTGGTGCAACCTTAGTAATTCAAGATCAATTAACTATTGGTCAGTTTGTCGCCTTTAATATGATGCAGGGTTATGTAATTAGTCCGATTCTTGCTTTAGTAGGATTATGGGACGAATTGCAAGAAGTATTAATTTCCGTTGAACGGTTGAATGATGTATTTGAACAAGAACCGGAAGAAACCCCACAGAAACAGTTAATTGTATTACCAAGAATCCAGGGAGAAATTCGCTTTGATAACGTGACTTTTCGTTATCAGGAAGATGCTGAAACCAATATTCTGCAAAATCTTTCTTTTAAATTTCCCCCTGGTCAAACCATTGCGATTGTTGGACGCAGTGGTTCAGGGAAAAGCACCCTAGTTAAGTTAATGCAAGGTTTGTACCATCCCACAACCGGACATATTTATGTGGATGGGCATGAAATTCGTCATGTTTCTCCCCCTTCTTTACGCACACAAATGGGGGTTGTTCCCCAGGACTGTTATTTGTTTTCAGGAACCCTTTTAGAGAATATTACTCTGTATCGAGATGAATATAGTTTGGATCAGGTAATTGAGGCTGCTAAATTAGCAGAAGTTCATGGATTTATTCAGGGTTTACCTTTGGGATATTATACCAAAGTTGGAGAACGGGGATCAAGTTTATCGGGAGGACAACGGCAACGAGTAGCGATCGCTAGAGCTTTATTAGGAAGTCCTAGAATTCTAATTTTAGATGAGGCTACCAGTTCTTTAGATACCGAAAGTGAAAGCCGTTTTCAACGCAATTTAGAACAAATGCAACGCGATCGGACTACGATTATTATTGCCCATCGTCTCTCAACGGTTAGAAGTGCCGATTGTATTCTGGTTTTAGACAAAGGTATTTTAGTCGAACAAGGAACCCATGAATATCTGATGGCAACTCAAGGACTCTATTACCATTTAGCTCAACAACAACTGGCTTTATAACCCAGGGCGGTTTCATTTTCTGGGAAAAATTGCGTGACCTCTCCCCCAACCCCTCTCCTACAAGCAGGGCGTTTTCATTTTCAAAAATGCGATCGCAATCTTCAAAAAAAATCATCAATTTTTTCCTTCAAATTCCCTCTAATTTTTATCAAATAAGTTGGAAATATTAAAAACGAACGATTTTGATATTTATTAACAGCAA
>CAITND010000223.1 GCA_903893625.1 uncultured Oscillatoriales cyanobacterium
ACTTCGACGGGGATAGCATCTGATAGAACAGAAGTTTTACCAGACGACTTACATCCCCTCAGATTGGCAGTGTCGCTAGCTCCTAACGACAGTATCCGCAAGGCTTCATTCTTGATATTGATTGAAGCATTTATATCTCGATCATGGATAGTTTGGCAATGTTCGATCGGCCAACTTCTAATATCAAGCGGTAAGCTACCCACTTGAGTTAAATCAAGATTAGACGGTTGCTAACTCAGGGCTAGGGCGTTTGCTATTACGAATTCCTTCAATTGCGGTCGCATAATCCGGTGCATTGAAAACCGCAGAACCTGCAACAATCGCGTTAGCACCCGCTTCTAACACTTGCCAAGTATTATCGCCTTTCAAACCGCCATCAACTTCAATCCAGGGATTTAAACCCCGTTCATCGCACATTTGGCGTAAGGTGCGAATTTTGGGCAGAATTCCAGGGATAAACTTCTGACCGCCAAAACCGGGGTTAACACTCATAATTAACACCAAGTCACAAAGCTCTAACACATATTCAATTAATTCTAAGGGAGTAGAAGGATTCAAAACCACACCCGCTTGTTTACCCAGTTCCCGAATTTGGCCAAGAGTTCGATGTAAGTGGGGAGAAGCGTTGTGTTCAGCGTGAACTGAAATAATATCAGCACCCGCTTTCGCAAAACCTTCGACATATTTTTCCGGTTCCACAATCATTAAGTGGACATCCAGAGGTTTTTGCGTCACCGGACGAATAGCTTCCACAATTAATGGCCCAATCGTAATATTGGGAACGAAGCGACCATCCATCACATCAACATGAATCCAATCAGCCCCAGCTTCATCCACGGCTCGAATTTCTTCACCCAGACGACTAAAATCGGCTGATAATATAGAAGGGGCAATAACAATCGGTTTTTGGGTTGTGGTCATGGGGGAATCTGTTCTCCTGCATCTCAAGTTGTAACCAGTGTATCAGAATCGGGGTGTCGGGTGTTGGGTATTGGTTTAGGGTATTGAGTCTCTCGGAAATATTTTCTTTTTTCCTTCTTACTTTCTTTTATCTTCTTTTATGAAAACGCATGACCTCTACGAGAATCCTGAGCAAGAACGTTTACAGTTGTTTGTGTATTTGATTCCCATCTTGGGTTTTTTCCCCGCATTGTGGACATTGTATCGACACCAAGGAACACGACAACAACAAGCGGTAAGTCGATTAGTGATTGTATTAGCGTTCAGTTGGTTAACAGGACTGCTATTGTTAGAAGTTGGCTATCAAAGTGCGGAATCCTTAACCTTACCGATGTTATTAACCAGTAGTCTGTTGACAACCAGTTATTTTATTGTCAGTTTAGGTTTAATGATTCGGGTCTGGAAACGTCAACCGATTTGGCTGCCGGGACTAAGCCGAATCGCTGAACAAGGGTTAGGCAAACATCTGCCATAATAGGTTGGTTCTAAAAGAATTCTCTCTTTTGCTGGAAGTCTGTTATTTCTAATTTAGATCATTTAGTGAGTGTGTGAGGAAGTCCGTGTCAGCACCAAGATATCAGAGTCAAAAGCCATTGCCAAAACTGTCACAACCCAGTCTGAGGAAATTAGCTCAATCTAGTCCGGGTCGTTGGTTAGGACTGGGTTTAGGTTTAGCTGGAGTCGCCATGATTTCAGCCACCGCCGGAGCTTTATTAGCGGTGTCTCTATCCACAACACCCCTATTACAGCAAAAGTTAACCCCGGAAGAAGCGGCGGTTTTTTCTAAAAGTCAAATGGCAACAACTAATATGAGATTGCCAGAATTAACCCGTCCGGTGAATATTCTGGTGATGGGGGTAAAGGTTTTAACCTCAGATTTGGAAGATGATTCCCATCCCGATGTCGGATATCATGCGTTGGTCGATTCCTTTAAAGGGTTATCGGATACAATGGTATTAATCCGTTTTGATCCGGCTAACAAAAAAGTAAAAGTTTTATCCATTCCCCGTGATACTCGCACCTATGTAGAAGGTCGGGGAATGACTAAAATTAATGATGCCAACTATTATGGCGGCCCCGCTTTAAGTGCCAAAGCCACCAGTGAATTATTAGGTGGTGTGGGAATAGACCGTTATGTACGAGTCAATGTTCAAGGGGTAGAAAAATTAATTGATGCTATGGGAGGCGTTAACATTTACGTTCCCAAAGATATGCACTATCAAGATGATAGCCAACATCTCTATATTAACTTAAAACAAGGGGAACAACACCTGAATGGAGCGAAAGCCTTAGAGTTTTTACGTTTCCGTTATGATGCTTTAGGAGATATCGGACGGGTACAACGTCAACAACTGCTAATTCGGGAGTTCATGGAACAGTCATTAAATGTGAGTACCATTTCCAAACTGCCTCAAGTTATGTCAATTGTTCAATCTCATATTGATACTAATTTAAGCTTGGAAGAATTAGTAGCATTAGTAAATTTTGCGTCGGGTATTCAGCGCGAAAATGTTGAAATGCTCATGGTTCCCGGTGAATTTAGTGACCCGAAAGAATATCGAGCCAGCTATTGGTTGCCGGATGCAACCCGCTTAGAAAATCTAGTTTCTCAACATTTTGATTTTGGTCAGGATGTTTGGAAATTTGATAATATTGACCCGAAAGATTTAAGAATTGCAATTCAAGATAGTAATGATAATTCGGACGCAATTGATCGATTAGTTGGGAATTTGAATAATGGAGGATTCTGGAATGTAAAAATTTCTAAACCTTGGACAGAACCCTTGAAAGAAACTAAAATTGTGGCTCAGGATGGGGATATTAAAAGCGCTGAAGCGTTACAAAAATCCTTGGGGTTTGGTAAAGTTGTTGTGGAAAGTACGGGTTATTTAGAATCTGATATTACCATTCAAGTCGGGAAAGATTGGTTGGAAAAATACAATCAACCCACTCCTTCTAACGTCCCCGTTACTGAATCAACGCCTAATTCCAACAAACCATAAATTCCCCCAGTAGGGGCTTGACAAACTCCTCGGCGAGAGATATAATATTCATAGGGGTTGTTCGTCTATACGCTTGACTATTTAATCAATATAAATCCAGTATTGATGAGTATCCCTATAATTGGGCGGATAACAGAAGTTGGAAATAAATCGTGTAACTTTCTTTGACGTTCTTGTTCCGATTCTTCTGACCATTTCCATAAACTTTCATAAAAAAAGAAAGACACTCCTGCAAAGTTTCGCTGGCGGATTTCTGCGATTTGTTGTTGTATAATTTCTATTGAAGTTGGACGATTTTTTAACCCGCTTAAAATTCCAATGGCTACGGGAATATGATCTTTGGCTAAAGTCACTTCTGAACGTTCTAACTCCGTGATAAATCGATTCAAATCAGGACGATAAATTTGTAAAACCAGTTCTTCTATCCATCCTTTTCGTTCCCAAGTAAACCAATCCTGTAAATAAGCAGGTAAGGAAAAATGTAAAGGATTTGGGGATAAAGAGACAATACAATTGGGGTTAATTGATTTGATAGTTTCAAAGGTTTTTTTCATGAATTGATTGATTTTATCGGCTCTCCATCGCACCCAATAGGTATCATAGAAATCCTGAGAAGGAGATTGTCCGTTATTTTCTTGTTGATATAATTTTACGGTATAATCATCATAGCCAAATTCCGCAGGTAAGCCAAAATGATCATCAAATTGAATTCCATCAATATCATGTTTTTTAACAATTTCTGTAATTAAATCTAAAATAAATTGTTGCACTTCTGGGCGAAAAGGATTTAACCAAACCCGGTCTTCAACGCCTTCTTTTTTAATTACACTCCCGTCTTTTCGCTGAGTTATCCAATCAGGATGTTGTTGTGCTAATTTAGAATTAGCAGGTGCCATAAATCCAAATTCAAACCAAGGAATAACAGCAAAACCCTGTTGATGTCCTTGAGTGACAATTTCTTGCAAAACATCTCTGTTTTTTAATCCGGGGTTAGAATCAATAGAGACTCCAAAAATCCGTTGAGCAACGGAACTCGGATATAGAGTATAACCTCCTTGCCAAATGGTCGGATACAGGGTATTAAAATTCAAGGATTTTAAACGTTGTAATCCAGAGGTTAAATGCTGGGAAGAATATAAAACATCGCTATCAATATTAGTTAACCAAACTCCACGAATTTCTGAGAAATTCGGTAAACTCTGACTCCAAGATTGCTGAAAATTAATCAATAAAAAAATAGCGATTACCACACCAGAAAAAACAGAAATTTTAATGTTTTTTAGGTCGATTAAAAATTGAATATAACCTTTTAAATTCTTGAAAAATAGGTAAAAACAGGAATTTTCACGACTCATTGAGTTTAGCTAAAAAAATAAAGGATTTTTTATCTCGACGCTATTTTTGAGCAATTGAGTTGAGATTGTCAGACCGAATTCGGTCAAAAGTCAGAGGTTCTGGCAGCAAGGACAATAGAAACTTTAGCAAAAAAATTTACAAGCCGTTAAAGTTATGGGATATATAAGGATCAAGTTAATCTTAAACGAAAACTGAGGCCAATTATATGAACGAATTCCAAGCCCATCGTATTCGAGAAAATAATAGCACAAATATTGTATTTAACCTGTTTAACTCTAACCCTGCCTTTAATAACCAACCTGAAATTGCCATCACCTTCAACCCGGGCAGAGAAATTTTCTCTCCCATTCCCCAAGGTAGGGAGGGGGAAACGAATTCCACCAACACATCTCTATTATCCACTAGACTACTTCCGAGACCTTTAGAAACGATTGTTGAACCTCCTACCCCGGTCATTCCTCAACCCCAACCTCCTGTAACTCCCCCCATTCCCACCCTTCCTCCGTCTCCTCCTCCAACGCCAACAACTCCAACGCCAACAACTCCAACTCCTACAACACCAACACCCACAACACCAACACCCACAACACCAACACCCACAACACCAACACCCACAACACCAACACCTACAACACCAACACCTACCCCAATAACAGCATCTCTAGTTCAAGGAAGCGAGGGGAATGATACTTTATCGGGAACCGAGAGACAAGATTTGGTCGCAGGTTTAGGCGGAGATGACAGTATTTTAGGATTTCAAGGGGATGACTCCCTGAATGGTAATAGTGGGAATGACACTATTTATGGGGGTCAAAATAACGACACCCTGGTTGGAGAAGGAGGAAACGACTTTCTACAAGGGAATAAAGGCGATGATTTCCTCAATGCAGGCGCGGATAACGATACCCTCTATGGAGGAGTTAATAATGACACTTTATTGGGTGAGGATGGTCGAGATCTGATTTTTGGTGATACCGGGGATGACAGTATCGATGGCGGACTCCGCACCGATACCCTATATGGCGGACAAGATAATGACACCATCTCGGCGGGAGATGATGATGATTTTGGCTATGGGGGTCAAGGTCAAGATTCCATTGAAGGAGGTAAGGGGAATGATTTTCTCCAAGGAGATAAGCAAAATGATATTGTCAATGGAGCGAAAGGCAATGATAGCCTTTATGGAGGTCAAGGGGATGATACCCTAACGGGGGGAACAGAAAATGATTTCCTCAGTGGTGATAAAGGCAATGATATTCTGATTGGCGTTGACCCTAATTCTCTACCTGCTGGATTTGTTGAAATTGATACTTTGAGTGGAGGTATTGGCAATGATACCTTTGTTTTGGGGGATGGCACTCAAACCTATTATGTCAATGGTGGAGGAAGTGAAATTGGAGTTGTAGATTATGCTCTGATTCTCAATTTTAATCCTAGCGAAGATGTGCTCCTTTTAGGCCCTGGTGATTATTTAGCCACCGGGGGGCCTGATAATTTACCTGAAGGAACTGCGATCTATTTGTTAACCGGAGAACAAACAGAATTAATTGCTATTCTCGATGGTATTGTTGATTTTAAATTTGATACCAATATTGGTCAACCGGGTAGTCCGATTCAATTTGCTGGGGGGAATAAAACAGGAATATAAAAAAGATGAAATTCACGCCCGTTGCGATCGCATTAGGGAGTAATTTAGGAGACTCTAAAACGATAGTTAAAACGGCATTAGATCTTCTGAATAAGACTCCCTATATTCAACTAAAAACCTGTTCCAGTTGGTATCAAACCGCCCCTATTGGCCCCCCGCAACCCGATTATATTAATGGTTGTGCTATTCTGGATGTTCAACTCAAACCGGATCATCTGTTAGAGACCCTGTTAGCCGTTGAAGCCCAACTGGGACGAGTTCGACGAGAACGTTGGGGGCCAAGAACCCTTGACCTAGATCTACTTTTGTTTGATGATTTAATCTGGGAAACATCAACCCTAGAAATTCCTCATCCTCGGATGAGAGAACGAGCGTTTGTATTAGTTCCTCTAGCAGAAATTGCCCCGAATTGGGTTGATCCTGTCACCGGAAAAACCATCAATCAACTGTTGGAAACCATCGATTGTTCTGGGATTCAAAAACTTTGATTTTTCATTAAAAATTATGACAAAACCAGGATCTGAACCGCCAATTATTTTACAAAATCGCCTGTTTTATCGAGGACGAA
The DNA here is from genome assembly GCA_903893625.1 of uncultured Oscillatoriales cyanobacterium. GTDB lineage: Bacteria > Cyanobacteriota > Cyanobacteriia > Cyanobacteriales > Microcoleaceae > Planktothrix. Next base: position 6,536 of record CAITND010000223.1, read on the forward strand.
AATTCAATTTTGATGTCAATACTTTACGTCTTCCCAATGGAGTAGAAGGAGACTGGGAATGTATTCGTCATCCGGGTGGAGCCTTAGTTGTTCCCGTGACTTCAGAAGGAAAATTAGTCTTAGTTAAACAATATCGGTTTGCGGTCGAAGGACGTACCTTAGAATTTCCTGCTGGAACTGTTGAACCAAATGAAGATCCCGCCGAAACTATTAAGCGAGAAATCGAAGAAGAAACCGGATATCGTGCCCATCGGTGGCAAAAATTAGGACAATTTATATTAGCACCCGGTTATTCCGATGAAATCATTTATGCGTTTTTAGCCCAAGATTTAGAGAAATTAGAAACACCCCCCGAACAGGATGATGATGAAGATATTGATACCATTTTAATGACTCCTAAAGAACTAGAACAAGCAATTTTAGACGGTGAACCAGTGGATGCGAAAACGATTTCTAGTTTTCTATTAGCTAAACCTCATTTGTCATTTTAAAACTTCTTTGTGTCTTTGTGGTTAAATTAGGCTTTACCGTTATCTAATCTTATGTCTGAAGATTTAATTTTATTTTGGCATCGACGGGATTTAAGAATTGATGATAATTTAGGACTGACAAACACTTTTCAATCTAGTTCTAAAGTTGTCGGTCTATTCTGTTTAGATCCCAATATTTTAAACCGAGATGATATTGCCCCGGTAAGGGTTACTTACATGATCGGCTGTTTGCAATATCTCCAAGAACAATATCAAAAACTGGGGAGTCAATTATTAATATTAGAGGGAAAACCTCAAGAAAATATTCCTAAATTAGCCAGAGAATTAAATGCTAAAGCCGTTTACTTTAATTTAGATATTGAACCCTTTGCTAGACAACGTGATCGCACCGTTTCAGAAGCATTAAATTCCGTTGGAATTATCACAAAAACTACTTGGGATCAGTTACTCCATTCTCCTGATCAAATTTTAACCCAATCTCAAGAACCTTATAAAGTTTATACTCCCTTTTGGCGCAATTGGAATATTAAATCCAAAGCCAAACCTAAACCCGCTTTCTCTCAAACCTTAATCGGTTTAACAGAAACCGAACAAGAATTAGCCAAAACAATGGGTGTAATTTCTTTACCTTCTGCTCAAGAATTAGGCTTTATTTGGGAAAATCCCTTAATCTTAGAACCCGGAGAAATAGCCGCCCAAGAACGCCTAGATGAATTTTGCGATCGCGCCCTCTATGAATATGATGAACAACGAAATTTTCCGGCTATTGATGGCACCTCTCAACTCAGTGCAGCCTTAAAATTTGGGGTAATTAGTATTAGAAAGGTTTGGGAAAAAACCGTTGAAGCAATGGAAAATTCTCGCAGCGATGAAAGCAGAAAGCAAATTCAATCTTGGCAACAGGAACTCGCATGGCGGGAATTTTATCAACACGCTTTATATCATTTTCCTGAATTAGAATTAGGGCCGTATCGAGAACCCTTTAAAAGCTTTCCTTGGAACAATAATGAACAACATTTTCAAGCCTGGTGTGAAGGCAAAACAGGTTATCCTATTGTTGATGCAGCAATGCGACAATTAAACGAAAGTGGATGGATGCACAACCGATGTCGGATGATTGTTGCTAATTTTTTAACTAAGGATTTAATTATTAATTGGCAGTGGGGAGAAAAATATTTTATGCAAACCTTAATAGATGGAGATTTAGCCGCTAATAATGGGGGATGGCAATGGACTGCTTCGAGTGGGATGGATACGAAACCTTTAAGGATTTTTAACCCCGCCAGTCAAGCTCAAAAATTCGATCCAGAAGCCGAATATATTCGCCAATGGTTGCCGGAATTAAGAAGTTTAGAAATAGAACAATTAGTCACTGGAAAAATATCATCCCGCGATCGCAAATTCTGCGGTTATCCCGAACCTCTTGTTGATCATAATCAACAACAACGCTACTTTAAACAACTCTATCAAGCCCAAAAACTTTAACACCCCCTAGAGACGGGAGAAATTAATAATCAATTTAATTTGATTATTAGACAAAACTAAGGCTTTAATACTTTTGATTCTTTACGAGAAAAACTATTAGCTTGATGATTTTAATCAGCCGTGCTTATAATAACAGGTACGTGAGAACCAACAATATCAGCATTTGTTGACCTAAATTTGCAAAACTTGTGTAATATTAACCAATGTTACATTAGTTTCTGTCCTCCTGAATTCTGATTTCTCATGGAACTGACTAATCTCAGTTTAAATGATAATCTGTATCACGGGTGACAGAAGTTTTCTCTAAAGTAGATACTGAAGTTAATGAGGTACAGAACGATGGCAAATTCAACCCTTCACGATAACACCGCTTTCGCTTCAAATCAGTGGGGTGAAGATTCTCAAATCTGGCAAAGTTTGAAAATAGCGATCGCATCGAGTTCTGGTTTTCAACGCTGGCAATTAGAAAGCCATTTAAACCTTATTGAACCTACAACTAATTTAGATCAATTAGTGAGTTTGTACTTACGCGAAACCCTGGAAACCTTAGCATATTAGAACTTCGGGGATATTTCATTCTCCCTTCTAAATTCTAAGGGACACAACCCCTTGGCTCAGAAAAAATCGCTTGATAGGTTGTTTTGCGGACAGCCAGATACAACAAACAATCCGGTTGTACTTCATCAATACTAAAAACTTTAGTCAGTTTTAACCGACTAAAGTTTTGAATTGACTAAGCTTTTAACCTGTTTTAATAGGTTTGAGCTTTGAGCCTTAATTTTAATTCAAGGTGGTTTTTCCTTGATTAATTATCGATTGTAACGCTGATTAGAATTAGGTTGGGGATAGGTTTGATTGGTGTTGCGATCATAACGATCATAGCGATCGCTCCCATTATAGTTTCCCGAATCATACCGACCATTATAATTGCCATTGGTATCACCCCGTTTCCATGCTTCATATTCCCGATCTAAACTTTGATCCAGAGCATTATGAGAATCTCGAATCATTTGGGCTTTTTGCGCTGAGGATAAGTTGTTATGCTGGGGTTTTTTCACCTCTTGTCGCATTTGTTGTTCTAATTCGGCATGACGACGTTGACGATATTGATCAAATGATTGTTGACTATTGCGATCATTGCGATTATTGTTATTATAACGATCATTGTTATTATAACGACCGTTGTTATTATAACGATCATTGTTATTATAACGACCGTTGTTATTCGATTGCCGTTGTTTCAAGCTGTCATATTCCCGATCTAAACTTTGATCGAGGGTATTATGAGCATCTCGAATCATTTGGGCTTTTTGCGCTGAGGATAAATTGTTATATTGAGGTTTTTTCACCTCTTGTCGCATTTGCTGCTCTAACTCCGCATGACGACGTTGACGATATTGATCAAAATTATTGAGATTATTTTGAGCCAGAATTAAATCTTGAGAAGGCTGTCTTGGAGAAGTTGTGTTAATTTGGTTATTCGGAATCACAGCCTGGACTGGAAGCATGGAACTGGCTGCTAATACCAATGTCGCTAAGGTTAATGTAGGTTTCATAGGTCAACTCAACTTAATAAAATTGTGAATTTCTGTGTTTATTTTACGTTTTTTTAGAGAATTCGCATCATCCTGGGAGATGATTTTAAAGGTCTTGATAATAATTCTTAGGCTGTTTGGGGTAGATTGGAGTTAGACGTTTTTCCAACTCCTGACTTACTTTAATTGTCGAGGAAAATCCCAAAAGGTTCCCTACTGACTTTGACAATTTTAAAATTGAGGTATTTCATCATATTCCCCATTGCCTCTTGCCTTTTACAGAGAAATTGGGATGATGATTAACTCCCAATTCCTCATGATCGATTCCCTATTGAGCAGGTTTGATATCTAACGTTCCTAGTGGAGTAAATGTTACCTCAAATTGCGTATAGGGCGTTTGGGTCACATCCGACTTGACTAACTTCGGCAGAGGGGTATTGTTCAGGTTCTGAGTTGCATCGGCAGATTTGGCTTCATAACTCAAAATATCCCCAGTTCGACTCACCTTGACCAGATAAACGGATATAGCCGTAACTGGCGTGTTTGTCCAAGCTTCATTAATATTGGCAAAAACCTCTTGATTTAACTGTTCCACATCCGCCGCACTAGGAGTTGTTGCCGTTGGGCTACTGGGGGATGTTACCACAGAAGAAGGCGAGGACGTTGGCGAAGAGGTTGGCAAGGACGTTTCCACCGGGGAAGGAGAAGCCGTTGCCGAGGCTAAACTTTCAGGGGTTGGGGATGCCGTAGCAACCGCAGACGGAGAAACCGTTGGAGATGCCGTTGTTGTTGGTGCGATCGCCGTTGTTGAACTGGGGGAGGAGGTTGTTGTTGGGGTAGATGCAAGGCTATTGGGACTGGGTGAAGTCGTTGCCATGGCATTAGGAGTGGCGGTTGGGGTTGAACCCAAGGATGGAGAGGGACTGACCGAGGGGACTGTATCGGGTGATAAGGTCGCCGTCGGGGTAGGGGATAGGGTGGGAGAAGGCGTTGTGATCGGAGTAACGGTTTCAGCGACGGGGGTGCTTTCCGTCTCGATCGTCGTAGGCGATGATTCTGGTGTTTTTGCCTCTTGATTCGTGGTGCTGGGTGTGGAGTTAAAGATTAATGATCCCACTAAGGTTGCGAGAATCACTCCCCACAGGGCAAATAATATCCCTGTTTTCATTTCAGGTGACATTTCTTCTGGGGGAGTTGCGGGATCGGTCGAAGGGGTTAACTCAGGTTCGGGCGTTTTCGCATAAGGATTTTCATCCGGGTCAGGTCTATTGGGTTGCATATTCAGCACCTCTGTTGCTATATGACTAGAACTGGGTGCTATTGTAGTGCTTTGTGCTAATCCCGTGTCATGGGTTGTATCTTCCGTTGTTTCTGGGCTGATCTCTTCGGTGGTCTCTTCCTCAATAATTATGATTCCAAATCGATCTTGTTACTGGCTGAAAAATGCTCGTGTTCCAGTTTGTGTGATCAGGGATAGGTCGGAGGCGATCGCAGCTTCAGCAAATTCCGATGGGATGGCGTTAGTTGACATTTATATTGCGTTGGGAATTATTGATCAGATCGTTATTTCGGGAAGTGTTAAGTTTGGTGACACCACAACGGTAGATTTACAGGGAAGACAGATTTGGCCCTGTTTTGTGGATGTTCATACTCATTTAGATAAAGGTCATATTTGGGAACGTTCACCGAATCTAAACGGAACCTTTGACGATGCGTTAACGGCGACTTTTAAGGATGAAGAAATCTGGACAACGGAAGATGTTTATCGTCGGATAAAATTTGGTTTAAACTGTAGTTATGTGCATGGAACAAAAGCCATTCGGACTCATTTAGATTCAGCCGGACGGTTAACTGATTTGAGTTGGGATGTGTTTAAAACTCTCAGAAAAGAATGGGAAAATCGCTTAATTTTGCAAGGGGTTGCTTTAGCTTCTTTGGATTATTATTTAACGCCAGAAGGGGAAATTCTCGTTAATAAAGTGGCAGAATCAGGAGGAATTTTAGGCGGTGTAGCTTATATTAATCCTGATTTAGATCGGCAAATTGCAAGAGTTTTTGAAATCGCCAAAGATCGGAAATTAAACTTAGATTTTCATGTCGATGAAAATGGAGAAGTAGAATCAATTTGTTTACAAAAAATTGCTGAAGCAGCGTTAAAATATAATTTTGAGGGTAAAATTGTTTGCGGACATTGTTGCAGTTTAGCCGTACAACCGGATGATGTTGTTCAAAAAACCCTAAAATTAGTCAAATCAGCCGGAATTGGAATTGTCAGTTTACCGATGTGTAATCTCTATTTACAAGATCGTCAATATCATCAATCTAAATATCCAAAAACCCCACGCTGGCGAGGAACAACCTTAGTCCATGAATTAAAACAAACCGGGGTTCCCGTTGCGTTTGCAAGTGATAATTGTCGTGATCCGTTTTATGGATTTGGCGACCATGATGGGTTAGAAGTGTTTAAAATGGCGGTAAGAATTTGTCACTTAGATCGACCGTTTGAAGATTGGTTATGTACGGTAACAAAAACTCCAGCAGATTTGATGGGTTTATCGGATATCGGACGTATTGGTGTTGGACTGGCGGCGGATTTTATTATTTTTAAAGGTCGTTATTTGAGTGAAATCTTATCTCGTCAACAGAGCGATCGCCTTGTAGTTAGAAATGGTAAAATATTAGAGGATAAATTACCCGATTATGCAGAATTAGATGATCTGATTTTCCATCACCCTTAATTAAAGTTGAGATTATAGGCTCCTACATTTCAAACTAAATCTTAATTTTTTTTATTTTACTATTTATCAAAAATATACTTTAATTGATCAAACCAGATTATGACTTGCATCCTGTATGAGTGATAAACCTACCTACACCATTCTAATTGTAGACGATAGCCCAGAAGATAGAGAAAGTTTTTGTCGCTATTTATACGAAGAAAAAAGCTGCTACTATCAAATTTTAGAAGCGGAATTGATTAGTCAAGCATTGGAGATTTGTGATCGGACTCTACCGGATCTGATTCTGTTGGATTATCTATTACCCGATGAGGATGGATTGGTATTTTTGCAGGAATGGCAAAAACGCTATAGAAATAGCATTGTCCCCGTGATCATGTTAACAGGACAGGGAAACGAAACCATTGCTGTCGAGGCTATCAAAAGAGGTGCACAGGATTATTGGGTCAAAGGGAAATTGAGCAGTTCTGTGGTTCGCCAGAGAACTCAGTCCGTATTACAACAGTTACAATTAAAACGGCAAATCGCCCGTCAACAAGAACAGCAGTATTTAGTTAATAGTATTGCCCTGCGAATTCGTGAATCTCTGCGACTAGAACAGGTATTACAAAGGACTGTGGAGGAAGTGCGGGAGTTTCTCCAGACTGATCGGGTTTTAATCTATAAATTTTTGCCTGATTTCAGTGGGGTGATGGTAGCAGAATCCGTATTACCGACCTATCGGGTCTGTTTAAACCTGCAAGTCGAAGATGTCTGTTTTGGGGAAAACTATCTGCAACCCTATTGCCAAGGTAGAGTTTTCGTAGCCTCAGATATTGACGTAATGGAGCTCACTGAATGCCATCGTGAGATGTTAAAAGACTTTGAGGTTAGGGCTAATTTGGTCGTGCCACTCTTATTAAGTAACAACAAGACTTCAAAAACCAGTGGTTCAATCTCCAAACCAGAAACTGAGTATAATTTATGGGGGTTGTTAATCGCCCATCAATGTGATCGCCCCCGTCAATGGCAAAATGACGAAATCGATTTGTTACAGCAATTAGCGTTACAACTGGTAATCGCCATCCAACAAGCAGAAATGTATGAACGGGTAGAGACAGAACTCTATCAACACATAGATGCTGAATTGCAGGAACGCCAACGGGTGGCGGCGGAATTTCGCGCCTTGGTAGAAAACGCTACGGATATTATTTATCGCATTGATCTCGAAATGCAGTATCTCTACTTTAATCCAGCCATCGAGAAGCTAATGCAACAACCTGCGAATAACTTAATTGGCAAGACCCCGCAGGATTTAGGATTTTGTTCAGAGATTATTGCCTTATGGCGTACTACCCTCGATCAAATCATTGAGACAAAAACTCAAGAAACAATTGAACATCCGTTTCCTGATTTGAATAGCCCGAATTGGTTTCAAATTCGTATTGTCCCCGAATTTAATGAAGCCGGAAAAGTCCTTTCATTTCTATGTATTGCCCGCGATATTAGTAAACAGCAAGCGGCACTCCGTGAACGCAAAAAAATACAACAACAACTTCAACAACTCAACCAAGAACTCGAAGCCCGAGTTGAACAACGAACCGCCGAATTAAAAGCAAGTCAACGTTTTATTCAAAGCATTACTGATAATACACCCAATATTATTTATATTTATGATCTTGAGGAACAGCGCAATATTTACTGCAATCGTGGGATACTTGATATTTTGGGGTATTCCCCTGGGCAGATCCAAGCGATGGGAAATTCATTATTTATCCATCTCACTCATCCCGATGATTTAGACACGATAGGGGCTTATCAGAACAACTTACAAAATCTCCAGAATTCTGAAAAGCGAAACTGTGAATATCGGATGCGAAATGTCAACGGAGAATGGCGCTGGTTACTGAGTCGGGATGCTGTCTTCTTACGCAACAACGATGGAACGATCAAGCAAATTGTTGGTACGGCTCAAGATATTACTGAACGTAAACAATCTGAAGAACAATTGCGAAATCTTTCCGAGCGATTGTCCTTGGCGATTAAATCTGGAGGGTTTGGGATTTGGGAGTGGGATATTTTGCCAGACCGACTGATCTGGGATCAGCGAATGTATGAACTCTATGGGTTAGAGAGGTCAGAGTTGCCAGAAACCATCTATCAAACCTGGGTAAACGCATTGTATCCTCTGGATCGAGAAATGGCTGAAACTGCGATTCAAAAAGCTCTCCGGGGTGAGGAGGAATACAGCCCAGAATTCCGAGTGGTTCATCCTAATGGTTCAATCCGATACATCAAAGCTTCTGCCTTAATTCAACGGGATAATTATGGAGAACCGCAACGAATGATAGGGGTTAACTTTGATATTACCAGTGCTAAGGAAGCGGAAAAACAACTGCGGATTCTCTCCGACCGATTAACATTAGCCATCGAATCAGGAAGGTTTGGGATTTGGGAATGGGATATCCGCCACAATACTCTGATCTGGGATCAGCGAATGCGTGAACTTTATGGGGTCGAAAAGTCTCCATCCTTTCAAACTTGGCTCAATAGCTTACATCCTGATGATCAAGAGTTTATGAAAGCCGTGATTCAAGCTTTGGATCATCAACGAGAAGTCAATACTGAATTTCGAGTGATTCATCCTGATGGTTCGATCCAATATATCAAATCCCATGCGTTAATCCAACACAACGAACATGGAGAAGCGCAACGGATGGTCGGTCTTAACTTTGATATTACCAGCACTAAAGAAGCAGAAAAAAAACTGCGACAGATGAACGAACAATTGACCCTAACGAATGCAGAACTGGATCGAGCTACCCGGCTTAAAGATGAATTTTTGGCGAATATGAGCCACGAATTACGAACCCCCCTGAATGCGATTTTAGGAATGACGGAAGGGTTACAGGATGGAGTCTTTGGGAACCTCTGTGAACAACAGAAACAAGCAGTGAATAGTATTGCTCAAAGTGGTCATCATCTGTTATCCCTGATTAACGATGTTCTGGATCTCGCTAAAGTAGAATCTGGTGAATTAGAATTACAGTTAGCTCCAGTATCCATTACTTACCTGTGCAGAAATAGCTTAACGTTTGTTCGACAACAGGCCTTAAAGAAAAATATTCAACTGACAACCGACATCCCAGAGTGGTTAGCGGATATTGTGGTAGACGAGCTTCGGATTCGTCAAGTTTTGATTAATCTACTGAATAATGCCGTTAAATTTACTCCTGATGGCGGCAGTATCAAATTAGAGGTAAAAGCGATATCGTCAGCCCCGCAGAATTTATTACAATTCTCGGTCATCGATACAGGTATTGGCCTAACCCATGAAAATGCCAGTAAATTATTCCAACCGTTTATCCAAATTGACAGTAGCCTTAATCGTCAGTATAGTGGTACAGGTTTAGGATTAGCATTGGTGCGTCGTTTAGTCGAACTTCATCAAGGAACGGTTGAAGTGACCAGTGAGTTAGGCAAAGGTAGTTGTTTTACGGTTTGCTTACCCTACATTCTCAGCCTAGCACACCCGGTTAAAGCCCCTATATTCTCTCCTGATCCCAGGATTCCTGAAGAATTGCAGCTATCAGAATCTACGACAATTTCTACGGTTTCCCACAAACCAAGCCGTTCCTCAACTATTTTGTTAGTTGAAGATAATGAGCTAAATATTACTACAATTTCCAGTTATTTAAGTAGTAAAGGTTACAAAATTGAAGTCGCAAAAGATGGGGAAGAAGGTGTTAGACTTGCTAAGTCTTTATCTCCCGATTTAATTTTGATGGATATTCAACTTCCAAAAGTAGATGGACTAGAAGCCATTCGTCAGATTCGTACTGAACAACGGTTAACTTCTACTCCGATTATTGCCTTAACTGCATTAGCGATGACAGCAGATCAAGAGAAATGTTTCAATGCCGGAGCGAACGATTATCTTTCTAAGCCTGTAAAATTAAAACAACTGGTCAACAAAATTGAACATTTATTGAATCTAAGGAGATCTTAACCAATGCAACAAACACCGATTATTCTAATTATTGATGATGAACCCGATAATTTCGATGTCATTGATAATTTACTGGCAAACGAAGGCTATGAATTAGGTTATGTTTCTAACGTCAAACAAACTCTGAAACTTCTCGAAACTTCTCAACCTGATGTAATTTTGCTGGATGTGATGATGCCAGAAATTAATGGCATAGAATTCTGTAAATTATTTAAAGCCAATCCCCAATGGTCACATATTCCAGTGATTATGGTGACAGCCCTTTCAGGTAAAGAAGATTTATCCCAATGTTTAGAGGCGGGTGCTGATGATTTTATTAGTAAACCCGTCGATGGAACTGAACTGCGAGCTAGAGTACGTTCAATGTTACGCATTAAGCAACAGTATGATCGAATACAAACGCTGCTGCAATTGCGTGAAGACATGGTGAACATGATAGTACATGATCTTAGAAATCCTCTTACGGGTATTGTTCTTTCAACCGCGTTACTGAAAAAGTCAGGGTTATCACCGGAAAAAAAGGAGAAAAAAATTCAACAAATTGAGGCAAGTACCGCTAAATTACAACTTATGATTGATAGTTTATTGATGATGGCTAAGTTAGAATCGGGTAAGATGATGCTCAATTTTACAACAATTGACTTAGGTGAACTTTGTACGTCAGTTATCCAAGATTTTGAGTTGATCGCCCATCAGAAAAACATTACAATTGTTCCAGATTTACCTGCTCTGGGGGGTAACGTTTCAGTAGATGCTTTTATCTTTCGCCGAGTCATTGATAATTTACTTTCTAATGCGATTAAGTTTTCCCCTAGTGAAACCCCGATCTTATTACAAGCAAAATATTTAGAAAATGGGGGGGCTACAGTGAAATTGATTGATTCAGGGCCAGGTGTTACTGAAAAAACCCGAAAAACACTTTTTGAAAAATATGAGATTGGTACAATTCGGGAAGGAGTGAGTCAAATTGGTTTAGGTTTAGCGTTTTGCAAAATCGCAATAGAAGCCCATGGCGGTAGTATTTCCTTGGAAGATCATCACCCAAAAGGATCTATTTTTACAATTCATATTCCTGGGTAATCAGAAGTATTTAAAATGGCGGTGAGAATTTGTCACTTAGATCGACCGTTTCAAGATTGGTTATGTAGTGTAACAAAAACCCCGGCGGATTTGATGGGTTTATCGGATGTTGGACGCATTGGTGTTGGACTGGCGGCGGATTTTATTATTTTTAAAGGACGTTATTTGAGTGAAATATTATCTCGTTCTCAGAGCGATCGGATTGTGGTGAGAAATGGTATACTAATAACAGAGTCACTCCCTGATTACACGGAGCTAGATTCTTTAATTTGAGCAGGGTACCCATCTATTCAATTTGAGGATAACTCCATAGAGTCCGTAATCTGATCTTGTACTACGGAAAAGTTTCGCAGAATCACTAGAATGCTTATGAGAATGTATGATAGTCTATATATTTTTAAAACCTTAATTCTTCGAGTTGTGGCGATCCTAATTTTTACTGAGATCATTGCAGGTGATATTCATGCCTCCGATGCTCAATTGCTATTACCAAACCGAAGGTTAACGCCTTCAGACCCTCAAGTTTCACCCGCCAATCTACAGGTTGAAGCCTATACTTTGGGAGCCGGGGATTTGCTGCGGGTTGATGTTTTAGATGTACCCGAATACAGTGGTGAATATTTAATCTTAAGTGATGGCACAATTGGTTTACCGTTAATTGGAAATATTTCGGTTACTGGGTTAACGGTTTTACAACTGGCTGAGATTATTGCTAAAAAGTATCAGCCTTATGTTCAAAAACCCATTACCACCGTCACAATTATGGCACCTCGACCGATGACTATTGCTGTTTCAGGAGAAGTAAATCACCCTGGAACCTATACCATGAGCTTATCAGTTCCCAGTGGTGCTACTCGTCAATTTCAGTTTTATAAAGTCACCCAACTGTTACAACAAGCGGGAGGAATTACCCAATCGGCGGATATTAGTCGGGTTAGAATTGAACGAAATATCCCTCAAAAACAGTCAATTACAGTTAACTTAAAACAGTTAATTGAAACGGGTGATCTCAGTCAAGATCTGGTGTTGCGAGATGGAGATCGGATTTATGTTCCTCAAGCCGAAACCATTGATGCTTTAAGTATTCGTCAACTCAATTCTGCCAGTTTTGCACCGCAAAAAATTGATCCCTTTCCCATTATTGTTGTTGGAGAAGTGTTTAATCCGGGGACTCATATCGTGGGAGAAAAAGCCACTGAAACCAGACAACCCCCAACGGTGACAGAGGCGATTAAGTTAGCGGGAGGAATTACTCCCTTGGCAAATATTCGGGAGATTCAACTGCGACGTCTAACGCAAAATGCAGAAGAACAGGTTGTTAATATTAATTTATGGGAATTGTTGCGAACTGGAGACGTAAAACAGGATATGACCTTGCAACCGGGAGACTCGATTTTGATCCCCAAAGCAACAGGAATTAATCCCACGGAAGTTGCCGAGTTAGGAAAAGCAAGTTTTTCTCCTCATACCATTCAAGTATCAGTAGTGGGAGAAGTTAAAAATCCGGGTACTCTGGAAATTCCCCTCGATACCACCTTAAATGAGGCAATATTAGGGGCGGGAGGATTTAATTTAATTCGCGCTCGTCAAAATCAAGTTCAATTGCTACGTTTAAATCCTGATGGCACCGTATCACAGCGAGATATAAAGGTAAATTGGACAGAAGGAGTTAATGAAGCTTTAAATCCAATTTTGCAACAGAATGATGTGATTATTGTCGGGCGATCTACTTTAAGCAGTACAGGGGATACTTTGGAAGAAGCCTTTCGACCTTTGCAATCCTTCATAAATCTGTTATCTATTATGAATACGATTACACGACTGTTTATGAATTGAAATCAATTGTTTATGATCAATAGCGATAGGTTAAAACAATGGTAAACCGAGAATCAATCGATTTAGATTTTAGTCGGTATTTACTGACTTTGAAACAGCGATGGTTTATTGTGATCGGAATTTTTATGTTGTTTGTAGGTTTAGCCTTGTATGGAACTCGGTTTCTCAAGCCAACCTATGAAGCAACAGGAAAGCTATTATTTGAAGTGGATCGAACTTCATCCTTAGCCGGAATTGGTAAAGGATTGGGAGAGTTAAAAGCTTTATTATCCGATCAAACGCCTTTGAGTACGCAAATTGAGATTATGCAATCGAGTCCTTTATTAGAAAAAACGATTAAAATTCTGAAATTAACGGATTCCCAGGGGAATTTGATTGAACCGGGTTCTCTGAGAAGTCAACTCAAAATTAAGATTCTGGGTGGGACTGATATTGTTGAAATTTCCTGTAGCAGTAAACAAGCCAAAGAAACCGCCGATGTGATCAATACATTGATGGGGGTTTATATGTCAGTTGTCGATCAAAATAATCGCAAGGATGCTGCTAAAGCTCGTGATTTTATTGTGGAACAACTTCCTGCGGTTCAGAAAGAAGTGTTTAAAGCTGAACAAGCTTTAAGAGATTTTAAAGAAAAAAATCAGGTTTTGAATTTAGAGCAAGAGTTTGGATCGGCGGTGAATGGATTATCGGATTTGAATCGACAAATTACAACGCTTGAATCTCAACTCAATGGAATCAATAGTTTATCAAAAGCTTTAGGAAATCAAGTCGGTTTAGATTTAGAAGAAGCGATCGCATTGAATACCTTAAGTCAATCACCTTTGATGAAAAGTACATTAGTGGAATTAGAAAAAGTCGAATCGGATTTAACAAATGAAAGAAAACGGTTTCGGGATCAGAATCCTAGAATTATTGCTTTAATTGCTAAAAAAGAGGTTCTAACAGCCACCTTACAAAAGCAAATTGATCAAATTTTAGGAAAAAATATTTCCCTTCTCAGAGGATTATTAACTAGTCAAGGGAATAATAACTTACTGCAAGAATATGTAAATACAGAAACCCAACGTCTGGATTTAACTCAGCAGTTAAATTCTCTTTATGAATCTCGTGCGGCTTATCAAAAACGAGCCAGTATTTTACCCAAATTGGAACAACAACAGAATGAACTAGAACGCAAAGTTCAGGTAGCACGAGTGACCTATGAAACCTTGTTAAAAAATTTAGAAGAAGTTCAAGTGGCAGAAAATAAAAGAATTGATAATACCAGAATTATTGAAAATGCTGTTGTTCCTGAAAATGGGAAAACTCAAAAATCCCAACTCCTTGTACTAGGAGTGATGTTAGGTTTAATTTCTTCAACCGCATCGGTTTTATTATTAGATATTTTAGATAAATCCGTTAGAAGCACTCAAGAAATTAAAAATGTATTTGATTATAAGCTAATTGGGATTATTCCATTTATTCCCAAAAATCGCTCTTTTAAATTTAGCCGAATCAGAAAAAATCCTTTTGTACCTGTGATCGAACCATCGAATTCTTTAGTCAGTGAACTCTATCGGATGATGCAGGCAAATTTAAGGTTAATGACTTCAGATAAAACGTTAAAAGTGATTGTTGTCACCAGTGCCGTGACCCGGGAAGGAAAATCAACAATTTCCGCGAATTTAGCGGCGAGTATTGCTCAATTAGGATATCGAGTTTTATTAATTGATGGGGATATGCGTCAACCGTTTCAGCATCAAATTTGGGGGTTAGTTAATACCCCTGGATTATGTGATATTTTAGCAGAACCCCTAGAATTGAGTTCTGTAATTCGTCAAGGCATGGAACGGTTAGATGTGTTAACGGCGGGTCTCATATCTCCCAATCCTTTAGGATTATTAGATTCTCAAAATATGGCTTTATTAATCCAGAATGTTTCTAAACGGTATGATTTTGTAATTATCGATACGCCGCCCTTAATTGTAGCGGCAGATGCTTTAATTTTAAGCCAAATGGCGCAGGGGATTTTATTAGTCAGTCGTCCTGGAGTGATTGATCGAGAAACGGCGATCACAGTCAAAGAAATTTTAGACCATTCTGGTCAACGAGTTTTGGGTTTAGTCGTTAATGGGATTAATAAAAATGAGTTAAATCAGTATTTTCATCATGCCAAACGTTATGCTTCCCCAGCCTCAAAAAATTCTGATTTTTATCATCATCCTTATAAAAGAAATTAAAGAAATTGACAATGAAAGAAAAACCGAAATCATTGCTCGAAAAAATAGAAACCGTTTTTAATATTTTAGCTATTACTCATTATACTGCTGATTGGGTTCCCTTAATTGTATCAGGGGGAGCTAGTGAAGGAGATGGTTCGGTTTATCCTACCAATTTAGCAATGAATATAGCCCTTTATTTTTTAACTTATTTGGGAGCTATTTTCTTCTTAATATTACGCTGGAAAAAAGCACTCTATTTTATTAGTAAAGATAGAATTATTATTACAATTGTCGGCATTGCTATTGCTTCTATAACCTGGTCTGATGATCCCCCAACAACAATAAAAACTTTAGTCTCTTTAATTGGAACCACCATTTTTGGAATCTATCTTGGATCTCGATATTCGCTGAAGGAACAAGTTAGAATCTTAGGCTGGACATATTTATTTATCTTGATTTTAAGCCTACTATTTATTGGCGGATTACCTCGATATGGAATTATGGGGGCTATTCATAGCGGAGCATTTCGAGGAATTTTTACCCATAAAAATCTTTTTGGAAGATTTCTCGCCCTGAGTATGATTGTGTTCTTAATGTTCAAAACTATTTTGCCACCAAAAAAGACTTGGATTGCCCAATTCTGTATCGGATTAATTCTGATTCTTTTACCTTTAGTTCGCTCAACAACCAGTATGATTAATACAGGGATTTTGTTGATGGCGTTATTAGCATATCAGACCTTTCGCTTCCGCTATGTGATCATGGTTCCGGCATTTTTAAGTTTAGCAACGCTCTCCGGTGTTCTCTATTATTTATACACCTATTATTCCAGTTTAGTGTTTTCTTCCTTGGGCAAAGATCCCTCTTTTTCGGGTCGGACAGACCTATGGAAGTATGCTTGGGATATGATCGAAAAACAATTCTGGTTGGGTTATGGTTGGGGTGCATTTTGGAGAGGGTTAGGTGGCCCATCTGGATACATCATTCGGATGGCCCAATGGCAGGTTCCTAATTCCCACAACGGTTGGATAGATTTGTGGTTAGATTTAGGTTTTGTGGGAGTATTTGCTTATGCTGTTGGATTTGCAATCAATTTAATCCGTTCCCTTTGGTTAGCTCGTTACACCACAACATTATATGGTCTTTGGCCTTTAATTTATTTAACCTATACCCTGATATCAACCTTGACTGAAACCGGATTAGTTGCTCGCAATAGTATTTTTTGGGTATTATATATTGCCATTTCTATTACAATGGCTGAACCCGATTTAGAGGAAAATCATCGGGTTGAGCCGAAAGCATTAGAATCTAAACCTTAGCTTTAGTAGAACGTTGAGCGTGAATATAATTAAACACACTTTTATCCCCAATATCCCCTGGAATTCCTTGGAAGACTTTTCGACCTGCAAAAATGATAAATTGAATCGCCCAAAATGCTAAGAAAATTCTTTGAGCCGAAACCGACCAAATTCCCGCAATAAATCCCAGTAATAACAGGGGAACTAGAGGCGTTAATAACTTGGTTTCCATGCGATTAAAACAGAAGGCTTCTTTAAAATAAATTCCTGTTAAAGCCACAAAGGTAAACCCCACCCCAAACAACGTATAAGGATGGTGATAAATTGTTAACGCTAAGGGTTCTTCATCGACCCAAGCAAACACCGCCGAAGCAATTCCCCCAATTAACCAAAAGAGTTGGAGGAGTTGGTGTAACGGAATCAAATAAATATGAATCGTCAATAAACTCACCCCCAACCCCAACCAAAAACAAAAGTAGATGGGGGTTAATACTTGCAGGGCTAATGGGTTATTTCCTCGGAACAAAATTAATCCCGTTGCTACCGTAAAGCAGATGGCTGCTATAATTAAGCCAGTTCGGTAAATGATCACGCTCCAACGATCATTCTCGTTGATGGTGTACTCGCCAAACTGTCCTTGATAAATAACGGGTATAGCGGGTTGTTGTGTTTGTACCATAATTGTCTCCCCTTGAGAATACTAAAAAGACCTGTAGCACGATATACTAAATTTTACTCCCTTCCCAATAGAAAAATCTTGAGGTCGAGATTGGTCGAGATGTGACTTAAAACGTCTCTACAACTAAAAACCTTACAAAAGATCAATTAGAAATCATCTAGGGTTGAGACGAAGAACTACTGTGCTTGGTGTAACAGAATGTCTAAATTGTATCAGAACAAAAACAAAAAGAAATTACAACCACCAGGAGATGATTTGAAACCCCTTCAAATCGATGAAACGATTGTATCGGGTTTATTGAATAAACAAAGAGATAGCTTCAAAGAGGAGTTAATGAATTCCATGACGAGTCTCATTGAACAAATGGAGTCAATGGGATTAATTAATGCCGAAAGTTTGTTTGAAGATGAAAACTTTAATGTTGAAGAATTTGAGGGGAAAATCAAGAAAATATTAGGAAATGGCAACCTAGATGTTACCTCCAAAACTTTAAATCGATATCTCAAGTATTTAAAAGAAAAGATTGAAATGCCTTGTTATTTAACAGGAGCAGAGGAATTTATTTGGGAAGAAGAATATCTCTATGGTGATGGAAATGCTAAAGATTATGAAAAGCTGAAAAAAACGAATCCTTCTTACACGGATATTTTTTCATTAGAACAGTTTCAGGGTGGAGTTGATGAAATGGATGGAATTATTGTAGATGTTAAACGGGTCAGTGATCATCGAAAATTTGCCCTTCCCTTAGCAGAATTAGAAGTATCAGATGAAGATTCTGCAAACTATACTTTGGTAGAAGATTATTTAACGTGGTTTGTGAATTATTTATAACAGGGAATAGGAAATTACGAATTACGAATTACGAATTACGAATTACGAATTACGAATTACGAATTACGAATTACGAATTACGAATTACGAATTACGAATTACGAATGGGGAACAGGAAATAGAAGATTTCTTCCCCATTAACTCTTTCCTATTCCCTATTTCCTATGGCCTTTTTAAGCGTAAATTCGGTTAAATTTAACCGTTGCTAACGCTTCAACTAAACTACGAACCACCGCCACCATCGCCACTTCGTTATCGAGGCGGTTAATAGCAGAACCCACGCCAACGCCCGCAGCACCCGCAGCAATGGCCATCGGAGCCGTAATATTAGAAATACCCGAAGCGCATAACACGGGGACGGAAACGGCGCGAGAAATTTCTGAGGCGGCGGCTAAGGTCGGGGCTGCTTTTTCAATGAGTCCCAATGTCCCGCCATGAACCGGGGAAGCACTGGTTCCACCTTCGGTTTGGATGATATCTGCACCCGCTTTGACGAGTTCGAGAGCGAGTTCAACTTGTTGGTCGAGTTCGAGGATATGGGGAACGGTGACAGACAGGGTAATATGAGGCAGTAAGGCACGGGTTTCGTGGGTTAGTTGCAGGACTTCGGCTGCTTCAAAACGCCGTCCTTGAGCATAGAACGCATCGAAGTTACCAATTTCAATTAGGTCTGCACCCGCTTCTACGCAAGTTACAAATTTCTGGGGTTCAACCGCAGAAACACAGATGGGGAGATGGGTTAATTGACGCACGATTTGGACTAAATTAGGATCGGCGGCAATATCCACAAAAGTTGCGCCGCCTTTGGTTGCTGCTTTGACCACAGAAGCAACCCGCCCGACGTTAAAATTGGTTAAACCGCTAATCACTTTTAGGGTGTTACCTTGGTCAAATGCCCGTTGTAAGGATGAATTCATGGATAATATTGTTTTTGTCGATTTTTCGTAAACAATATTGTGACATAAATCATGACATTTCGGTGATCATAATAATAAAAATTATTTGTGATCCCCAATTAGAGTATTTTGATTCGAGTTCAGTGTGCAATTATATAAAGTAAGTAGTGCTATATTAATATTGAATTATTCCCTAAAGCGTTGAGGTTGACGAAATTGATATAAATCCTCAATAACTTTCACCCAACTATTAACTAAAGATGCCAAAATGCGATCGCCTTTTTCCTTCGTCGCCACCGTTGCATCTCCTAAAACCCCAGTTTTTGTTAAATCTTTTGTGACCCAAGCAAAGGGTAATTTTCCCTCCATACTTAATAAGCTATTTTCCGGTAAACCGTAAGGATATTCACAAACGGCTTTTTCCATTTGAACCTGTTCTGGAAGTAAGGATAACATTAAACTGGTTTCAGCATCTCCAGCATGAATTCCTAACTCTAATTCTTGGGGGGTTAAGAGTTCCGCAGCAACGTTGGAAACCCGCCAAACAAATAAGGGAAATACAGAAAAATCCTCATATTTTTGATGCAAATCTCGCGCTACCATATCTAAAATTTGCGGTTGTCCACCATGACCATTAATAAAGGCTAATTTTCTAAATCCAGTCCGATAAATACTTTCTCCTAATTCCATTAATACGGCTATTAAGGTTTGGGAAGTTAACGTTATTGTTCCGGGAAAATGCCAATGTTCGTTAGATTTTCCATAATAAATTGTGGGTAAAGCGTAGGCTGGAATGTTAGAATTAAGTTGGGCTAAGGCTTGACCTGTTACAGCCGTTGCGATCGCAGCATCAACAATTAAGGGTAAGTGGGGGCCATGTTGTTCAATTGATCCAATCGGTTGTAAAATAACCACATTACTTTTATCAGCCATTGATTCAATTTCTGTCCAGGTTAAATAGGGATAAAACCGTTCAGGGGGAATGAAATTGTGCATCAGGGTTTGAAAATTATGATTCGATTTAAGTCTTAATCTATATTAATTCATTTGTAGGGGTTACGCGATCGCATTGGTGTCAACTTCAGGCTAAAAGTCGGCTATAAAACTGTGCATTTCCTTTCCTTAACTTTTCTTAAATTTTAGATCCCTGAAGAAGCCTCCCTCCCCAGGAGCAGGGGTTGGAGGAGAGGTAACACAATTTTTTTGATCAAAAATGAAACAGCTGTGGGGGGCTATTGTTTGGCTACAACCCCTAACTGTTGAAACAATAAACTGGGAACATAAGAACTACTTCCCACCCATTCCGGTTGATTTCCTAAATCAACTAACTGTTTAAACGCCTCAAAAATATTCCCGGCTACCATTGTATTTTTGACGCGACCGACAATTTTACCCTGTTCAACTTTATAACCTAAATCTAGGTTAACCGAAAATTCTCCGGCGAGTTGATTTGATTGACCCGCACCTAAAACTTGATCGACAATTAACCCTTCATCAATACTCGAAATCAAGTCTTCTGAGGCTGTTTTTCCGGGTTCAATACATAAATTTACTAAGGATGGACTGGGACGAGATAACCCGCCACGAAATCCATTTCCGGTTGAGGGAATTTGACCTCGACTTCCCCATTGTCGATCCCAATAAAATTGATTAACTGTCCCGTGATCAATAAATTTTTTTGCGGTTGTTGGGGTTCCTTCATCATCAAAAGAACAAGCAGAGGGGCCAAAATTTGGATCTTCATATAAACTGAAGCGAGAATCAAATAAGGTTTCTCCAACTTTATCGACTAAGGGGGAGGATTTTTGAACAATGGTTTGACCGGATAAAACGGTTCTAAATAATCCTCCAAATATTCTAGCAACGGCTTGAGGGGTAAAAAAGACAGGAAAAGACCCACTTTTGATAGTTGCTTGTTGTTCAGCAAGACGATATTTTTGGATTACTTCTTGAAGTAAACGTTCTGTTTCTAAAGGGCGATCGCTAGCAACATCATAACAGCCGATTTCTAAAAAATCTTCTCCTCTGACTAAATTTCCTGATAAAGAAGCACTGAATAACTGACTAGAACGTTCTGCATAAACATCCTGATTGGTAGCAATTTGTATCAGTTCACGGGAAAGATTAAACCCCACACTGACTAATATTTCTGGATTGTATTTGAGTACCTGTTCTATCAGATTTTTTCCGGTTTCAACTAATTCTTGAGTTGACGGAGGAATATAGGAGGAAACATCGGAATACAAATGCAGATTTGATGCTAATTCAAAATCAGCTATTGCACCAATTTCTGCGGTTTGTAAAGCGGCTTCTACTAAGTCTTCTAAGCGGGTTAAATCCGTTGAACTGGCAAATCCTAATCTTCCTTTGTGAATTAGTCGTAACGCTACCCCTTGTCTGGCTTTTGTTTGTAAGGACTTGAGGCGATTATTTTCAAACTCAATCGGAGTATTCTGACTTGACAAATAATAAACCTCCACAGTATCTGCTTTCTGAGTAGCGAGTTGTAAGAGTTGATCGAGGATAGGATTTTTCATGGGAAATTGCTATCAATAGATTATCTTTATTTTATAATAAAATATACCAAGAATCTATTAAATTCCATGACTTTTTCCAATCACCCAATGACGACGAAAAAACCGGGATAGGGCGGATTCTTCTAATTGTAAAACAATTGGGCGGCCATGGGGACAAGTCCGAGGATTTCGGGTTTTAATCCATTGATCTAATAAGGTTTGCATTTGAGTTAAACTCATGATTGTTCCATTTCTAATCGCACTACGACAGGCGGTTGCGACTTGTGCGGCTTGTAAATCTCCTCCTAAACTTAATTCTAATAATGCTTCGGGACAATCACTACGTTTAACTAATAATTCCGGTGCATTTCTAACTACCCAAACCCCATCGCCAAAGGGATCAACTTCTAATCCTAAACGCTGCATTTGTTCTAATTGTGCTGTTGATAAGGATTGTAAAATAATGCCGGGTTCGAGGGGAACTAATCGCCATTGATCACAGATTTGTTCATATAATACTCGTTCATGGGCAATATGTTGTTCAATTAACCATAATCCGCTAGAATGTTCGGCGACAATATAAGTATTCAGGACTTGAGCGATCGCTTTTACTTCTACAATTCCTAACTCGTTTTTCGAGTGGGTTGGAGATGCTTCAGAATCAGGCTGAGTCGAAGAATTAATGTTATACTTTCCCTTTTCTTCTGAGACTTTAAGTAGCTGATCAATCCGATTTTGAGGTAAGGAAAGACGCTCAAAATTTAAGCGTAATGCTTGGTCAATACCTTGACTAATTTGGTCTTGCCATCCTCTTAAATCCTGTAAATAAATTTCACTTTTATCGGGGTTGCGATTCCAGTCTATGTGTTCAGGACAGAGGTGTAAATGCACAAAACAAATGGGATAGCGATCGCGGGGACAAGTTCGCGCCAAGGCGGTTAATAAGGTTTGTTCTAATTCGGGCGATCGCACCATGCGGCCATTAATTGCAACTTTCACCCAATCGGGTTTACGACGATGACAGCGATCGGGTAATCCTAATATTAATTCAATTCCCTTTTCATTAATATTATCACAATCTTGCGGAATTTTCAAATAATATAAATCACTAAACCGAATATTTTTAATAATTTGAGGTAAAATTTGTTGAGCATTCACCCCTGGACTAATTTGAAACCAAGGATTATTGCCTTGACGCAGTTGCCAAGTGACTTGGGGATGACATAAAGCAATTTGCTGAATAATTAACTGAATTCCCCGCAATTGTTGAGCAGAAGAAGGCAAAGATTGACGGCGAGTTTGCCAAGTTTCAAACAAATTAGAAACAGTAATAACGGTTCCCGATGCAACCGCAATGACTTCAGTTTTAATCGCTTCCCCTTGATGATTATAACCCACTCGCCAACCTGAACTTGAAAGGGTGGGAGAACTGGGACGACTAATAATTTCTAAATCCGATAATTGCGCTAAACTGTGTAAAGCTTCCCCGCGAAATCCTAAACTTTTAATTTGAAATAAATCAGTAATCGTGTTAATTTTACTGGTACTGTGGGCGGCTGCTGCTTGTTTTAAATTAGTTAAATCCATTCCCAAGCCATTATCCGCCACTTGAACACGCCAAGATTCCGGCCATACAGAGATTGTAATCCGGGTTGCTCCGGCATCTAAGGCATTTTCAACTAATTCTCTAACCACTGCCGCTAACGAGTCAATAACTTCACTCGCCGCGATTAAATGAACAACATCTTGAGGGAGAGGACGAATGGGATTCAAAGGAAAATAGGTTAAATTCAACAGTTTAATTCTGTAGAGACGTTATTGATAGCAACTCTACAGTTCCAATCATTTTTAAGGATTAAACTTAATTCTAGTTTAATTTGACTTTTTCGGCAATTTCTGCCTGCATTTCTGACTGTTGAGTTTGAGGAAGTAGGATATAAAAAGTAGTTCCTTCCTGGGGAATTGATTTAAACTCAATTTTACCACCATGAGCATCAATAATGGATTTGGCGATCGCAGTTCCTAAGCCGGTACCACTACGTTTTCCATAGGTTACAAACGCATCAAATAAATGTTCTCGAATGGCGTCAGGAATTCCAGGGCCATTATCCGCAATGGCAATTTTAACCCATTCTTCGGTTCCTGTGGCTGTGATTACAATCTTGCCACCGGGTTTTTCAAAGGCTTCTACCGCATTCCCGACTAAATTTTGAAAGACTCGAATTAGTTTATTTTCATCCACATAAATAATGCAATCTTCCTCAGCTTTTACGGAAAATTCAACCTGGGTAGATTGAAAATAAACCCGATTTAATTTCTCAAAATATTGCAGCATTTTGGCTACAGTAACGGGTTTGCGATACAGTACCGTAGTGCCTTTAGCAAATTCTAAAACTTCCTCTGCCATGCCTAACATTCGTTGAATTTGCATGGAAATTAAATCACACCATTCTTGAGTTTCTTCATCGGGGTGCATTTCCTTGAGCATGGCACTGGATAACTGAATTCCGGTAAAGGGACTTCTAAAGTCATGCAAAATCGTATTCACCATTTCGCCGACTAATTCCATTTTTTCTTTACGAACTAATTGATTAACATATTGATTGGTGGTAACGCGCAAATGGTGAATAATATAACTGAATAAATTCAGAATCACTTTGCCTTTAGCATTGCTTAAAATTTCCATCAGATCCGGTCGGGAAATTTTAGCTAATTTCACCTGTCCGGCTGCCATTGCCCTAGCGCTGCGAGGTTGTCCATCTAAAACCCCAAATTCTCCAAAAAAGTCATTGGTATTAGCAACAGCAACGGTTTGATATTGATTCAAGGAGGCTTGTTTTTTAAACTCAACTTGACCTTCTAAAACTAAGTATAAAAAACTGGGGTCTTCCCCTTCTTCAAAAATAATAGATTGGTCTGTAAACTGTTCGACAACTGCCAGATCACAGAGTTGTTGAGCTTCTGGAATATCAAAATAACTAATAAATCGATGGGAGGCTAGATCCATTTCAAGATACCAGGTTGTCATGCAGGTTAAGGGTGATCCGCTCTTGTGGCATTAAATAGGGGAGGTGAAAGGGTTTGATGGCTGAGAAAAGAGGGATTTCCAAGCTGGGGATTGCTTTTGGGGATGACAAAACCTGGACTCAATATCACCGCTTGATAATAACGAATATTAAGTTCTACAACAGGCAATTCGCACCCCATTTCTACTAAAGTATGATACTCCAATCCGGTCAAACGTAACTGTTCTATCCGGGATTCTTCCATCCAAGTGATGTATGTCCCATGCCAAACAATCCCGCCATAGTCGGTGTGATGGGGAGAAACCCGCACAACATAGTCAAACCAAGGCTTTTCCGAGGAGGTATCCGTTGAGGACGGGGACTGAGGGCAAGGATTTGTTTCAAACACTTTACAAATAGATTTAGAACGCAACATTTCTACAAATTATCTGTCAACACTCAGGTTTATCCTAGAGATGGAAGCTTTTTAACTCGAGTCGGATCAAATCTGACCACTGACAATCATTTATTTTAATCCGAAGGAAATACAGATGATAAAAAAAATCCTAGTTGCTG
This sequence comes from uncultured Oscillatoriales cyanobacterium, assembly GCA_903893625.1. Lineage (GTDB taxonomy): Bacteria > Cyanobacteriota > Cyanobacteriia > Cyanobacteriales > Microcoleaceae > Planktothrix. The sequence continues at coordinate 31,691 of CAITND010000223.1, forward strand.
TCGCAGGTCGGGGATTATGCGAAGAAATGCTGAATATGCTGCTGGATATCCCCTCCTTCAAACAAGCCTCTGTCACGGTTCTGCACGTTGTTCCCACTCAAGTTAGCTCGGATACGATGTCAGAAAAGTTAGAGGAAGGGGGAAAAATTCTGGCGGAAGCCGTTAAATCGATTCACCTTGACCCCAGCCAAATTAATCCTCAACTCAAGCAAGGTGATCCCAAGGATATCGTCTCCCATGTCGCTGATGACGAAAATGCCGATTTAATTATTATGGGGTCACGGGGTTTAGGACGTTTACAAGCGATTCTGGAAAACTCCGTGAGTCAGTATGTGTTTCAATTAACCAGTCGTCCGATGCTGTTGGTCAAGGACGATGCTTATGTGAAAAAACTGCGCCGAATTATGGTGGCTGTGGATAAATCAGAGGCGTCTAAAGAGTGTTTACAGTTAGCACTTTCTTTTGCTAAATCTCTCTCTGGTTCCCAAGTAATTTTAGTCCACATTAATAAAGATTTATCCGGGAAATCGAGCGAGGACTTCAGCAGCAATGCCGACAAAGATCCGATTTTAGCACCTGCGATTGAAGAAGCAAAACGCCTGGGAGTCAGCTACCGTTGTGTCAGTGGTACAGGTAAACCCGGCCCCGAACTCTGTCGCGTTGCAGAAGAAGTAAATGCTGATTTATTGATGTTAGGTTCCCCAGACCGTCGGCCTAACGTTGCTAAGAGCTTTATTGACTTAGACCGACTGTTGGGAAGTTCCCTGTCCGACTATGTTCGGGTTTATGCCAACTGTCCTGTTTTATTAACACGGACAAAAGCACCCTAGTTTACCCGGTTCGTCTATAACCTCAATTAAGAGAATTTTAGGAAAAAGCACCTCAAAACTGTTGTTGGGGTGCTTTTTTCGTCAGGATAAAATCAGAATTAAGGCAAAACTGAAATTAACCTTCTTTTCCCCGACTTTGGGTTTGAATATACAGAATCAACAGAAAAACAGCCGGAACTAGCACAAACAAAATGCTGGCAACAAAGCCCAGATCATTAACTTGCATAATTGCCCTACCTTAACTTAAACAAAAGATTCTAATATGACTAGGATATCATTGATTGACGTTTCTGAATAGTGTTGGTTGTTGACCGTTGACCGTTGACCGTTGGCTGTTAGCGGTGGACAAATATAGGCTATATCGTTTAAATCCTTCAGAGTTTACCAAATCAAGGTTAAATCTAATACAAAACCGGGTAAAACGTCCTCGCCTGAAATTTGGTTCGGATGTTCTAAAATTTCTACCGCTTGATGCAAACGATAAATTTCAATTTGTTGTTGTTTACGATTAATTAACCATCCTAATTTTGCCCCATTGTCTTGATATTCTTGCATTTTTTGACGAGTTTTTTCTAAACGATCACTCGGAGACATTAACTCCACCACAAAATCAGGACACAAGGGTACAAATTTATCCTGTTGTTCAGGTGTTAACGCCTCCCAACGTTCCCGACTCACCCAGGACGCATCAGGAGAACGGTCAGCACCATTGGGAAGGGTAAAACCCGTATTAGAATCGAAGACTTCACCTAAATGGGTTTGGGAATTCCATAAATCAAGTTGAGTAATCAGTTTTACATTCCGTTTCCCTGTATTTCCTCCTGTTGGTGGCATAATAATTAATTCTCCTGTAGTCGTCCGTTCAAATTGAAAATCATGATTTTCTTGACACAATTGCCAAAATTGTTCCTGAGTTAAATCGAGTTTTAATGTTAAAATGGGGGGTAAAGTCAGAATATTCGTTTCCATAGCAATTTTGGAAATAGAATTATAAAATTAATTAGGATATTATAGCATAATATTCTTAACAGACACACCTTCAATTAACAAACTCATCTCTAATTTATGTTAATTTTTGTAACATTTTTAATTCATAATCCGGTCACTTTGCACCCCAGAACCCCAAACAGAAACTAAAATTAAATCTTCTGGAATTTTCTGGAATTTTGATTAAAATATCTGTTATTACAAAAGAAAGTATCATAATTACAGACAATGAGAAATTTTACCCAATTCCGCCAAATTCGGAGACGGTTTATCTTCATTTTTCTCTTTATCTTAACTCTGGTGGGATGTCGCATCATCAGTCATTCCCCGGTTAGCGAAGTCATCCCAATGGCGGCTGATTTACCCAAACCGCAACTTCCGAACTGGATTGAAGCCATTAATCCCTTGGGTGAGAGTCCAGAATTGAGCCAAATTCATGTTATTTTTAAACACCCTTTAATTCCGGTTGAAAACTTAGATAGTTCAGGACAAAAACAACTTTTAAACAACTTTGAGATTACTCCAAGAATACCCGGTGAATTTCGGTTTTTAACCCCAAGAATGGTGGGATTTCAAGCCGATAAAGCTTTACCCTTAGCTACTCGTTTACAAGTCACAATTAAAAAAGGATTAGCCGATTTAAACCAACACCAATTAGACCAGGATATCGCCTGGACATTTGCCACAGAACCGATAAAATTATCCAATTTACCCGGAAGCAAAGATCAACCCGGTTCCTTAGATAATCCCCTGGGGTTAAATCCTCAACTCAAATTTAATTCTAATGTAGAATTAGATTTAAACTCTTTAAAACAACACTTACAACTGATTTCTGTAAAAACAAATCAAGGGATTTCGATTGAGGTTAAACAAGCAGAATCAGAAGATAATAAAACCCCGATTAAACCCGACGCTGAATTTAATCCTGCTGTTCAAACCTGGGAATATATTGTTACTCCCAAACAACAATTACAAACCGCTACCCAATATCAATTTAAAATCACACCAGGGTTACGTCCGGCTGCGGGAAATTTAGAGACTCAAGTTGAGATTTCTAGCTTAATTAACACCTATGATACGTTAAAATTAATCAGTTTAGAACTTCCTGGTAAAGCCAGCGTAGAAGGAACATCAGGACGGTTTGTAACCGGGAACCCACGACTGCAATTTAATAATGGAATCATTGCAGAATCAGCCCTCAAAAATATTACCATTCAGCCTGCACCCAAACCCGATATTAAAGTCATCCAAGCCTATAATAATAATGACAGTGTAACTCTCAATCCTTGGGCATTAGAACCTCAAACCAATTATACCATTACGATTGGTGCAGAACTCAAAGATCAATTTAATCAGAAATTAGGAAAACCCGTTACCCTTACTCATAAAACTGGAGATTTAACTCCTGATATTTCTGTCCCTTCAGGATTGAATATTTTCCCCTTTCAACAGAATTTAGAACTGAATATTTCTACCTTGAATTTACCCGAATCTCAATATCGAGCAGCTTATCAAGTTGTGCAACCAACGGATTTAGTTTATACCGATACGGCTTACCCTAGAACCGACGGAAAACATCTGTTACTTCCCCCAGAAAACTGGACTACTTTTGCCGTTTCTACCCCGAAAAATAACATTCAAGAAACCTCGATTAATTTACGAGAAAAATTAGGGGGAAATACGGGACTGTTAGCTTATGGAGTCACGGCAAAAACAACCCAATATCAACAAGAAGATCAACAAAAATGGAGTGAACCGCAATTTTATGGACTGGTACAGCTAACGAATTTAGGAGTCTTTGCTCAATGGTTTCCAGAGTCAGGATTAGTACGGGTTCATCACTTAGATAAGGGTTCTGTTGCTGAAGGCGTAACCCTTGAAATTTATCCCTCTCAACTCGATGCAAAATCCTATCCTAAACCTCAAGCTTGTGCAACGGGAACTACCGATACTCAGGGAATGTTACTGTTGAATTCTGAACAGTTACAACAATGTATGAAGGGGAAAAGGTTTGCCAAAGCACCAGAATTATTAGTAATTGCTAAAGAAGGCAAAGATTGGGCATTTACTCGAACATTTTCCAATAGTGGAGCTTACGGTTATGGAATTGATACCAATTGGGAAGACCAGCAAATCCTATCACGGGGGGTGATTTTTTCAGACCGTCAACTTTATAAACCCGGAGAAAAAGTTGCATTAACAGGTGTGGCGTATTCCTTAGAAAATGGTAACTTAAAACCGAATAAAAATGAAAATTATACGGTGACATTAGAAAATCCTAAAGGACAAAAGCAAGAATTAGGAGACTATCAAACCAATGAATTTGCGACATTTTCAGTGGAATTACCGTTAGCAGAAAATCAACTGTTAGGCAATTATATTGTTCGGGGAAAAGACAAAAATGGGGTGGAACTTTCGGGTAACTTCCGCGTTGCTGAATTTAAACCCCCCAATTTTAAAGTAGACCTGAATTTAGATCAAAAATTTGCCAAAATTGGAGAAACGATTACGGCAAATGCTAAGAGTGAATATCTATTTGGTTCTCCCGTTGCGGAGGGTGCAGCTAAATATTATGTGACTCGGACAGCAACGGATTTTATGCCCAAAGGATGGGAAAATTATTCCTTTGGTCGTCAATGGTTTTGGCCCGAAGAAAAACCCAATGTTTCTGATAGTGTATTGCAGGAAAATCAACAATTAGATGCACTGGGTCAGGGAAGTAAAACCGTTACTGTTGCTCAAGATTTACCCTATCCAATGACCTATCGAGTGGATGTAGAAGTTACGGATATTTCTAATTTATCCGTTGCCAATTCTCAATCCTTTATTGCCCTTCCCAGTCAGCGTTTAATTGGGTTAAAAACGCCGTTTATTGGGGAAGCAGGTAAAGCTTTACCCATTGATGTAATTGTTACTGATTATCAAGGAAAACCCTTAGAAAATGTTGGGGTGAATTTGCAATTGCAAAAAATGGATTATAGCCGCGTTACACGGGTTGTAGAAGGAGGACAAACCAATAAAAACCAAATTCAATATCAAACGGTTTCTCAAATTGATGTTAAATCGGGTCAAAAGGAACAAACAGTTTATTTGACCGCCCCAGAGTCCGGTTCTTATCGAATTCGCGCTAATTTTAGCGATGAAAATAGTGAAATTACAGCGACAGATTTAAAAATTTGGGTGACAGGAAATCAATTAGTAAACTGGGGAGGAGTTGATAAAAATCGATTAGAAATTAAACTGAATAAAACCACCTATAAACCCGGAGAAACTGCAACCGCTTTAATTCAATCTCCTTATGAAGCCGGAGAATTATATTTTGCAGTGGTACGCGATAAACCTCTGTATCAAACGGTGATTCAAGTTAAAGGAGGTGCGCCCGAAATTCAGTTTCAAGTCACGCCAGAAATGTTACCCAATGCGGCAGTTGAAGCGGTATTAGTCCGACAAGGAAAACCTATTTCTGAACTCGAACCGGGTAGTTTAGAAAATTTAGCTAAAATTGGGTTAACACCGTTTAAGATTAACCTCGAAGATCAATATCTGCAAGTACAAGTTAATCCTCAACAGGAAAAGCTAGAACCAGGTTCTGAACAAACCTTAAATCTGACTTTAACGGATACCAAAAATCAACCCCTTCGCGGACAATTTACCGTGATGGTGGTGAATGATTCCGTTTTACAACTGAATGGTTATCGTCCTCCAAATTTAATCGAAACGGTCTATGCTGAACAACCCATTCCTACAAGATTTAGTGATAATCGTCCTGCGGTTATTTTAAATCAAATGGCATCTCCTTTAGCAAAAGGTTGGGGTTATGGAGGCGGTTTATCGACGGCGACAGCTAATCCTCGAATTCGTAAAGAATTTCAAGCATTAGCCTTTTATAACGGTTCAATTGTGACGGATAATCAAGGAAAAGCAACGGTTAATTTTAAGCTTCCTGATGATTTAACGACGTGGCGAGTGATGGTAGTTGCAACGGATGGAAATCTCAAATTTGGTTCGGCTGAAACCACATTTATGACGACTCAAGCGTTAATTTCTAATCCGATTTTACCCCAATTTGCTCGTCCTGGCGATCGCATTTTAGCGGGATTATCGATTACCAATTTAACCGGAGAAAAAGGCAACTTAAATATTACGGGAACCGTTAATGGCGGGATTCAATTTTCCCCTGGAAACGCCAATCAACAAACCTTAAAAACCAAAGCTGAAGCCGGAACAAACGCCTATCGATTTCCCATTTTAGTTAAACAAGCGGGTAACGCTCAAGTTCAGTTTAAAACGGAATTTAATGGCAAATCCGATGGGTTTGAAGTGCCTTTAGAGGTTAAAACATTTAACGTCATAGAACAAGTTGTTGAGTCAGGACGCACCACTAATTCCGTGACCATTCCCCTGAATGTTAGTAAAAAAGTTGTTCCCGATTTCGGGGGATTAGATATTAATTTAGCCAGTACCCTAATTCCCCAACTAACCGCTTCCGCTCAACAGGTATTTAATCAAGAGAAATGGCCGTTTCTCGAACCTGCTATCAGTGAATTAGTCATTGCTGCTAATATGCAGATTTTGGGTAAAAAATACGGTCAAAATTTCAGTAATTTGCAGTTACCTGAACGGGCTAAAACGGCTTTAGCCGACATTGAAGAATTGCAACAAGAAGATGGTGGAATTGCAGCCTATCCTGGTTCAAGATTCTCTAGTCCTTTCCTTTCCGCTTATACGGGAGAAGCCTTAGCTCAAGCTCAAAATGCTGGATTTCCTGTTAATTCTCAGGTGATCAATTCTCTAAAAACCTATTTAACTCAAGGAGTGAATGACCCTGGAAAATATGATTTTTGTACGAATGATAATTGTAAACATGAAATTCGCTTAAATGCGTTAATTGCGTTGGATGCACTGGGAGATCAACGTAGTGATTTCTTAGATGATATATTGCAAAATTTCGAGAAATTTGATCCTGTTAACCAGATTAAGTTTGTGCGCTATTTATCTCAATTTCCGAACTGGAAAGCGGATTATAATCGTCTATTTGAGCAAGTGCAAAAACAGATCTATGTCACAGGAAGAACTGCGACTCTAAATTTACCTCAAGGATATAGTTGGTTAAATTCTCCGACAACGATTCAATCCCAAGGATTACGTTTAGTGATGAACCAAAATCCCCAGTCTGAAACCGTTGATAAACTGGTACAAAGTTTATTGAATTTGCGTAAAGATGGAACTTGGGGAAGCAGTTATGATAATGCACAAGCGTTAACTGCTTTAGTCGCTTATGCTGAAACCGAAACCACACCCCCTAACTTTAATGCTGTCATTAAATTAGGAAATCAAACGTTAGGAGAAACTCAATTCAAAGGGTATAAAGATTCGAGTTATACTTTAAATGTACCCATGTCAGAATTACCGAAAGGTAAAAATGATTTAATTTTACAACAGTCTAATCAGGGTAAATTAAATTATTGGGTTGCTTATCGTTATCGTTTGGAAGGGAATCAACCTGGACGGTTAAATGGGTTAAGAATTACGCGCACAATTCGCCCTGCTAATCAGGATAAAATCTTACAAAGAATTGACCTCAATTCTCCTAAACAACTACTGAAAGTTATACCCGGACAAGTGTTTGATATCGGTTTAGATATTATTACCGATCATCCGGTTGATCAGGTGATGATTACTGACCCCCTTCCCGCCGGATTTGAAGCTATTGATGCTAGTTTTAAAACCAGTAATTTAGCATTACAAGCTCAAAAAAGTAGTTGGGAAATTAACTATCAAACGATTTACAAGGATCGAATTATTGCCTATAGTAATCGTTTGGAACCGGGGACTTATCAACTCCATTATTTAGTTCGATCTGTCACCCCAGGAGAATATTTATGGCCCGGTGCAGAGGCTAAATTACAATACATTCCCGAAGAATTTGGTCGTGCTGCATCAACAACTTTATTGGTTTCTAAACCTTAGTTGAGATCCCCCTAAATCCCTCTTAATAAGCAGGGCGTTTTCATTTTCAAAAATGCGATCGCAATCTTCAAAAAAAATCATCAATTTTTTCCTTCAAATTCCCTCTAATTTTTATCAAATAAGTTGGAAATATTAAAAACGAACGATTTTGATATTTATTAACAGCAA
>CAITND010000224.1 GCA_903893625.1 uncultured Oscillatoriales cyanobacterium
AGAAAATCTTCCCGACAGCGAGAGATTTTAGCGTGGACTTTAGCTACTTTTAATCTAGCCTTTTGTCTACTCTTACTTTCTTTCTGTTTTCGAGACAGTTTTTGTTGTTTCCGCTTGAGATTGCGTTCATGTTTGGTAAAGTGTTTAGGATTACTGTATTTTGAACCCTCGCTAGTAATTGCAAAGTGAGTTAACCCCAAATCAATCCCAATTGCTTTTCCATTAGTTGATGTCGTAGGTTGCTCTTTCCCGTCATCAACTAAGACAGAAGCATAGTATTTCCCATCAGGATTTTTTGAAACAGTAACGGTTTTGATTGTGCCTTCAAAATCTCGGTGACGCACACAATAAACTAACCCGATTTTACCTGGTATTTTTAGATAATTCCCTTCAAATTTAACGTTTTGGGGATAACTAATTGATTGTCTTCCGTGTTTAGATTTGAATCGAGGCAATCTTGCCCGTTTATCAAAGAAGTTTTTGTAAGCTGTGGATAAATTGAGAGCGACAACTTGCAAACATTGGGAATAGGCATCTGTTAGCCAAGGATATTCCTTTTTGAGTTGAGGCAATAATCCTTGAACGGCTCCTCTTGATAACCCTTTTCCTGTTGCTTTGTATGTTTCTTGGCACAAGTTTAAGGCATAATTCCAATACCATCGGCAACAGCCAAAGCTCTTGGCTAAGGCTATTTGTTGCTCTGGGGTTGGATATATGCGGTATTTGTACGCCTGAAACATTATCGCTTTTAAAACTCTTTGATAAATTTTAACACATTGTTGTTGATTTTGCTCGGTCAAACCCGACAAAATCAACTTGGGGGAGTCCGTGTTGTTACTGAGCTTGTCGAAGTATCCCACGCTGATTTCTAGTATTTTTTGGGATTGGAGAAATTCAGCGTGGGACTTACCGCTCCCCCAAACCCCCTCTTCAGTTAAATTAGCTAGAGACGTTGTAACCAACGTCTCTATACTCTTGATTAGAGATCGCCGCCACGAAAAGCCAGTAACACGATGACTACGGGGCCAGCAACCACAATCAGACTCAACATTGTAAGCTGTGCAATAAGCTCAAAGTTGATGTTGCCTAAAAAACTTGTAATTGCGTCCATTGTTCCTCCAAACTTAACGAGCGTCAATATTGAGTGTTTCTAAAAATCAACCGACCATCTTACCAGGCGATCGCACCTTAATTTTAATAATTTTCATAAAACTCAATATATAGCAGGGAACAGGGAACAGGGAACAGGGAACACCGGAGGAAAAGACTTCACTCTCAGGTCTAAACCCGACTCCCATCCTTTTCTTATGATAAACTCATAATCAACGGTTTTTTCCCGACCGTTCACCATCAAAAATACTCTATGAATTCAGTGGATTTAGCCTTTACATCTGCTTTAGAACAAGCGCGATTAATTCGCACAAAAGTCCTCTCTCCTTTAGAGTTAGTTAATGTTTATTTAGATCGGATTCAACGGTTAAATCCGCAGTTAGGTTGTTATTTTACCGTCATTGCAGAAACCGCTATAGAACTTGCCAAAACCCAAACGGAACAACTCACCCAAGTTTCCGATATTAACGATTTACCGCCCTTTTTTGGTGTTCCCATTTCGATTAAAGATTTAAACCCCGTGGCGGGAGTTGCCTGTACTTATGGTTCACGGGCATTACTTGATAAAATAGCAACTTATGATGATGGAGTTGTTAGTCGCATTCGCCAAGCCGGATTTAATATATTAGGAAAAACCGCGACTTCAGAAATTGGATCATTACCCTACACCGAACCCGATGGCTTTCCTCCCGCCCGTAACCCTTGGAATTTAGATTATACCCCCGGTGGTTCCAGTGGCGGCGCAGCCGCAGCCGTAGCAGCCGGATTATCCCCCGTTGCTCATGGGTCGGATGGCGGAGGTTCAGTTCGTGGCCCTGCCTTTTGTTGTGGTTTAGTCGGAATTAAACCCACGCGGGGGCGAGTGTCCCATGCTCCCGTCGGAGACTTTCAAAGTGGGATTTCTACCGATGGCCCCCTGGCCCGTACCGTTGCCGATGCTGCGGCTTTATTAGATGTGATGTCAGGATATATTTTAGGTGATCCCTATTGGTTGCCTGATCCGAATCCTTCCTTTTTAGCTGCGACGAAACAGCCTCCAAAGTCTTTAAAAATTGCAGTAGCAACCTCTATTTTACCCGTTGGTCAAGCGTCCCCAGACTGTGAAAAAGCCGTTCAAAATACCGTTAAACTTCTGGAACAATTGGGTCATCAAATAGAACCCATTAACCCCGATTTTACTGATATTATTGATCCGTTTACTTTGGTTTGGAAATCGGGAGTCGCAGCAGCCGGAATTCCTCCAGAGTATTTAGGTTCGGTGAATCAATGGTTAATGTCAACTCAAATAACAGCCGGACAATATTTGCAAGCGGTGTCTAAAATGCAGGTCGCAGGTCGTCAAATTGTTGCTTCATTAAGTCCCTTTGATGTTATTGTTTTACCGACCTATATGCACGGGACAATTCGGGTAGGAGAATATGCTCAACTTTCCCCGGAAGAAACGTTACAACGTATTATTGAATGGGTCGCCCCCTGTCCCGCTTTTAACGTTAGTGGTCAACCGGCGATCGCTATTCCGACAGGTTTCACGCCAGAGGGTTTACCCGTTGGGGTGCAATTGGTGGGAAAACCCGCCACAGAAGCCACTTTAATCGCCTTAGCTGCCCAATTGGAAGCGGCACAACCCTGGGAACACCATCGCCCCCCGATAGCAATGATGTAATTCAATGTTAAACTTTTTGGATTGTTTAACCCAGACATTTGATTATGCCTGAAATTCCGGTATCTGCTTTTTCTATTCTTTCTAAACTCCAGTGGAAAAAATTGTTCTTTCCCTTGAGTGTTTTAACGCCTACAATTGTTAGCAGTTTTCTCCTGTTTCCCCTTTCATCCCGTGCAGCAGAATCTGTTGTGATCAGACAAGGATTTATTTATGCTACGGTTTCAGTCAAGGATTTAAAAGAATTTGCAGAAACCGGGAAAGTTCCTTTAGGGTTGTTGGGTTATTTTAGTTTTTTAACTCCCGAACAAAAACAACAGGCGTTAGCAGCGTTAAATATTAAAATTAAAATTCAAGATCAAACTGTTGATGAAATTGTTAATAGTCAAGTGGGAACCCGAATTTTAACGGATATTGATACCATTATTTCTTCTGAACAATCCCAAGGGGGAACTGCGATTAAAGAAGCGATTTTGTCCTCCGCTAAATCTCCCCAAGGGTTATCCGTTATTAATTTTTTAGAAAACTATCCCCTCGCTAAAATTGAGATTAATGTTCCTAAAGCCTTTCAGGTTTTAAAACGATTAAATCAAGGATTTTGGCAAACCCAACGCTTACTTTTAGAAGTCTTACCCAAATTCCCTACTGGAGAATCTCAACCCCCACAAATTCCGTTTGATCCAACTCAAGCAGGGCCAGGAAAAGTTGAAATTACCCGAATAGAATTGCAGGATCAACAACGAAATCGCAAGATTCCCGTTTATATTTATTCATCCTCCGCAGCAACACCCGATAAACCCTTAATTCTTTATTCCCACGGTCGGGGTTCAGATTATCAAGAATTACGCTATTTAATGGAACATTTAGCCTCCTATGGCTATACTGTTATTGTTCCTGAACATCCAGGGAGTAATGCGACTTATGTTGATAAAAATTTGTTTTTATCTCCCACAGAAATTATAGAACGTCCCCAAGATTTGATTTTTACGTTGAATGAATTAGAAAAATTGAATACCAATGATCCGAGATTTAAAAATAAATTCAACACAAATAATACTTTAGTTTTTGGGTATTCTTATGGAGGTGCAACGGCTTTAGCCCTAGCGGGAGGGGAGTTTCAAATTGATGAACTGAAGAAAAGTTGTGATCAGAGTTTTATTACTTTTAGTTTAGGAAAAGCTACCCAATGTTTAGCCGCAGAACTGCCGAAAGATCGCTATCGGTTTAGTGATCCTCGTATTAAACGAGCGATCGCCTTTGCTCCGACCGCTTCTGTTTTATTTGGCAAAACCGGATTGAATAAAGTTCAAGTTCCCACATTAATTTTAACACAATCTTCCGATAAAGTCACCCCCGCTTTACCCGAACAAATCGCAATTTTTCCTCAAATTAAAACAGAGAAACTCTTATTAGGGGTTTTAGGCGCGACCCATTTAAGTGTTCGAGATCCCCGAACCATTGCGGATCAAAGTTGGATTCCCATTACTCCTATTTCCGGCGGTGAAGTGATTGCAGATGCTTCAAAAGATGTCCGTAATTATGCTAAAACTATTGCCTTAGCAACCGCAGCACAATTAACTCCAGAAGCAGAAAAATATCAGGTCTTTCTGACACCCGAATATTATCGCTCTATTTCAACTCAAGCTTTTCCCGCGCGTTTAATTACGGATATTCCCCCAGAAACCCAAGTTTTCATTGAAGAGTTATTAAAAACTCAATATTAATATAGCAATCCGTGTAGGATTTGTGAAAAAATTCTGTAGAGGTTTGGTCTCCAAACCCTCTTTATGTCTGGGTTTGGAGACCAAACCCCTACGATAAAATATTACAACCTATTTAGGACTGCTATAGTATACTTTAGGGGGTAAATACAGTGATTGACAAAGACTAATGCAGCGAACCTAGACGGTGAAATCTTTCTATTCCCTATTCCCTATTCCCTATTCCCTATTCCCTATTCCCTATTCCCTGCTATACAATAAATTGCCATAAATATCGTTATCTAAAAATTGCTTATGACTCCTAAAAAAATTCTAGGCTGGGGTGCTGTTGCTTTAGTGGTTCTGTTTATTTCCTCTGGCGATACGTTTAAATTTTTGCCCAAACCCGCCAGAGAAGCGAGTAAAACCAGTCGTGAGTTTGTGGTATCTTTATGGCCTAAATGGTTACGCCCTAAAGATACCAATGAACAACGAGAGAAGGAAATTGACAAAATTGATCAGGGTCAGGGAGCAAAATAGAGTGTAGGGTGTGGAGTAGGAGTCAGAAGTTAATAATTGCTCCCCCTGCTCCCCCTGCTCCCCCTGCTCCCCCTACTTTTAATCCTTCTTCATCCAGCTAAACATCGCGCGTAAATCTTTACCGACTTCTTCAATACGATGTTCGGCTTCTTGACGACGCATGGCGGTGAAACCCGGTTTTCCAGCTTGATTTTCTAACACGAACTCTCTAGCAAATTGACCGGACTGAATTTCGCTCAGAATTTTCCGCATTTCGGCGCGAGTTTCATCGGTAATAATTCGAGGGCCGCGAGTCAAATCTCCATATTCAGCAGTATTAGAAATGCTATCGCGCATTTTAGCTAAACCGCCTTCCACAACTAAATCCACAATTAATTTAACTTCGTGTAAACATTCAAAATAAGCCAGTTCCGGTTGATAACCTGCTTCGACTAACGTTTCAAATCCGGCTTTAATTAAAGCGCTTAAACCGCCACATAAAACCGCCTGTTCACCAAATAAGTCGGTTTCGGTTTCTTCGCGGAATGTGGTTTCTAACACGCCACCGCGTGTGCCACCAATGCCTTTAGCATAGGCCATAGCCCGGTCACGAGCTTGTCCAGAGGCATCTTGATACACCGCAAATAAAGCCGGAACGCCTTGTCCTTGTTCGTAGGTGCGACGCACTAAATGTCCAGGGCCTTTGGGTGCTACCATGACCACATCCACATTAGAAGGGGGGACAACTTGACCAAAGTGAATATTAAATCCATGAGCAAAGGCTAGGGTTTTGCCTTCGGTTAAATAGGGTTCAATTTCGTTTTTATAAACGGTTTTTTGCACTTCATCAGGAAGAAGAATCATAATGAAGTCAGCAGCCTTAGCCGCATCGGCAACGCTATGCACCGTTAAACCTGCGTCTTTGGCTTTGATAGCGGACTTACTGCCGGGATATAATCCGACAATCACATTCATGCCACTATCTTTTAAATTGAGTGCATGGGCATGACCTTGGGAACCATAACCAATAATTGCAATGGTTTTGTCTGCCAAAATATCTAAATTGGCATCGGCATCATAATACATTCGAGCCATCTGGCTTCTCCTTCGGTGCTTGTGGGGTGAGTATGCAAAACCTTTATCATATCATGCTCTGATATGATGTTACGGTTCATGCCACCGAGTGAGAAATTATCAAATTATGTTGGAATATATTACCCTGCCCAATCAAGTTTTACCCCCTGTTGCCCCCTATTCCCATGCGGTGAGAGCCGGAGATTTTTTGTTTGTGACTGGACAACTGGCGGAAGATCCTGAAACCGGGAAAGTCATTAAGGGAGCCATTGAACAACAAACTCAGCAAGTGATGGAAAACTTAAAATTAGTGCTAAATCATGCACAAACCAGTTTTAATCGAGTTGTAATGGCTCGAATTTTTGTGACGGATTTTCGATACTATGAAACAGTGAATCAGATTTATGCCTCTTATTTTAAAACGGAACGTTTACCCTGTAGAACTACCGTTGGCGTCATGGGACTGGCGGGTTTCGGAGATGTTGAGATTGATTTAATTGTGTATTGTGGAGAATAAACGCTCAACTCCCCAAAACATTGTATCAAAGTATCAAAATATGTAAATATATGTAAATATATGTATAGTTAACTTGATAATTTTTAATTATACCAAGGGTTAAAACACTTGTCAAAATGTCTTTACAGCTAGGTTATGTGGCGTTTAAATCAAATAAACTCCCGTTAAGTCTTATTTCAGCTTGCCCCTATAAATTGAGAAAGGGGGTTTCATGATTAATACTAGAAGGTAAGCCCTCTACCAAAGGGAATAGAAAAGCGATCTAGGACTCAATACTAGAGGTGAGGATGTCAGCACCCCGCACTGAAGTGACGGGGCTATGCGCGGAGCGCAGGCTACGCGCCTGGTGCCTCTAACTTTAGTTAGTTGACCAGCCTAAGTCTTAACTGACTCCGTTTTTTGAGTCAAGACACCCTGTTGGATGCGTAGCTAGTCCCTGGCTCTGTCGTTAGTAGTTAAACAGTTTTACGAGGGGTAAGACTGATGCTCCTAGCCTAAAAAGCTCTTAAAACCTTGGCGAAGCTAACTTTACCCTAGAAATAGGAGTTAGGAGGGCCACCATACCCTCCTCCCTGAAAGGGGAAATATAAAGCCTAACTAGAAGTTAGGGGTTTCTACCCATTTTTCTGATGAGGTTTTTATGAAACAACCTTCACAGTTAACTCGGCTGATTTGGGATTTTTATCGGGAAAACCAACAGGAGTTAGAGCAACTTCAACTCCTGAGAAACTGTAAAGTATTCCGGCGGTGGGGGGTGTTACATATTCAGTGTCTGACCCAGGAAATGGGTGAAGCCATCACGGAGGTTTACAGTTTAATCCGAGAACCTGTATCTCAAATGCGGCTCGCCCCCAAAATTAAAATATCTGTTAAGAACATAACAGTTGCTGTATTTTGTGTTAAACCAAATCAAATTATGGCTTAAACAACTCAGGATGTTTTGGACATCTGGGCAGGAATTTAAGTCTCAACAAGTTCCCTGCTATTTCCCAAGAAGTACAGGGAACTTGCTAAAAAGGGGAAGGGAATTAACCAAAATTGTTAACGAGAATACTAATTAGTGCCTGATCCTAACTTGAAACAAGAACTATGGAACTATCGAAAACCCAACGAACCCAACGTAAAAAGCAACAAGTGAAACAAGCTCTCGAAAAAACCCCAACGCCCAAATATGTTGATCACTATATTACCGTAGCCAATCTCAGCTACTATCTACAATTGCAGCAGCAATATTAGAGAATTGTCTTGAAATCTGGAGAAACGGTGTTGAAGAAACTGACAAAGAACACCTGAGCCTTTACAATTGGGGGTCTACAATCAATTATTTGACTCAGTATGGTTAGCTTAACACCGAATCCTAGTTTTAGCGTTACAATTCGTCTGGAACTGCCCAATCGCGCCGGAATGTTGGCCAGCGTTGTCCAAGCGATCGCATCAGTGGGGGGAAATTTAGGCCAAATTGACTTAATTGAACAAACTCTACAAAAAACAATTCGAGAAATTAGCGTGGATGCTTCTAGTGGCGAACACGCAGAACAAATTGTCCAAGCGGTGAAAGCATTACCCGACTTCAAAGTATTGGCGGTTTATGACCGAACTTTTAATTTGCATCGGGCTGGAAAAATTAGTATTCAGAGTAAAATTCCCCTCAAATCTCAATCGGATTTAGCTATGGCCTATACTCCGGGTGTGGGCCGGATTTGTAAGGCGATCGCCGAAGATCCTCAACAGATTTATAGCCTGACGATTAAACAAAATACCGTTGCTATTGTCACTGATGGTAGTGCCGTTTTAGGCTTAGGAAACTTGGGGCCAGGTGGAGCTTTACCCGTGATGGAAGGGAAAGCCATGCTGTTTAAAGAATTTGGGGATATTGATGCGTTTCCGATTTGTTTGGATACCCAAGATACAGACAAAATTATCGAAACTGTTAAATATATTGCCCCTGTTTTTGGAGGAATTAATTTAGAAGATATTGCCGCCCCTCGATGTTTTGAAATTGAAGCTAAACTGCGGGAAGCTTTGGATATTCCCATCTTTCATGATGATCAACATGGCACAGCAATTGTCAGTTTAGCCGCGTTAATTAATTCCCTCAAATTAGTCAAGAAATCAATGGCAGAAATTCACCTCGTTTTAAATGGGGCGGGTGCTGCAGGAGTAGCAATGGCACGTTTATTCAAAAAAGCCGGGGTTCGTTATATTACGATCTGTGATTCTAAAGGAATTGTTTCTCATAATCGCACTGATATTAATGATCAAAAACGGGAATTTGCTGTTGACTTATCGGGAACTTTAGCGGATGCGATGAAAGATGCCGATGTGTTTATGGGAGTCAGTGCCCCTGGCGTGGTGACACCGGAAATGGTGCGTTCTATGGCAAAAGACAGAATTGTTTTTGCGATGGCGAATCCCATTCCTGAAATTCAACCGGAATTAATTGTTGATGATGTGGCGGTTATGGCAACCGGACGCAGTGATTATCCCAATCAAATTAATAATGTTTTAGCATTTCCTGGTATTTTCCGAGGGGCGTTAGATTGTGGGGCAAAAAGTTTAACGATTTCTATGTATTTAGAAGCAGCAACGGCGATCGCTTCTTTAGTGTCTCCAAGTGATTTAGATTCCGAACATATTGTTCCTTCAGTGTTTGATAAACGGGTCGCCATTGCGGTTGCTAGTGCCGTTGCCCATACCGCCCGTCAAGAAGGGTTAGCCCGTAATTAATCCTTTGTTGTGAAAATCGTAGTGAGGGCTTTCGCCCTCTATTTTGTTTAACTCCCCTAACAGAAATACAGACATAAACGGGGTTTATGTTATCTAACACGGGGCCAAGGAATAGACGGGTTGGCAACAATTGTTTGGGCAACTAAACTAGCCCCGTAACGGTTTAAATGACTCGGATCGGCAAAATAATTATATTGGGTTAATGCCTTTTCTGATAAATTCATAAAAATAAAACCATACTCTTGAGATAACTGTTGCATTTGTTCTTGAAATTCAACTTCAGCCGACCAGCGAACCCTATCTAAATAATCATCCGTTAGGGGTAAGTTCACAACAACCAATTGAATCTGATTAGAACGGACAAAGGCGACAACTGAATCAAAAGCTCTAGCCTGTTCTCCTCCTAAATTAAACGCTCGATAATCCCCATCATAAGATCCAGAAACATAGGGTTTTTGTTGATAATAGGTATTGGGATTAAACCGAATAGATAGGGGTAAAAATCCATTGGCTTCAATAGCATCCAAAGAAACAAGAGTAGCAGAAAGATTAAATTCTGAAGGGCGATAGAATAAATTCTGATAGTTAGATAGGGTATTGTTAGCAGAATTATGAGCTAAATTATAATCATTATTTTTAATAAAATTAGAAGTTTCAAACTGAAATTTAGAGTTATCTTTCTGTTTACAAGAGTTCGGCAATTGATAACATTTGGTTTTAGAATTTGGTTCAGCTTTAGCTAATTGGGGGCGAATTCCAGCCGCTATTTTTTGATGGGCTTGTGAAGCCATAATTGCCTCATAGGTTCGATCAATTCGACCACTATTAAACGCTCGAACTCCATCCGCCCAAATGATTAATTTAGGCAGTTGTTCTGGGGTTAAAACTTCTCTCAAAATATAATCGACAACTTGCGCCGTAGCACCATTCACCCCAAAGTTAAAAATCCTTAAATTTTGATATCCTTTTTTAGCTAAAGCTTGCTGCATTTGTGCCGGATCAACCCCTTGTAAGGCGCGAGAACTTCCCACAATTAAAATATCTGGTCTACCAACGGTACTTAAATAAGATAAATATAATTGTAATTGTTGATCTAAGGGTTCACTATCAAAACTGGGAAACTGAGCAACGTAACCCGAACGTGCTGCTTGCTGTTGAGAATAGGCTAAATTTCGCATATATTCAATCACTTTTTTCTCAGCAAATATGCGTTTAGGACTATTAGCAGGAACCGCTTGCATCCACGCCACAGCTTGTAACCATAACCGAGCAACTTCATCCCATTCTGATTTTGATCGGGCTGTTTGCGCTAAATTAGCAGCTTGTAAGGCAAATTTCATCGATTCATCTAAAGGATTTTCTTCAATACAAGTTTCAGCTTTAGCAAGAGTTTGATTCGATGAATTTTCCTGTCCAACTAATATTTTATTTGCATCTAATTTCTGAGAATTGGGAATAATAGAAGCAGCGATCGCAGTCTCAGAGGAAGCAGGAGGTTGAGAAGATTGTTTCAATGATGAACACCCAACCATTAATATTATGAGGGGAACTGTAGCGATCATTAAGCTATTTTTACTTTTTGATCGGATCAACAAGTTCAATATAGACAATAGACTCATAGCAATTGTTAGCTAGACGTAAATAATTTAGGTTAATCGGGCTTTCTCTAACATCATTATAAATGAAAAGGCTCCTGTTAAACCTTCCCTTCAATTATTCCCTCGGCTTGATGAACAATTGCTCTTAACTGTTCGATCATATCTTGACTTGCGGTTTGCCACATTTTTCGTTGATGCGCTTCTAATAATCGTTCTGCCATATCGCGTAACGCCCAAGGATTTTTTTCTTGAATAAATTGTTGCACAGTTTCATCCAAAATATAAGCATTTGCTACCCCTTCATACATAAAATCTTCTACACAATTAGCGGTGACATCATAAGCGAATAAATAATCAACGGTTGCTGACAGTTCAAACGCCCCTTTATAGCCATGTCGCATCACTCCAGCGATCCATTTGGGATTAATTACACGAGAACGATAGACTTTAGCAATTTCTTCTTTTAAAAGTCTAATTTTGGGGTTTTCGGGAATAGCATTATCCCCAAAATAAGTTTGAGGATTTTTACCCGTTAATGTTCTAACTGCAACGGTCATCCCTCCTTGAAATTGATAATAATCATCGGAATCTAATATATCATGTTCTCGGTTATCTTGATTATGGAGAACTATTTGCATCTTTTCTAACCGATTTTGAAATGATTCTAAGGCGGAAATTCCCTGTTGATACCCAGAATTTGCACTCGTATAAGCGTAACTACTCCAGTTCATATAAGCGGTCGCTAAATCTTGATCATTTTGCCAATTTTGCGATTCAATTAAACCTTGTAAACCTGCTCCATAAGCACCGGGTTTAGAGCCAAAAATTCTAAAACGCGATCGCAAATTTGCCTGTTCTATGGTTAAACCTTCTTGTATCCAAAATTGTGTTTCCTGTTGAACTTGTGCAGCTAAAGGATTTTGATCTGCGGTTTCATCTAAATTAGAAACAGCAATTACCGCCTGATCAAATAGATCAATTAAATTGGGAAAAGCATCTCTAAAAAACCCTGAAATCCTTAAGGTGACATCGACACGGGGACGACCTAAAATTGAAATCGGTAATATTTCAAAATCAACTACTCGCCGCGAGGGATAATCCCAAACAGGTTTTACTCCTAATAATGCTAACGCTTCCGCGATATCATCTCCCCCAGTTCGCATTGTTGAAGTTCCCCAAACTGATAACCCTAATGTGCGAGGATATTCGCCATTTTCTTGTGTATAACGTTCAATTAATACAGATGCCGATAATTCCCCAACTTTCCAAGCGGTTTCTGTTGGAATTGCCCGAATATCAACGGAATAAAAATTGCGTCCTGTGGGTAAAACATCGGGTTTTCCTCTTGTTGGTGCCCCCGATGCACCACTAGGAACAAATAGACCATCTAAACCTATCAATAAATTAGTGATTTCTTCAGAAGTTTTTAATAAATTAGGTAATAATTTTTTCTGAATCCAGTGTAATTCCTGTTTAATTAATTCTTTGTTGTCTGGGAAATGGGGTAATTCTTCAATTAAATTAATCGCATATTCTTCAATAACTGCCACCCCATCCCCAACAGTTCGACAGAATTGATTATTAATAGCTTGATTAATAATTTCCCCATAATCTGATGTTAACGGATCAAATTCTAACTGCCAATCTTCTGCAATTGCGCGAGTTAATCCTAATCGTTTAGAATCAGGATGACGAGCGATCGCTATAATTAAATCCCTTAATTGTTTACCTTGGGGACACTGCCCAAAAATATGTAATCCATCTCGAATTTGTGCCTCTTTTAATTCACATAAATATCGATCTAATTCACTAAAAATAGAATTTTGGTCATTAAAAACTGCTTTTTTATTCAGTTTAGGTAAACCCAATTCTTCCTCTAAGTTTTCCTGTTGAATTAACTGAATAATTCTTTCTGAAATTAACGATAACCGAGAGGGATCTAAACTTTGCGCTTGATAATATTCATCCATTAACCCTTCTAACTGTTGTAATGATCCATATAATTCCGCACGGGTTAACGGGGGGGTTAAATGGTCTAAAATTACCGCTTGAGAACGACGTTTTGCTTGAGTTCCTTCCCCTGGATCATTAACAATAAATGGATAAAAATTAGGTAAT
Source organism: uncultured Oscillatoriales cyanobacterium (assembly GCA_903893625.1). Lineage (GTDB taxonomy): Bacteria > Cyanobacteriota > Cyanobacteriia > Cyanobacteriales > Microcoleaceae > Planktothrix. The sequence continues at coordinate 13,024 of CAITND010000224.1, forward strand.
GCACCTAACGCTATTTCAGGATAACATTTTTCTGATAATCCTACACTTTTTCCGGGCAACCATTCCAAATTCCCATGTTTTCCTAAATGAATAATTGCATCGGCTTGAAATTGCGATCGTAACCAATAATAAAACGCTAAATAATCGGGTGTGGGTTCTAAATCTGGTGCATGATAATTTAAACTGGGATCAAGATCATATCCCCTAGAGGGTTGTATTCCGATAAAAATATTACCAATTTCAATTCCTGAAATTGCAAAACCTTGAGACATCTTTTGTTTATCCTGAAAATGACTATTCCATCGGTCGTTAATTGCCTTTTGAACTGATAGCGGTAACGTTAAAAAATATTGTTGATATGCTTCAAAAGAAAAACTTTGATAAACAGAACGTAATTCCCATCCTTCAGGATCATTTGTGATTCCTGAAGTTAATTGATCAATTAATTCTTCTCCGGTTTCAGGATAATTTTCTAGGAAATATCCAGCAGTTTTTAACGCTTGGAGAACTTTAATACAACTCGCTGGCGTATCCAAACCCACCCCATTTGCTAACCGTCCATCTCGACAGGGATAGTTTGCTAAAATAATCGCAATGCGTCGTTTTGATGAGGGTTTCTGTTGTAAATTAATCCAATTTTTTGCTAATTCTGCTACAAAGTTAATCCGATTTTCCACCGCAACATATCGCACAACATTGGTTTCTAAAGTTGGGTTCCAATTTTCAACAGCCTTAAAAGAAATAACCCGACTAATAATGCGTCCATCAACTTCCGGTAACGCTACATTCATGGCAATATCTCGAGGGGAAAGTCCCATAAAATTATTCTCCCATTGTTCCAGAGTTCCCCCACTTAAAATGACTTGCAAAACCGGAATATCTAAAGAAAATAATGGCGGTTGACTCTCATCTTCTGAAATCGAAGAAATCGAAAAGCTGGTAGTATTAATTAATAATTGAATAGCATTCTGATCTTGAGGTTTAAAATAGGTTAAAACTTCCGTTTGTAGATCGGGATCTCGTAAAGAAGAAACAAAAATAGGAATAGGTTTTAAGTTGAATTTAACTAAGGCTTGACACAGAGAATCTATCGGATCTAAATTTCCCGATAAGTAATGAGCACGATAAAATAAAATACCAACAGCAGCGATATAATTATCAGTTTTTACATTAGAATTCCATTGATAATAACCAACTTTAGGAATAGGAATAGGAGGAATAACCGGATAACTTTTATTAAAAATATGATTAGTAATTAATAACAGTGCATTGGCAAAATTATCAACGCCTCCTTCCGTTAAATAGCACCAAATTTGATTAACAATAGATAAAGATACCGTTGAATGACTAATTAAATCTGGGTCGGGACGATCATCACCTGGAAGAATAATTAATTGAGCTTTTGTTTTAGCAACTATTTCCTCTAATACTTCTAACCCATACGACCAATAGGAACGTCCTCCTAACAGTCTTAAAATAATTACCTGTGCTTTTTCTAAGATTGTTTCTGCATAAGTATCAATGGTTAATTGTTGTTGTAATTGTAATAAGTTTGTTACTCGCAAAGAGGGAAAATCAGCAGGGAGTTTAGACCCCACCATTGCTAAGGTTTGAATATCCGTATCCGCCGCCGTTAAAAAAACAATCGGTGCAGAAGTTTGTTCAATAAAAATTACTCCGCCTGTGTCGGGGTTCCATCCCCCTGGTGTGGCTGCAATTCTGTGCATTTTAATTCAAAAATAAAGTTAATTTAGAGATCCAAAATCCTAAGAGTTAATCTCATCATCCCCATGTACAATATTGGGAAAACTTGTCCAATATATTCATCAATTAATTTAGGTTTATTTCCTACCGTCGTGCTCCAACTCGGTTGTTCAATAAAATCTGGCATAGTGATTGTATGACGAAAGTTTAAGATTTCATAATTTATACAAATTTTAACCTATTATATCATGATTTGAGGTGACGGATTAATAAAAATTTGCCACAATCAAGACTAGAAAAACAAGTTCTTAAATTTTGACGGGGTTTGTATGCTGAATACGATTCTTCGCAACCGTTATAAAATCATCTGTTCCATTGCGAGTGGGGGATTTGGCGAAACCTACCTAGCGAAAGATTTAGATTTACCAGGACATCCCCAATGTGTTGTTAAGCAACTCAAACCTCAGTCTTCCCAACCTGCTATTTTAAATACTGCTCGTCGTTTATTTGAAACAGAAGCTCAAACCCTTTATCAGTTAGGAGAACATCCCCAAATTCCTCGTTTATTAGCCCATTTTGAAGAGAATAATGAATTTTATTTAGTGCAAGAATTTATTGATGGGTGGGATTTACGTCAAGAATTTATCTCGGAATCCTGTTGGAATGAAATTAAAGTTATTACGTTACTTCAAGACATTTTAAAAATTCTCGATTTTGTCCATGATCATAACGTGATTCACCGAGATATTAAACCCTCTAATTTAATGCGTCGTAATCAAGATCAAAAGCTGGTTTTAATTGATTTTGGTGCGGTCAAAAAAATTATGATTGAAACTGCTAATTCTGAAGCAGTAATCACCTCTACTATTGCTATTGGAACTTCGGGTTATATGCCACCAGAACAAACCCAGGGTAAACCTCGATTCTGTAGTGATATTTACGCGGTGGGGATGTTAGCAATTCAAGCCTTAACAGGAGTATTACCCCATCAACTTCCTGAAAATCCCCAAACTCATGAAATTCAGTGGAGATCCCTGCTATTAAAAAATAATACTCAAACTCAACTTCCGCTTTTATATGATATTTTAGATAAAATGGTACGTTATGATTTTCGCGATCGCTATCAAACTGTAACAGAAGTTTTACAAGACTTATCTGGATTAATAGATCCCACTCCTTCGGTTAAATCTTCGTTTTTACCCAACAAAATCAGAGAAGAATTAGAATATTTCCCCTCTGAGTTAAATAATCGTCAAGCTCTAGCAACTATTGTTTTTACGGATGCCGTTGGATTTAGTGCCAGAATGTCTAAAGATGAAGTGGTGACTCTAACTTTAATCCGTCGTGATTTACACCGAATGAGAACATTATGTCAGGAGTTTAATGGATTTGTAATTAAATCTACAGGGGATGGATTATTAATGTACTTTTCTAGTGCAATTCAAGCGGTTAACTGTGCAATTGAAATTCAAGAAGATTTAGCAAAAACAGCACAAAATTTACCAGAAAATGAAGTTTTATTACATCGAATTGGCATCCATTTAGGTGATGTTTTTATTCAAGATCAAGATGTCATGGGAAATGGAGTTAATATTGCTGCACGCTTAGAAGGAAAAGCTCAACCTGGGGGAATTTGTATTTCTAAAATCGTTTATGATGTAGTCAAAAATTCTTTGAAAGTTCCTGTTAGTTATTTGGGTGAATTAGAATTAAAAAATATTCCCGAAGCCATGCCAACTTATTTAATATTACCTGCTTCATCGTCAATTCAAACCTTGGTAAAAACCCCAGTTAAACCTGTAAATAAATCTTCGCTTAAATCGACATCTCAAGAACAACGAGATCGACATATTTTACTTAATAAAGTTAAGAATTTTTGGGTAAAAGGAGTTTTAGAAACATCCTTATATGGTCGAGCAATTATAGAATTAGGTTTAGAATTTCGTTTAGATTTGGTTGAAAGACCTTGGGATATTTTATGGGGAACTCCTGATGATCATCAAGACCGTTTACCTCAAGGAATAAAAGTGAGTCAAAAGTTTTTAGAATTGGGAGAAGGGCGATCACTTTTAATTTTAGGAGAACCCGGATCAGGAAAAACCACAACTTTATTAGAATTGGCGAAAGATTTAATTGAACACGCTGAACAAAATATTAATCAGTTAATTCCTGTGGTGTTTAATTTATCTTCTTGGAAAGGTGGAAAACAAGCGATCGCCGATTGGTTAATTTCTGAACTGAATACTCAATATCAAGTGTCTAAAGCCTTGGCAAAAAGGCTAGTTGAGTCGAATCAATTATTGTTATTATTAGATGGATTAGATGAAGTTAGTTTAGAAAATCGAGAAAACTGTGCGATCGCATTAAACCAATTTTTGCAAAAAAATGGGGATCATGAAATTGTTGTTTGTAGTCGTATTAGCGATTATCAAGCACTAAAAACTCGCCTCAAATTACAAACTGCTATTTGTTTACAACCCTTAACTGTCGATCAAATTCAAGACTATTTTAATCGTGCAGGTTCAGAACTTACCACAGTAAAAGAGGCATTAAAAACCGATATGATTTTACAAGAATTAACAAAATCTCCCTTAATGTTGAGTATCATCACCCTAGCTTATTCAGGAATTTTACCTTCAGATTTTTTAGAATTTAGCACCATTGAAGGCAGAAGAACCCATTTATTTGATACTTATATTAAACGGATGTTCTTACGTCGCCGTGTAAACAAACGCTATTCTCAGGAAAAAGTTATTCATTACTTAAGTTGGTTGGCTAAAAATATGGTCAAACACTCCCAAACCGTTTTCTCAGTTGAATCTTTACAGTTAACTTGGTTAGATAAAAGTTGGCAAAAAGATATCTATACTAGCTTAGTGTATTTAATATTTAATCTAATTTTATGTGTTTTATTTCAAGTTGTTTTATCCCGTGTTGTAACTTTATTTCGAGACACGATTCAGATTTCTAATGATTCTATTATAATTATTTTTGATGGTTTATTTTTGGGATTATTGAATGGTTATATATTGGGAACAATTTTTATTTTACTTAGGAAAAGATTATCAAATTCAATCGGAGCTATTCTATTAATCTTAATTAATGGATTCACTCAATTTATATTGTGGATGATCATTTCACAAAATTCTATGGATTTTGGACTGATTGGCGGTTTGTCTGGTGGATTAATTGGACTGATTAATTTACAGTTGATCAATGATAAAATTGTCCCTACAGAGACGTTAAAATGGTCATGGAATCAGGCTAAAAAAAGTTTGACTAAAAGCTTGTTTTGGGGATTAATTATTGGAGTTTTTATTGGCATAACTTATACATTTATTACTCTTTTAAATTTTGTTTTTACAACGACCTATACTGATGAGTTAATACCAATAACGCCCACTTTTTCTTTTAAATTAGCAAAACAGCCTATTGTTCTTTTTGTTTTTATGTTAATTAATATTATAGTTTTTAGCTTAATTTTTGAAATCATTGGAGGAATCATCGGAGGAATTTTAGGAGGATTAATGGGTACAACTATTGAAAACAGAACTATCCCGAATCAAGGAATTTTTCAATCGCTTAAAAATGCAATTATTTTAAGCGTTGTTTCTATAATATTTTTAGAAATTTTTGCTAAAATTTTAGGTTTTTACTTGCCAATTTCAAACGGAATTACATTAGGAATCTTAGTCGGATTAATAGGAGGAGGTGGCGCAGCTATTAAACATTTTATTCTGCGGTGTATTCTCTATTTAAATCGATCTATTCCTTGGAATTATGCTAAATTTTTAGATGTTGCCGTCGGCTGGATATTTTTACAAAAAATTGGAGGGAGCTATATTTTTATTCATCGCTTACTCTTAGAACACTTTGCTAAATTAAATCGTTAATTCAACATGAAAAACACAACCCGATTATTAATTATTTTAAATATAACGTTAATCTCTATTGCCTTACTTTGGGTCATTGGGGGAAATATTTATGCTCAACAGCAAAAGCAACCTATCGATCAATATTGGGATAATTTCTTTGAAAAAAAAATCGAAATAGTAAAAACCAATCAATCAGCTTTAAAACTCGAAAAATTAAGATCTATTAATTTTTTTAACAGGTTAAATGATAGGGAAGCAATAAAGTTATATTTAGAATATCAACTAGAAAATCAGTTAAAAACTATTGATATTGCTCCTCAAAAAATACATCATATTTTAACGGATTTTGAGCCTAAAGTAACGGCAATTCGCCATCAAATTTTAACAAGTGATCCTCCTCAATGGGATACTGAAATCTATTTGAATGCGACTTGGGAAACTCCTGTACCGGGCTTTTTGTCCTTTTCTAATTTACAACAATTTTTAGCTTTAGATAGTTTAGATAAAATCCGTTCAGGTCAAATTCAAGAAGTTTTAGATAATTTAGAATTCAGTTGGAGAATCCGAGAATCCATCAGAAAACAACCCACATTAATTCCTCAACTTGTTTCTCTAATTATAGATTCTTATTTGATTGGTTTATTTCGTAAGCTCGATTATGTACCTCCTGAATGGCAAGGTCGCATTAATCAGTTATTGAATCAGGATTACTATAACTCTTTTTTGATCAGTAATGAGAGAGAAGTATGGGCGGTATATAATAGTTTATCTAATTTGTCAACTTTTGACTTTAAACTTGTCAATAAAGATGATAACCAATCCCAAAATGTTTTTGCTCAATTTATTTATTTATTCCATAAACCTTACGGAACGTTTTCAGCGATTGATCTTTTTAGAAAAAGACATTTATTTTTTCAATCTATCCCTAATAAAAATTTTTGTGATTTTGATCCTGAGAAATTTAAAAAACAATATTCACAACCTCTAGCATTATGGAATTTAGTCAATAGTTTAGATGAGGAATCAATAACATCATTAACAAATCAATGGCCGAAATTATTCCGAAGATTAATTAATTGGGAACTAACACTTAAGATTATACAAGTAAAGGAAATTGCTGCAAAACAAGGCAAATGGCCGGAGAAAGTTCCTGGACTAGAAACCTCAATTTGTGAAGATCGTCAATGGATTTATAAGGTTTCTCCTGATGGTAAAACCATGTCAATTTCCTATAGTAAACCGCCTTCTTGGTGGCAAAAGCCAAAAATAGGAACAGTTGACTACCCTTTAACTTATAGTAGCCAACAGATTCCTCAACTGAAACCTAAGTCAAAATCTTAATGCTTCATTACTATTCCTGAACCCAAATAGAAACCGAACCGCCTTTACAAGAAAATTCACCCCAACCCTGATCATTTGTTTCAATGGGTTCCTTAATATTCCCCGTGAGATCATGGAATTTAGTATTAGGTTTTCCAACTTCCATCGGTTTAATTCCTTCTGGCCCATCACTCAAAAGCACCGCCATTGCTTTCGGATGTTTGTCGTCTCCTAAACAAGTCCAACCAATAATATCGGGGTGATCAAAATAGTCATATTGGGGGCCGTAAGCGAAATTTTTACGCGCATAAAGACACTGATCAATAAACTGTTTATGGGAAGGTAAAACGATTTTATAAGTATTCCCATCCCGTCCTCTATCTTCATATTCTGCCCCGTAATAATCGCCATGAAAAATACAAGGATAGCCCTGTTGACGTAACAATATTATAGCATAAGCTATGGGTTTAAACCAAGGTTCTACAACGGATTCTAAGGCTTGTAACGGTTGAGAATCGTGATTTTCCACAAAAGTAACGGCATTCATCGCACGATCTTTGACTAATGTTCCATCCAGAATCGTCCGCATATCATGATATCCTCCAGCTTTACTAGCATAGTGGAAATTATAATGCAAGCTAACATCAAATACCGACATTCTTTGACCTACGGTGTCTAAATACCAATTCAATATGCTAGTATCGGGCGACCAATATTCCCCCACCGCAAAAAGTTCTCGACCTGTATATTTTTCCATTTCATCTAACCAATCAGGAAAAAACCAAGCCGAAATATGTTTAATTGCATCTAAGCGAAATCCATCCGCACCCGTAGTATCAAGATACCATTTTGTCCAGTTGCTAATTTCCTTTCTGACTTCCTCGCTTTGAAAGTCTAAATCTGCCCCCATTAAATAGGCAAAATTGCCATTTTCTAGGGCAACATAATCATCAAAAGTTTTACCTTCAAATAAATAAACGTTTCCCGATTCTTTGCTAAATTCATCATAATCAACGGCATCAAAATGCCACCAATGCCACTCAAATTCAGAATATTTTCCTTGACGACCCGGAAAGTTAAAAATCGTGTAAGCTTTAATATCTCGTAACTCTCCTTTAGGATTTTTCCGATCACTGCAAGGGAAGGGAATTGCTTTGGCAATTTCGGTTCCATCCGCCCCGATTCTATGATTTAATACGGTGTCAGCATAGACTTCAATTCCTACCTCATGCAAGTTATTTATGGCATCTAAATATTGTTGACGAGTGCCATATTTAGTTCTAATTGAGCCTTTTTGATCAAATTCTCCCAAGTCATAAATATCATAAACCCCATATCCCACATCCATCCCGCCCCCGGTTCCTTTGTAAGCAGGTGGCAACCATAACGCCGTAATTCCCGCATCTGCTAATTCCTGGGCGTTGTTTTTGACTTGATTCCACAGTGTTCCATCAGCAGGAAGATACCAGTGGAAATATTGCATCATGACACCGTTGATTTTGACCATACTACCCCTCGTTTTGAGATTTTGTTAAAGAGAATTTAGTTAGGTGGTGCGTGCGCTCCGCTTACACACCCTACAGGATTTTTAGTGTTAATAGTTAAAGTTAACTTGCTTGGATCATTCCGTCAATATCTCTACATCTAAATTTAATTCTATCTAAATAGGACTAAAATTAAGTTAAGGGTTCCAATGTGAGTTTTATTATGGAGATTCCTAATGAGTAAACACTTACGTCAAATTTTAGGTTCGCAAGGAGTGATTCTAACTGGAATTACCCTGACCTTTTTGTTGATTATTCGTCAGTTGGGATGGTTACAATCGTTAGAATTAAAAGCTTATGATCTGATGGTGCGATCGCGTCCTGACCCTGGACTTGATTCGCGGTTACTGATTGTTGAAATTACAGAAACGGATATTCAAATGATGAAAGAATGGCCGATTCTTGATGGAATTTTAGCACAAGTTTTAGCCCGTTTACAACAACATCAACCCCGGGCTATTGGCATTGATATTTTTCGAGATTTAGCCGTTCCTCCGGGTCATGCTGAATTGGTTAAACAACTGCAAAAACCGAATATTATTGGTGTTACGAATATCAGCATTCCCTCAACTCCCCCTCCGCCAACAATGCCTTCTGAACAAGTTGGGTTTGTAAATATTCCAATTGATCCCGATGGAGTCGTGCGCCGTCAATTGATATTTACAAAGGATAAAAAAAACGCATTAACGGCTTTTTCTCTACAATTAGCTTTACTTTATTTGGAAGCTGAGGCAATTTTTCCTAAACTTAATGCTAAGGGTCAATATCAATTAGGAAATATCGTTTTTGATAAATTGCAATCGAATTCAGGAGGATATCAAAATATTGACGCAAAAGGCTATAAACTCTTACTAAATTATCGAACTCCTCAAAAGATTGCACAGACTGTAACATTAACTGAGGTTTTACAAGGCAATTATAAACCCGAATGGGTTCAAGATAAAATTGTTTTAATCGGAACTAATTCCTCTAGTGTTAAAGATGGGTTTTTAACGCCCTATCAAGACAGAAAAATTAAAGTTAAAGAAATGCCAGGAATAGAGGTTCATGGTCAGATAGTCAGTCAAATATTAAGTGCGGTTTTAGATGGAAAACCTCTGTTTAGATTTTGGCTAGAATATTGGGAAGGATTATGGATTATCCTCTGGGGAATTTTAGGAAGTTATTGGGGATCGAAAGTTAAACCTCCATTGCTGTTAATAACAGGTTTTTTCCTGGGATTAATAGTTTTATTCGGAGTCAGTTATGGATTATTTTTACAACTATTATGGATACCTGTTGCGGCTCCAATCTTAGCTTATATTTTAACTTTTTTAGGAATTGTTATTCATCAAACTTGGGAATTTCAAGAACAGCAAAAAATCGTCATGAAACTATTAGGACAACAAACTTCATTAGAAATTGCTAATGCTTTATGGAATGAGCGATCGCATTTAATTGATTCAGGATTTATACCCCCCCAAACTTTAACCGCAACGATTCTATTTACAGACTTAAAAAACTTTAGCACCATTGCGGAGAAACAATCCTCAGAAACCTTAATGAATTGGTTAAATCAATATCTAGGTTTGATGACAGATATTGTCTTAAATCATAATGGAATTGTGAGTAAATTTACCGGGGATGGATTAATGGCAGTGTTTGGGGTTCCTGTTCCTCGAATCCATTTAAAAGATATTGCTAAAGATGCAGAAAATGCTGTTAATTGTGCTTTAGAAATGGGTCAATGTTTATCAGAATTAAACCAAAAATGGCAACAACAAAAATTACCTGTGGTGAGAATGCGAATTGGGATTTATACCGGGACTGTCACCGTCGGCAGTTTAGGGGGAAAAAATCGCTTAGAATATGGGGTAATTGGCGATACTGTTAATATTGCTTCCCGTTTAGAAAGTTGTGAAAAAGACCGTCATGTCGGAGACTGTCGAATTTTGACGACTAAAGAAACATTAATTTACTTACCCCAAAAATATACAGTTGAATCTTGGGGAGAGTTAACATTGAAGGGGAGAGAAAAACGGGTTGAAGTTTATCAAGTGTTAGGGTTAAAATAAAATTGTCAGGACTTACGCAGTTACGCTATATGTAGCGTACTAATGAGTTAGCGATCGCGCTCGTAACTCAAACGAGATCGCTTTAACAGGACAACCTCTTAAAGTCCCCCAATTTTGGGGGATTTAGGGGGCAAATATTGCCGATTGAGAAATAGTCTCTAAAACTGCTGATCAATCCTTCATAACCTTAGCATTCTAAACAGTATACATTTCAAGCCATCTAGCCCCCTAGCCCCCAAAATTGGGGGGAAAATAAATAATTAGGACTTTTAAGGGCGATTGCTATTATCATTGGTATGCGATCGCCTACTTTTGACACGCTATATATAGCCTGCTTGCGTAATTCCTGATTGTTTCTGAGATTAAAATAAAAATTTGAGTGGAGAAAAGGTGCAATGCTAAAATCATTATTCTCGATTCCCTTGAGCTTAAAAATTTTCATATTAAGTTTAGGATTCTGGGTGATTCCCGTTCCCATAAACGCTGAACAACCGACCGTAATTCCCTATGATACAGAAGGCGGTACAGAAGACACAAAACCCGGAGCAACGCGATTAATTCCCGGCGATAAAAAAAGCGGTAAACAAAACAGAAGACCCGGATCTCCCGTAACTCCCGGTAATATAGATGGCGGTACAGAAGACACAAAACCAGGCGCAACACGAGATCAATGTTTCACTTCAGAGAATATTAAACCGTTAACTGCTTTAATTCCCAAGAGTGAAAAACAATTAGAATTAACAATTTCTCCCCATCCAAGTTTATTAATTTATTTCCCTCCAAGCGAAGCTCAAACGGCTGATTTTGTTATCTATAATAATAACACAAATCAACTCGTTTATAAAATTACATTAAATCTTCCCAAAACTGGAGGAATTTTAATGATTACCCTAGCCAAAAATAGCCCTGAATTACAAACAGAAATCCCCTATCGTTGGACAGTTCAAGTTAATTGTCCGGGTTCTAATCCTCCCTTTATTCAAGGACTGATTCAACGCAATATTCCCACACCCGAACTCACCCAAAAGTTAGCAGAAACTCCAACAAATCAGCATTGGTTAATTTATTCTAAAGCAGGAATTTGGCATGATGCGATCGCTAATTTAGCTGAACAACTTCGCCAAAATCCCAATGATCCACAATTAAAACAAAGTTGGCAAAAACTGCTCAATGAAGTAGAATTAAATTTGATTGTTAATGAACCCTTGATTTAACCAAAACTCACACTATGAAACTGCAACATCTAGGATTAACAACGTTATTCACCCTATTAACAACCCTAACTCTAACAGAACACCCCAGGCTTTTTTTCTGGGAATCATTACAGATAGGTAATGGGGTATTTGCCCAAAACGTCACAGAACAAAAAGCAGAAGCAGACCGATTATTACAGCAAGGAATACAACAATATGAAACTAGCCAATATCAAGCGGCAATTCAGTCTGGGGAAACGGCATTAAAACTTTATCGACAAATAGGCGATCGCACCGGAGAAGGGAATGCTCTCAACAGTTTGGGCAATGCTTACGATGACTTAGGACAGTCTCAAAAAGCCATTGAGTTCTTTCAACAATCTTTAACTATTCAACGTGAAATAGGCGATCGCAAGGGAGAAGGGAGTTCTCTCTACGGCTTGGGCAATGCTTACGATGACTTAGGACAGTCTCAAAAAGCCATTGAGTTCTTTCAACAATCTTTAACTATTCAACGTGAAATTAGCGATCGCAAGGGAGAAGGGAGTTCTCTCTACGGTTTGGGCTGGGCTTACAATAGTTTAGGACAGTCTCAAAAAGCCATTGAGTTCTTTCAACAGTCTTTAACTATTCAACGTGAAATTAGCGATCGCAAGGGAGAAGGGAATTCTCTCAACGGTTTGGGCTGGGCTTACAATAGTTTAGAAAAGTATGAAAAAGCGATTGAGTTCTATCAACAGTCTTTAACTATTAAACGTGAAATTGGCGATCGCAAGGGAGAAGGGAGTTCTCTCAACAATTTGGGCAATACTTACGATGACTTAGGACAGTCTCAAAAAGCGATTGAGTTCTTTCAACAGTCTTTGACTATTTTTCGTGAAATTAGCGATCGCAAGGGAGAAGGGAATTCTCTGGGCAATTTGGGCTGGGCTTACAATTCCTTGGGGCAATATCAACGAGCCATAGAATTCTATCAACAGTCTTTGACTATTTTTCGTGAAATTGGTGATCGCAAGGGAGAAGGGAATGCTCTCATCAGTTTGGGCATTACTTACAATAACTTAGGACAGTATGAAAAATCCATAGAATTCTATCAACAGTCTTTAACTATTAAACGTGAAATTGGCGATCGCAAGGGAGAAGGAAATTCTCTCTACAGTTTGGGCAATGCTTACGATGACTTAGAACAGTATCAAAAAGCGATTGAGTTCTTTCAACAGTCTTTAACTATTAAACGTGAAATTGGCGATCGCAAGGGAGAAGGAAATTCTCTC
>CAITND010000225.1 GCA_903893625.1 uncultured Oscillatoriales cyanobacterium
ACCCCACAGGACTTTCAACCTTGTTATTTATTTCGGAGTATCTTTGATTCGGGCGGGTCTTTTCACAACCACTAATATGTTAACAGAAAACCACAGTAATTCGCAGTAATTCGGTAGTTTTGTTATTTATCTTAATAAAAATTCGTCCTAGAAGGACGAGGTTTTAAACCCATTTTTCTGATAACTCAACCTGTTTTTGAGAACCTCGGACAACCAGTTTCTACAAAGAACTTCAAAAATTTGATTAAGCCTTTGATCACCGTGTTGAGAAATAATACAAATCCTGCTTACCCTGACCCAAAAAGTGTTACAAACTAGGAAAAATCGTTAGGAGAAAGCTGAAAATGGAATTTCAAACCGCAATGCAAGAAGCTTGTTATAACAAAGTTGCCACTTGGATGCGAGAATTATACGGCAAATTCCCTTGCGCGAGGGAAGATGTGCCAGGATTAGCAATGGTCATGGGTTCAGCATTGGTTGAGGTATTTGTGTTTCCTTGGGAAAAAGATGATGCCGTTATTAATGCCCGGTCTTATGTGGTGACGGATGTGGAACTTTCCCCAGATTTATTACATTTTCTCCTCCGAGAAAATAATATTATGAGATTTGGAGCTTTTGGAATTGATGAACACGGGGATATTGTTTTTGAGCATACGATTGTTGGCTCGACTTGCGATCAAGTAGAGTTAGAAGCTTCCGTTAACGCTGTGCTAGAAATTGCCGATGATTATGATGATAAAATTGTAGAACGTTGGGGAGGAAGAAGAGCGTTAGATCGCATCGCTAGTTAAAAACATTAAACAGTTTTATGGGCGGTTTTACTTCTATTTTTGTCACCTATCATTAATTTTATAAATCCGCCCGTCCCCCTAATATTTTAAGAAGGATTGGTTAAAATGACTAATTTATGCGATCACTAAGTTCTAAAAGCCTTACTCTGTAAAGAAAAGAAGGATGATTTCAACAGTTTTGATATTTTCTTTTGAAATCAAGCCTAAAACCTGCCCCAGATCAAAGGTTAAGCGATGGTGCTAGCCGCGCCAGAAGAGCGCATCGCATTTTTGGAAAATGAAAACACCCTGGGGGGCCACCGGGGGAGAAGAGGAAAGTAGTGTGAGCGTCCCCGCTCGCCGCTCGCCAAGAGCCAACAGTCAACAGCCAACAGTCAACAATCAATACCCCTTGCGTAAATTTGTAAACATTTGTTATGATGAAGGTGGTAAAGTTTAATTCAAAAGTTAATCACAACTTAAAAAAATTGGTAAGATGTAGTTAATGCAGCCTATCTCAAGTCTTAGTTGAGTCAGCCTGTATAATATCGATTACCATCATCAAGCCCGTTTTTATTCATCCTAAATGCAATTGCTTTAGGAAATGAGTGAAGCTGTGAAATTATCTAAACTCCTTAGATGGGTCTGACGATGTTATGTTACAGAGGGCTTAAAATTTTAGAAATTTTTGTAGAATTTTGAGCGCGCGGTAACATAATAAAATAAAAAAATATCTCGGAGATATCTGTTCAGTATAAAACTTGCTAACCTATAGCAAGGCTGAGTTTTGAGCTATATGCCTAACTTGGCTGAAGCTTAGGTTGATCTTAAACCTGCGGTCAAGTTGCGTAGCCAGTTTACAACGAGGAGCCATTTGTTCAATGGAATACATTGATAGAATACTGGAAAAACTAAAAGAATGGGCGCGTGAGCTAATTGATGCTTTATTAGGCCCTGCGGCTCAACCGGAAGGGGAGCTAGTTCCGATACCTGTAGACGAACCCCGTCGTCGGAGGTAGTTGATTTAACGTTCTATAAGGTTAATCTGTTGCTAAGTCTTTTGATATTGCATGGCCCAAATTTGAATTTGTTGGGTCAGCGAGAACCCGAAATTTACGGGAAAACAACGTTAGACGGCATTAATCGAATGCTGGAGCAAGAAGCTCAGTTGCTCCAGGTCAAACTTTCGATTACTCAGTCTAACCACGAAGGGGCTTTGGTGGATGCAATACACTCCGCATTCGGGCAACACCAAGGCTTGCTGATTAATGCTGGAGCGTATACTCACACCAGTATTGCCCTTCGAGATGCGATCTCCGGGGTGGGAATTCCCACCGTTGAGGTACATCTGAGCAATATTTATCGTCGAGAAGCGTTCCGGCATCATTCTTTGATCGCATCTGTGGCGATTGGGCAAATTAGTGGATTTGGTGCAGAAAGTTACCGTCTAGGGCTACAAGCTTTAGTTCATTACTTGAATGGGCAAAACCCCTGAGCTTATGTTCCATGAAGCAAGATTCACCAAAAATGTCGCCAGGATGCCCACAGGCTCTCCGTCAGGTCAGTGTGTGGAGGAATGGCGACCCAATAAAAACTGAGCGTAGCGAATTCCTGATTTCTTAGTGTACTATCATGCTAGTGAGTTTTTTGAGGTTATGGAGCAAATATTGACGCTAGTTGTGAGACTTGATGTATCCCAAGCGCAGCCAGAGTTGTTAGTTGGGACATCTCTGGCTTTTGCGTCAGCCTGTAACTGGATTAATCAAACAGTCAACCCAAACCTAACGAACAGAAACTCAATTCAAGCGGTTTGTTACCACGATGTTAAAACGCAATTTGGACTAACAGCCAACCATGTTGTTAGAGCTTGTGCCAGAGTAGCTGCCAATCGGTTAACAGCAAAGCATAAAGGTAGAAAAGTTAAACACTTCAAACCAACCAGCTTTGATTGTGATTCCAGAACATTTCGATTTATTGAAAAGATCTGGAGTGTTAGCATTAGCACCACTAGCAAGCGTGTAACTCTTCCTTTAGTAGCCAGTAATTATCATCGGGGTAAGTTAACCGGGCAAAACCCGACTTCAGCCCAAGTTTGTCTGCACAAAGATGGTAATTGGTATGCCCATATCCAGTTAAAATCCGAACCCTCAAAAATAGAAGCATCCGACAAAGTAATTGGTGTTGATTTGGGAAGAAGGGACATTGCTGTTACTAGCACGGGCCAATCTTGGTCGGGCAAAAATATTCAGCAGATAAGAGATCAATATAACCGCACTAGAGCTTCTTTGCAGAAAAAAGCCTCCCAAGGCACAAGGTCAACTAGACGCAGAGCTAGAAACATCTTGAAACGGTTAGCGGGAAAGGAAAGAAGGTATCAGACGTGGTTAAACCATAATATATCAAAGTCTATTATCAGTGAAGCCAAGCCATCTCAATCGATCATAGCCATTGAAGATTTAACCGGAATTCGAGAGAGAACCAATTCCCAACCTAGAAACAAAACAGAGCGAAGACGGTCTAATTCTTGGGCTTTTTATCAGTTAAGAAGTTTTCTCGAATATAAAGGGATTAAAGAAGGTGTTCAAGTGATAGCGGTTAATCCGGCTTATACTTCGCAAACCTGCCACTGTTGCCTACAGATTGGACGGAGAAATAATAAGTCTTTTCAATGCAGCAATAAGGTTTGTGGATGGATTGGTGACGCCGATCTTAATGGCTCGTTAATGATAGCTTTAGTGGGGTTGAGTGTAAGCCAGCCCAGAGGCTCAAGGTTATTATCTTGTGATCTTAATCTTAGGGCTACTGAAAGCCCACACTTACTCGAAGACAAGTGTGGGTAGTTTACTATATAGCCAGTTTCAGGGGGCTTTTCTAGGAGTAGCCCTCGGTTATGAGTTGGGTCAATGTTGGTTAAAAACAGCCTCGGTTTCACGGGGGAAGTCTCCCGGTTCATCCCTGAATTGGGGTCTGCTGATTCCCCAACTGACTCAAAGCTTAATTCAATGTCAGGGATTTGATCCGGTTGACTACTGGAAAGTCGGGAAAATCGAGACGGAAAAACCCCGACACCGAGAAACCTCCCTAAAACAATCGGTGCTATTGACACAGGGGTTAAATTCGGGGAGTGAAGTGGCTCTTGTCGGCTTACCCCTAGCATTATTCTTTCATGACAATTTGAGTTCGTTACAACACTTGGGATGGAATCGGCCAGAAGAGGAGGCTTATATTCAGGATGGGGTATTAGTCATGGCGGTCGCAATCGCCGAGATCCTAACACAAAACCCCAAACCCCATCAGCTAATTCCTAACCTGTTACCCAAATTACGTTCAGAAACAGCCTTAACCGCCAAATTAGAACAGGTTCAAACCCTATTGCAGCAAAGGGCCAGTTTAGAAACGGCAGTTCGTCAACTGACTCAGACCTCAAAAGTGAGTTCCCTCAAGAGATTTGATTCTAACTTCGATTCTGAGAACTGGACAGCATTAGCGCTAGGCTTGTATTGTTTTCTGACCACTCCAGAGGACTATTCCTTAACGGTTTTGCGATCGCTCCAAACAGGATATGATCCAGAAATCACCGCCGCCATTAGTGGAGCCTTATCCGGTGCTTATCACGGGTTAATGGGAATTTCAGTTCCATGGCGTTTAACCCTTCAGACAAAATCTTTATATCTTCAAGCTGATGCGGAGATTGAAAATGATTCTGTAGAATCAAAGAACTACGAGAGTGAACTGCTACAGTTAGCTGATAACTTGTTTGCGGTGTGGTCAGGGGTGTATCGTTAATCCCAATTAAACTTACCCCTTTTAACCCAAAAGGCTGCACAAAGTTAATTCAGATATGAAACGGCTGCTAAAACCCTTGATCTAGCTTCAATGCAGGTCAGCACCCCGCACTGAAGTGACGGGGCTATGCGCGGAGCGCAGGCTACGCCAACGTGCCTCTAACTTCAGTTAGTTGACCAGCCTAAGTCTTAACTGACTACGTTTTTTGAGTCATGACACCCTGTTGGATGCGTAGCTAGTCCCTGGCTCTGTCGTTAGTAGTTAAACAGTTTTACGAGGGGTAAGACAGTGCTACTAGCCTAACAAGCTCTTAAAACCTTATTGAAGCTAACTTTACCCTAGAAATAGGAGTTAGGAGGGCCACCATACCCTCCTCCCTGAAAGGGGAAATATAAAGCCTAACTAGAAGTTAGGGGTTTCTACTCATTTTTCTGATGAATACGCTCCATACTCTGACGCAACAGATTGAACGGCTTTATCGCCGCACTCATCCCCCCTCGTCTTGTCCAAAGCCTTCTCCAACGGAAATATCCCGTTCCGTCCCCGGTTATATGCCTCCGGCTTGGCCCCATCGTCAAGGTCGAAAAGTTAACAAAAATCAAGGCTCCTTAAGTAGTCCGACCTTTTTTTTAGTCGCCGTTGTTTCCTTAACCAGTGTCATGGGTGTCCGATTTTATAACCAGCCGAAACTGGATGTGGGCCGAGTCGCCTCTGAAACCATTTACTCGCCTTGGGATGCTAGTGTTACCGATGTCGAAACAACGGATGAAAAGCGCAAAGCTGCTGAAATTGGTGCAATTCCCGTTTTAGTCATTGACACATCAATTAATCAAGATATTAATCAAACGATTCAAAGGGTATTAGAACAGGGAACGTACATCCGAAACATCGCCCAACCCTTCCCCTTTATAGATCAAGGAATTTTATCGACTGAAGTTCAGCGTTATTTGCGTCGCTGTCAGGAACGAGAATGGCAAGATTTACTTGCTCAAGTAGAACAGTTAACTGTACAAATTCCCTCGAATATTAAACCTAAAAATACGAACAAAAAAACCGCTACAAAATTTGCAGATTGGCAAGAAGCCACCTTAGATCAAATTCGGCGACAGGCTTTAATACAATTAAAAGCCTATCGTCAGCGCACAACCCCCGTTGAATTTTCACAATTGGTGTCCGATGTTACTGAAGCGCGTTGGCGGTATGCCAAAGCGTTGAATGCCTTTTCCCAGGGGTCTGTTGATCAAGAAATCTTTTATAGTGAGTCTATCTTTGAATGGCCTGATCAGACTTGGTTGCAAACTCAAAAGAGAGTTGATCAAATTACTCAGGAAATGCTGGCTCAAGGCATTGCTCCTGGCTTACCCGATGAAATTCTTAAACAAGCGATTGAGATTCAGGTACAAAATACAATTCCTTTAGAAAGTCAATTATTTGCTACCCATTTATTTACTGAAGTTTTAAAAGCAAATTTAGTTAAAGACCTTCAAGCCACCCGTCACCGAGCGGAGTTAGTCGCCAAAAAAATTGAACCTGTGCTGGTGAATATTAATAAAGGGGAAGTTATTGTTACTAGAGGGCAAAAAATTACTCAACGGGATTTTGTATTACTGGATTATTTTGGTTTAAGTGAACGGGGAATTAATACGAAAGGATTAATTAGTCTCGTAGGATTTGTGAGTATAGGAATCGGAATTGTTTTATTAGTTGAATGGAAATTTCATCGAGGTTTACGCCGTCGAGATCGGTTATTATTATTATTACTAACTTTAAGTACCCCGATTATTATTCTCTTGAAATTACCCCTCATTAATTTACCTGCGGTGGGGTTATTGGTGGGAACTTTTTATGGCTCGGCTGTTGGTGTAACCGTTGTGAGTTTGCTCTCAATTTTGTTACCAATTGGGATGGAAATTGACAATGTACATTTAGTGGCTAGTGCGGCGGGAGGACTGGTTGGAAGTTTGTTAGCCGGACAATCTCGGTGTCGAGAAGAATTAGCATTACTGGGGTTATGGGTGGGAGTAACTCAAGGCGTAGTTTATTTAATTCTGAATTTAATTGCCAGTTCAACGGCGGGATCAATTTGGTATATTTTGCTTAAAATTGTCGGATTACAAGTGTTAGAAGGAGTTGCTTGGAGTATTGTGGCTTTGGGGTTGAGTCCCTATTTAGAACATTTATTTGATTTGATTACTCCGATTCGATTAGCTGAATTAGCTAACCCGAATCGACCTTTATTAAAACGATTAGCTACCGAAGCACCGGGAACATTTCAACATACAATGTTTGTCGCTAATTTAGCAGAATCGGCGGCTCAAGCATTAGGCTGCAATGTAGAATTAGTCAGAACAGGAACCCTTTATCATGATATTGGAAAAATGCACGACCCGTTAGGATTTATTGAAAATCAAATGGGGGGGCTGAATAAACACGATACAATTAATGATCCTTGGGAAAGTGCCCGAATTATTAAAAAGCACGTTGATGAGGGGTTAGTAATGGCGAGAAAATATCGTTTACCAAAAGCTATTAAAGCTTTTATTCCTGAACATCAAGGGAATATGCAGATTGCTTATTTTTATTATCAAGCGCGACAATGTGCAAAAGACAATCCTAAATTGCAAGTTAAGGAAGAAGATTTCCGCTATGACGGGCCGATTCCTCAATCGAGAGAAACGGGTATTGTAATGTTAGCAGATTCCTGTGAGGCGGCATTGCGATCGCTCAAAGATGCCACCCACGAAGAAGCTTTAAATATGGTGAATAAAATTTTAAAAGCGAGATGGCAAGATCATCAATTAACAGATTCAGGTTTAACACGGGAGGAAATGAGTAAAATAGCAGAGGTTTTTGTGCGGGTTTGGGAACAAGTGAATCACAAACGAATTGCTTATCCTAAAGCTGCATTAACCTGTCGATAAGTGGAATTATCCTTTGACTCCTGACCCCGCATCCGTTGGCACAATATAGCGTTGTAATATTAAAAAGAATAGCAAAACGGGCGCAATGGAAATCACCGAACCCGCCGCAATTAATCGCCAGTCTAAGGAGAATGTTCCGGCTAGAGTTGCTACGCCTAACGGCATGGTATAATAGTCAGGTTGATCTAAAATTAATAACGGCCAAAGAAAGTCACTCCAAGACCCAATAAATACAAAGATTGCTAAGGTAATTAAAGCGGGTTTAATCGCCGGAATCATGACATTCCACCAAATTCCTAATTCTGAACAGCCATCAATTCTAGCGGCTTCTTCTAATTCTTTCGGGACACTTTGAAACGCCTGTCTTAAGAGAAATATTCCAAAGGCAGAGGCAATACTGGGAAAAATAATTCCTAAATAACTGTTTCTTAATTCTAAGTGTACTATTAATACATATAACGGAATCATCACAATTTGAAACGGAATCATAATCGTGGCAATAATAGCCGTAAAAATCCAATCTTTGCCTTTAAAGTTTAATCTCGCCAAGGGATAAGCGGCTAAAGAACAAAATAATAAATTCAAACTAACCGTTAAGGTAGCTACAAGCAGACTATTAAATAAATAACGTCCAAAAGGATTCGTTTTCCAGACAGTAATAAAATTCTGAAAGGTGGGTTGACTAGGAATTAATTGAGGGGGAAATTGAAAGATATTTTCACTAGGAGATTTAAACGCCGTACTCACCAACCAAACCAGAGGAAACAGCATTAAAACAGCAATTATTCCGAGAATCATATAAATAATGACTGTTTTTATTGTTTTATTATTTAAGTTAATTTTAGGAAATTGATCAATCATTTTTTATCCTATTACCTATTACCTATTACCTATTACCTATTACCTATTACCTATTACCTATTACCTATTACCTATTACCTATTACCTATTACCTATTATAAATTGAGATTCTGTACAAACTGCATTTAACGGTTTATCCCAAGAATCAATCGGTAATGAGATCAGATAAGCAAAATCAAATGTAATCCCAACCGTCGGAATTAAATTCCATTCGGGTAAACTCAACATTCTATCATAAAATCCACCTCCGTATCCTAATCGATATCCTTGATAATCACAAGCAACGGATGGAACTAAAATTAAATCAATTTCTGAACTATTTAACAGGGGTAAATTAGCATCCGGTTCAATAATACCATAACGATTCGTCTCATCAGCATCTCCAGGTTGCCAAGAATGCCACGTTAAAGATTGTTCAACACAACGGGGAAATCCCCATCTTTTAGGGGTGTTACTCAATAATAAACTTAAATCGGGTTCTTGACGAAAACTGAAATAGGATAAAATCGTTTTTGATTGTTGAAAAAGCGGATTGTTTGTTAAGTTTTGACAAATGCGATCGCTTTTTTCTTTCCAGTCTTTTTCTGATAAAGAACGACGTTGTTTAATCAGCAAACGTCTTAACTCAGTCTTAGTTTGATTAAACATTAATTCTTGATTGACTATAGAAGTAAATTTTACTATTTCAGAATTATACAAGCACAAATATGATAAAACTTCATTGAATTTATAGTCAAATTGTGCTGGTATCTTGATCACGGTTAACCCCAGGGCTGTTTCATGTTTGAAAATTATAGCTTACTTTTCGGCCATAATTCTCAAACATGATAGCTATTTTCCGAAGAATTAATATTTCATATAATTGATATATAATATTAATTATATCAAATATTTATCTAAACAACATAAATATTCCTATTCCTTACGGAG